>DASRWT010000086.1:0-99275 GCA_035654455.1 Candidatus Nitrosocosmicus sp. | reverse complement strand
AAGGGCGCGTCGTCCGTGACCAGGTGGCGACCTGCGGCATGGTCGCGGAAATTGAACAGGCGGATGTCCACCAGCCCGCGTTCCTGCGCGCGGCCGAGGATCGACTCGCCGAGAGCGCCCGTCAGCATTCCCGGGAACAGGGTCACGATGTCGATCCTCACAGCGTGTCCAGCCCTTCCGGCGGAGTCGCCACGATCCGGCGCTCGGCCACGCTCACCTCCACCACGAACTCCGGCACCGCGGGCAGGAGCCACTCGCGCCCCTCCCGCTCGATCACCCAGAGCGGCTGGGCGGGCGAGTCCATCACCCGGAGGAACCGGCCCAGCGATCGGCCGTCCGGCGTCTCCACCGAAGCCCCCTCGAGCTGCCACGGATAGAACTCGCCTGGTCGGGGGGGCAGCGCATGGTCTCGCTCCACCGCGAGCAGCCGGCCCGCGAGCGCGCGAGCCGCCTCGGGAGAGTCCACGCCATCCAGCCGGAGGAGCACGCTGGTCGCCTCGAAGCGCCGGGAGACGATGCGGCACCGCTCCTTGCGGTTCTCCGACGGCTCCCAGAGAAAGCAGGACTCGAGCGCGTCGAATCGCTCCCGCGGCCGGTCGGTGAGCGGACGCACGCGCACGTCCCCACGGACCCCGTGAGGGCCGAGCACCTCGCCCACCGCGATGAGGGGCGCGCCGGAGGCGTCCGTCACGTCAGACCTTGCCGACCCCGGCGCGCTTGAGGAGGTGCTTCACCGTGTTCGACGGCTGCGCCCCCTTCTTGATCCACGCGGTGGCCTTTTCCGCCTCGATCTTGAGCAGCGGCGGATCGGACAGCGGGTTGTAGTGGCCGATGATCTCGATGAACCGCCCGTCGCGCGCGGCGCGCGAGTCCGCCACCACCACGCGATAGGTCGGCTTCCTGGTGGTGCCTGTCCGTCTCAGTCGAATGTGTACCGCCACGTGATCACCTCGGTTGCTGGGGGTTATCGGTTGAGGAACGGAAGCGCGCCCTTGAGCTTGCCCATCCGTCCCTCCATCTGCTTGAGGCCCTTCATCATCTTCTTCAGCTGCGCGTGCTGCTTGAGGAGCCGGTTCACGTCGGCGACCTGGGTGCCGCTGCCCCGCGCGATCCGGAGCCGCCGGCTTCCGTTGATCAGCGCCGGCGTCTCGCGCTCCGCCGGGGTCATCGAGGCGATGATGGCCTCGTAGCGGGCCAGCTCGCCCTCCTCGCCCTTCATTTCCTTCGGCATGCCGGCGCCCCGGAGGCCCGGCACCATGTCCATGATCTGCTCCAGCGGGCCCATGGAACGGAGCTGCTTGAGCTGCTTGGCGAAGTCTTCCAGCGAGAAGGTCTCCTCGCGGATCTTGCGCGCCAGCTCCTCGGCCTGCGACTGGTCCACCACGGACTGCGCCTTCTCGACCAGGGAGAGCACGTCGCCCATGCCCAGGATGCGCGCGGCGAGCCGGTCGGGGTGGAAGGGCTCCAGGGCGTCGGTCTTCTCGCCCATGCCCACGAAGGCGATGGGGCGGCCGGTGACCTCGCGGACGGACAGCGCGGCCCCGCCGCGCGCGTCCCCGTCCATCTTGGTGAGGACGAAGGCGTCCACGCCCACCGCGGCATTGAACTTGTCGGCCACCGTCACCGCGTCCTGCCCGGTCATGGCGTCCACGACCAGCAGCACGTGATGAGGCGCGACCTCGCGCTTGATCGCCTTGAGCTCGCCGAGCATCTCCTCGTCGATGTGCAGCCGCCCCGCGGTGTCCAGGATGAGCGGCGACAGCCCGCGCTGCGCGGCCTCGTCCCGCGCCGCGGCGCAGATGGCCAGCGGCTTCATGGCCGGGTCGCCCAGGACCGGAATGCCGAGCGCGGCGCCGAGCGTCTTGAGCTGGTCGATGGCGGCCGGACGGTAGACGTCGGCGGAGGCCAGGATCGGATGCTGGCCCTGCTTCTGGAACATGCGCGCGAGCTTGGCCGCCGTCGTGGTCTTGCCTGATCCCTGCAGCCCGACCAGCATGACGACGGTGGGGGGGTGCGCCGCCATGGCCAGCCGATGGGCGGAGCCGCCCAGCAAGGTGACCAGCTCGTCGTGGACGACCTTCACCACTTGCTGACCGGGCGTCAATGACTTGAGAACGTCCTGCCCGATGGCCTTCTCGCGCACCCGCTCGATGAAGGTCTTGACGACCTTGAAGTTGACGTCGGCCTCGAGGAGGGCGATCCGCACTTCACGGAGCGCCTCCTGGACGTTCTCCTCCGTCAGCCGGCCAAAACCACGGAGCCGGTCGAAGATCCCGTTGAGGCGAGTCGTGAGGTTGTCGAACATGGCTGACCCAGAAGCATGCTTCTGGAAAGACTAAAGACTAAGGGGAGGGAACCGAAAAGTCAAGCCTATTTCGCTACTTCCGAAGCACTCCTCAACTCCCTGACCGCCTGGGCGGCGTCCGGGCTCCCGAAGATCGCCGAGCCCGCCACCAGCACCGAGGCGCCGGCCTGGGCCAGGGCCGCCGCATTGTCCCGCTTGACGCCTCCGTCCACGGAGACCTCGATCACCCTTGAGCCAACCAAGCTCCTGATATCGCGGATCTTTTGATACGCGCTGGCGATGAAGGTCTGCCCGCCGAATCCGGGGTTCACCGACATCACCAGGACCAGGTCGAGGTCGTCGAGCACGTATCGAAGGCCTTCCGGCGACGTGCCGGGATTGAGCGCCACCCCGGCCCGGGCGCCCGCCTCCCGGATCTGGGCCAGGGTCCGCTGCAGGTGGGTGCAGGCCTCGAGGTGCACCGTGACCCAGTCCGCGCCGGCCCGAACGTAGGTCTCCACCCAGCGCTCGGGTTCCTCGATCATGAGGTGAACATCGAGGGGAATCCGGGCGCGCTTGCGGATGGCCTCGATGACGGGCGGGCCGAGGGTGAGATTGGGAACGAAGTGGCCGTCCATCACGTCCACGTGGAGCAGGTCCGCGCCGCCCGCCTCCACGCGCGCGATGGCGTCCCCGAGCGCGGCGAAGTCGGCGGACAGGATGCTCGGCGCGATGCGGGCCACGCCCTCACCATACTCGACGCGCCCGGCGCCGCGCAAATGCGCGAGGTTACATCGCGCGTTCGGCGCGGATGGGCGCGTTCCTCCGGAGGAAGACGAGCGCGGCCACCATGGCCAGCACCACCGCGGTGAGGACGCCGGTCTCGATCATGGCGGACCGGAAGGCCTCGCCGCCGCGCTTGACCGTCTCTCCCATGTCGGCGTTGAGCACGATGATGCGCCGCACGCTGGCGATCATGGCCACGAGCAGGAAGGGCTCGGGCGCGATCTTGTGCTCGCGGAACGACACCTGCACGGTGTAGAGCAGCTCCACCACCATCAAGACGAGGAGCACCCGGTCGAGCACGGCGATCGCGCCGGTGGCCAGGGTGCCCTCGGCGAGCACCTGCCCGAAGATCCGTGCGGTGTGCGCCACCAGTCCGATCGCCCCTGCCGCCAGGAGCAGGGCGAGCGAGAGGTAGACCACATCCTCGACGAGCGTGAATCCGAGGGCGACCCGCTCGCGTATACGGGTTGATGGAGTCGATTTCATGTCAGCCTCGATCACCGGGAGGGCGGCCGATTCTGCGCCATGCACGTGTCGAATGCGAAATAGTCCCGCGCCGTTCCAAAGATCGTGTAATACGTGGTCGGCCTCTTGCCGATTCCCACCTCCGACAGCTCCGAGCACCGCGCCGCTCGCTGCTGGTAGTTCTCGTTGGCCCGCCAGCGCTCGAGCGCGCTCGACTCGGCGCAGCCCGCCTGGATCGCATACTTCTTGGCGAAGGCGGCGGCACCCTGCTTGCACGCAGCCAGGCTGTCGAAGTCGGCCGATTCCCTCCAGCCGGAGCCGAAGTTCACGAGCATCTGATAGCTGGACTGTGCCTCCGGCCCCAAGGTGGGGGCGAGCGTCAGCAGCGCCGCGAGCGGGAGCCCGTGGGCGAATGCCCGTCTCACCGCTTGGCCGCCGCGTTCGGCGTGGGCGCGGGGCTGGCGAGGCCGATGCGCCAGTGCGGTCCGCCCACGCTGGCCAGCGCCGCCTCGCAGCCCACGAAGGCGGGCACGGGGTCCGCCAGGATCCAGCACTGCTGCGGCCCCGGGGTCTTGCCGAGTATGGAGGCGCCGAGGCGAAGGAGGAATCCCATGCGCGCCACGAGGTCGTACCGGGTCACCCCCCGCGACTCCTCCCCCACGCGGACCTTCTGCGCGCCCTGCGGGCGGAGGTCGAGCTCGATGACATAGGGCTTGGGGGTGAACGCGATGTAGTGGACGCTCGCTCCGGCCCCGCGCGGCAGGTTCCTGAGCACGGTCACGATCATGCCGTTGTAGGTATCGGGCGGCACCTCCAGCTTTCCCTGATGAACCTTCTCGCGGCCGCGGTCCCCGGGGAAGGCCTTGACGAGATACTCTCCGGTGGCGGCGTCGAGCGAGATCTCGGAGGGCTCCGGGAAGGAGGGGCCCTTCTGGATCAGCTTGAGGCGCCCCAGCTTGAACACCTTGTTCTGGGTGAAGGTGACGGTCTCGTCGTGAAGCGAGCCGTCGTGCAGGCGGAGGACCATGCGGCTCTCGACATACCCGGGATGCGCGATCTGCGCGATGTCACCCTGGCCCAGCGACTTGCCGTCCACCCCGCTGACGGTGAGAAAGCCCCGCGTGACGCCCTCGATGAAGCGCACGGCGACCGGATCCGCGTCGGCGCGCCCGGGAGTCATCATCGTCATCGCGAGAGCGATGGTCAGGAGGGCCGATGGGAGTGCAGTTCTGGCTCGCTTCAACAGACACCTCGCTACGGGTTCGATTCGGGGCTGGGTTCCACATACGTCCCCCCAAGGAACAGAGCATGGGCGATGCCAAGCGACGAGGCGGCCGGGCGGCGATCGAAAGCCCCCCAATGTCGGCCACATGCGGGCGAGTGCGTCGACGGAGCAGAGGGCAAGCCATGAAGGGCCCTGTCGCGAAGGCGCCGCGACCGAGTAGAATCTGCCCCATGTCCATGCCTCCGACCTCTGGCGATCCGGGCGCGGCGGCCGTGACGGCCGAGCGACCAGGCTGGCTGGCCCCGATCGAATGGGCGGCCATGGCGGCGGCTTCCGCGCTCTGGATGACCCTCGCCCTCCGTCTTGCCGCCACGGAATCGGCGTCGTCCCGCTGGGGGTGGGTCGTGGTGGGCGTGGCGCTCGGCTATCTCGCCGCCGACTTCTTCTCGGGTATCGTGCACTGGTTCTGCGACACGTTCTTCGAGGAGACCACGCCGCTCATCGGGCGGATGCTGATCGAGCCCTTTCGCGAGCACCATCGGGACGCGCTGGCGATGACGAGGCACGGGCTGGCCGAGATCGCGGGCAACAGCTGCCTCGCCGTCGCCCCGCTGCTCGGCGCGGTGGCCTTCCTGGCGCCGCCGGCCACCGGCGCGCCGCTCTCACTGGCGGCGCACGCCGCCCTCCTGAGCTTTGCGGTGGGCGCGGTCATCACCAACCAGTTCCACAAGTGGGCCCACCTGCCGGCGCCACCGCGGGCGGTGTTGCGGCTTCAGCGCGCGGGCCTGGTGCTCCGTCCGGCGCATCACGCGGGACATCACCGGACTCAGGCCGAGGCATACTGCGTGGCCACCGGCTGGCTGAATCCCGTTCTCGACCAGATCGGTTTCTTCCCGGCTGCCGAGCGGGGGCTCTGCGCTCTGGGGCTGCCGATGTCGGTCACCGCGCCGCGATGGCGCGAAGCTCAGCGCCTGCGGAGGAACGGCCCGCCCCCGCGGAGGAACGGCCCGCCCCCGCGGAGGAACGGATAGACGAGCTGCCGGCCGTAGCCCTCGGGCACGGGATCGCCCTCGAGACCGTAGCGCGCGGGCCAGCGCCGCCCCGGCAAGTAGAAGGTCCCGAACACCCAGTCGATCACGGGCAGGTGCACCGCGAAGTTCTTGTCCACCGCCTCCGACTCCGCGGCGTGATGCCAGTGATGGAACTGGGGCGTGGCCAGCAGCCAGCGCAATGGCCCGAAGGCGAAGGACACGTTGGCGTGAATGAGGATGGCCTGGAAGGACACGAAGACGAGGTACGCATAGGTCGGCCCCGGCGCGAAGCCCAGCACGTAGACGGGGACGAAGCCCACCGCCCGGGTGACGGCGATGTCGACCAGATGCAGGCGCGAGGCGGCCAGCCAGTCCATGTCGCGGCTCGAGTGGTGCACCTGATGGAAGCGCCAGAGCCAGGGCACGCGGTGGAAGAGCCGGTGCATCCCGTACTGCGTGAGATCGGCGATGAGCAGGATCTCCACGAATTGCAGGGCGATCGGCTGGGCGGCCACCGCGTTCTGGATGGCGGGGCTCACCGCCCAGCGGAAGAACACCGCCGCGGGGGCGAGGGTGAGCAGCACGCTGGCCTGCACCATGAGATGGCTCACCGCGAAGTGCGCGAGGTCGGTGGTCCACCCACGGCGAAAGACGCGCTGCGCGGGCAGCCGCGCGAACACCGACTCGAGCGGGACGAAGACGGTGGCGAGGATGAGCAGGTTGATGAGGAACCAGTCCAGCCCCAGGTAGTCGGACCGCCGCACCGGCGTGGCGACCTCGACCGCGGAACCGCCCATGAGCGTGGCCAGCGCGGCGAGCCCGATGCCGGTGAGGCCGAGCGCCTTGCGGCGCTTCAGGAGCAGGCTGGCCGCGCCGAGCACGAAGGCGGCGACGAGACCCGCCTTGATCACGCCGCGGATCAGCCGCATGTCGTAGACCTCGCGCAGGGCGGGCGTGGTCAGCAGCGCCGGGTACCAGAGGCAGAGCACGGCGCCCACGCCGGCCGCGCCGAGAACCACCGACGCCACGCCGGTCATCCAGCCGAGCGGGCCGAGCCAGCGCCGGCGCGCGCGCGCCGACTCGCTCATCGGCGTCCCCGCCGGCGCAGGCGCACCGCGGTGAAGGCATCGGTGCCGTGCCGGTGCGGGAAGAGCCGGATCATTCCCCCCTCGTCGGGCGGCACCAGAAAGCCGGCCGGCGCCTCGATCACCCAGTCGGGATGCGCGGCCAGGAACGGCAGCACCACGTCCTCGTTCTCCTCGGGCTCCGGCGAGCAGGTGGCGTAGACCAGAACGCCGCCCGGCTTGGCCATCGCGGCGGCGGCGCCGAGGATGGTGCGCTGCTTCTGCTGGAGCCGGCGCAGATCATCCTCGGTGCGCCGCCACTTCACCTCCGGGTTCCGGCGGAGCACACCCAGGTTGGAGCAGGGGGCGTCCACCAGCACCCGGTCACAGCGCCCGCTCCACCGGGGCGCGAGCGCGGCGACGCCACCGGCATGGCTCTCCACGATGCTGACGCCCAGCCGCGCGGCGGCGCGGTCGAGCAGCTTGAGGCGCCCGGCCGAGGCATCGATGGCGACGATGCGGCCCCGATTCCCCATGAGCTCGGCGAGCTGGGTGGTCTTGGTGCCGGGCGCGGCGCACGCATCTGCCACCACGTCGCCCGGCTGCGGGTCCAGCAACAGGGCCACCAGCATGGAGGCCTCGTCCTGCACCGTGCACCAGCCCTCGGTGAAGGCGGCCAGGCGGGACACCGCGCCCTTCTCGAGCACGAGCCCATCGGGCGCCAGCGCGGTGAGCCGGCTTTCGGCCAGGTCCTCCTCGCGAAGGCGAACCGCGAGCGCCTCGCGGGTGATGCGGAGCCGGTTGGCGCGAAGGGTGAGCGGCGGGCGCTCGTTGAGCGCCGCCATCAGCGCCTCCGCGTCGGCTCGCCCGTACCGGGTGATCCACCGGTCGGCGATCCAGTCGGGGAATGACCACCGGATGCCGGCGGCCTCGACCGGCGCGGACGGAAGCGGCGGTGGCCCGGGCGACCGAGTCAGGGCCCGCAGCACGGCATTGACGAACTCCGCGGGGCCCGGCGTGCGCGACTTGAGCTTGGCCAGGCTCACCGCCTCGTCCACCGCGGCCCAGCGGGGCACGCGGTCGAGGAAGAGGACCTGATAGGCGGTGAGACGCAGGAGCGCGCGCACCCACGGATCGAGTCGCGCCATGGGCCGGTGCAGATGAGCGGCGAGCCGCCAGTCGAGATGGCGCTGCCACCTCAGTGTCCCGTACACGATCTCGGTGCAGAGGGCCGCGTCCCGAGCCTCCAGCGCCGCACGGTCCAGCGCGTGCTCGAGGGTGATGTCGGCGAAGGCGCGGTCGGTCTCCACCCGGACGAGAATGCGCAGCGCTTCGTAGCGCGCCTGCGCCACGGGCCCGGCGCGAAGCACCGGGCTCACGAGGTGATCTCGGTCAGCCGATCACCCGGTCCGAGCCGGGCGCCGCGAAGGAAATCTTCCCAGGGCATGGCCTTGCGGTTCTCGGGCTGCACCTCGAGCGGAAGGAGCAGGCCCTCGCCGGTGGCCACCGCCATGGCCCCGGGACCCGTCTTCACGAGCGTCCCGAGCGCCGCCGTGGTCGCGTGCGGCACCACGACGGCTCGCCAGATCAACAGGCGGTGCGTGGCGGCGGCCAGCGCGGCGCCGGGCCAGGGGTTGCACCCGCGGATGCGATCGACGAGCGCCTTCGCCGGTTCGCCGAGCCGCAGCCAGCCGTCCTCCTTCTTGAGCCGCGGGGCCAGCGTGGCCTGTCGATGGTCCTGGGGCGTGGGGGTGAGCACGTCCAGCTCCGCCAGCGTGCGAAGGATCACCGCCGCGCCGAGAGGGGCGAGCCGCGCCGCCAGCTCGCCCGCCGTCTCGCCGGGGAGGATGCGCGTGCTCTCCCGCAGCAGCATGGCGCCGGTGTCCATGCCCGGATCCATCTGGAACGTGGTGATCCCGGTCTCCGTCTCCCCGCGGATGATCGCCCAGGCAATCGGAGCGGCGCCCCGATAGCGCGGCAGCAGCGAGGCGTGGATATTGATGGAGCCGCGCGCCGGCGCGTCGAGCACGGCCTTGGGCAGGATCTGGCCGAAGGCCACCACCACCGCGATCTCGGCGCCGAGCTCCCGGAGCCGCTCGGGCCAGCCCGCGTCCCGGAGACGCGGAGGCTGCAGGACCGGCACTCCGGCCGCCAGAGCGCGCTCCTTGACCGGCGGAGCGGCGACACGCTGTCCGCGGCCGGCGGGCTTGTCGGGCTGGGTGACGACGGCGACGACGTGGTGAGCGCCGAGCAGCGCCTCGAGGGTGGGCAAGGCGAAGGACGGCGTCCCGTAGAAGAGGACCCGCAACGGCGCACGTCCGCTAGAGCGCGAAGGCGTGGTGCGGCGCGTCCTCGGGCAGGCCGTCCTTCTGGATCTTCTTCTTCATCCGGTCCCGGGTCACCGGGGGCAGGCGGTCGATGAAGAGCACCCCGTCGAGATGGTCCAGTTCGTGCTGGATCACGCGGGCCTGCAGGCCCTTGGCCTCGAAGCTCAGCGGGCGCCCCTCGGCGTCCATGGCCTCCACCCGCACCCACTCGCTGCGCTCGACCTCGCCGAAGAAGCCGGGAATCGACAGGCACCCTTCCTCGCCGCGCACGGAGCCCCGCTGATCGACGATGGCGGGATTGAGGAGCGCGCGCGGTCCGCGCGGGCCGTCGTCGACCAGGATGATGCGGAGGCTGACTCCCACCTGGGGAGCGGCGAGCCCGATCCCCACCTGGTAGTACATGGTCTCGAGCATGTCGGTCAGGGTCTTGCGGATCTCGGGCGTGATGGCTTCCACCGGCTGGGCCTTCTGCCGGAGGATGGGATCACCGTAGCGCCTGACGTTCAGGACTGCCATGGGTTCCGCACTCCTGGATTCTGTGCTCTCATCCGTTTTTCGTCTTATTCATAAGGTCTTTATTGATCTACGGTCGTCCCAAGGGATTTGATCCACGGTCGTCCCAAGGGACGACCTTCATAGTGAATTGGGTCTCTTATAGGGAGATTGGATCTATCTCTATGTTTACCACACCGGGGGAGCGGCGGCGGCGCTCGAGGAGGGAGCGCAGGGGCCCTTCGAGAAGACGCGGCAGGTCGGCGGGGCCCTTGACCAGGATGCGCCACCAGGGCCGCCGCGCCGCCGGCGTGCCCCGGGGAGTGGGGGCATAGACGCGGATGCCCGGAATGCCGCGCAGCGCCGCCGTGCATTCCGCGATCAGGGCTCGAGCGCCCTCCTCCGTCTTCCCCCGCACGTCGAGCAGGCAGAGCCGGCGATAGGGCGGATAGCCCAGCTCGGCGCGGAACTGCAGCTCCGGCTCGTAGAACAGCCGCCGCTCGAGCTGACGCACCGCCTGGATCGCGTAGTGCTCAGGATGCAGGGTCTGAACGATCACGCGCCCGCCGCCGCCCACCGCTTCCGCCGCGGCCCAGAGGGACTGGAAGGCGCGCTCGCCCGCCCGGAAGTCGGGGATGCGCAGGAGCCCGTCCAGCGCCACGAAGCCCACCGCGCTGAGGCTGCCGGGCGCCAGACCGCGCAGCACGCCGGCCCCGCCGATCACCACCTGCGCCCCGCCGGCGCGCGGCCCCGCGCGGGCCACTGTCAGCTTCGGGAAGCGCTTGCGCACCGACGCCTCCACACGCTCCGGGCTCCAGCCGAAGGGCGAGAGCCGGTGGCCGCCGCAGCGGGGGCAGGCGCCCGGCGCTGGCTCCTGGCGGCCGCAGATGCGGCAGGCGAGCGGCAGGCCCGCGCGCGCGAGCCCGAGGGGGACACCGCAATCGGGACAGCGCAGGACCTCGCCGCACTCGTCGCAGCCCAGCGCGGCGGCGCCGCGCGAGACCACCAGCGCCACGCGACGGCCGAGGCGCCCGGCGTCCTCGATGGCTCGCGTGAGGGGCAGGGTGAGGGGATGGTTGCGGAGAATGCCGCGCGTGTCGGCGGCAATGATCTCCGGCCAGGCGGAAGGCCCGGCCGCCTTTCCCCCCGCGGGGGTGTCGAATCGAAATGTTCCCAACTCCGCGTGGTGCCAGGTCTCGACGGCCGGCGCGCCGGCGAGGAGGATGAGCCGGCTGCCTTCGCGCCGGGCCCGCTCCACGAGGAGCTCGCGCGAGTGTAGCCGCGGGGCGCCCGGGGGTTTGTGCGCGCTGTCGGCCTCGTCGAGCAGCGCCAGGGTGGCGGGCGGCGGCAGGGGGACGAGCAGGGCCGAGCGCGTGCCCACCACCACGCGCGATCGGCCGCGCCCGGCGCCGAACCAGGCCGCGCGGCGCCCGGCATCGGGGGCGCCGCTGTCGAGGCGGGCGCCGTCGAGGCGCTCGGCCCAGGCGGCGGCGGACTCGATATCAGGCGCGATCACCAGCACCGACCCCTCCGCCCGCGCCGCCAGCTCGGCGAGCCTGAGGTCGCGCGCCACGTCGGTCCACAGCTCGGGCGGCGCGGGCGCGGCAGACCGCGCCGGCATCGGCGGCGGGGCCAGGCTCTCCGCCGTCCCGCGGCGCGGAGCGGGGGGCAGCAGCGCGGCCAGCGTCGAGCCGGCGGCGGAGAGGCTTTCCGCGGCGGCCCAGACGCCGAGCTCCAGCATCGCCGGCGAGAGCACCGGCACGGGCTCGAGCGCGGACGCGATGGCCGAGAGCCCGGACGCGTCGGCGTCACGGAGCGTGACCACCAGTCCCACGCGAGCCCTCCCCTGCACGGGCGCGGTGACGCGCTGGCCCGGCGCCACCCGGAGCCCATCGGGCACGGTGTAGGACAGCGGGTGGCGCAGCGGGAGATCGAAGAGGAGGTCGGCGACGAGCAAGCGGCTAGCGCTTGAGGGCGGCCAGGCGGTCGAACTCGCGCTTCGCGAGCTTGAGGTCGTCCCAGGCCATGCGCCGGTACTCCGGGCCGGGATTTCGGAGCAGGAACGCGGGGTGGAAGGTGGGCACGAGGATGCTGGACCGGTACTCGTAGGCGCGGCCCCGCAGCTTTGTGATGCCCTCCCGGGTGCCGAGGAGCGTCTGGGCGGCGAAGTTGCCCAGCGCCAGGATCACGCCCGGTCGCACGGTGTCGAGCTGCGCCATGAGGAAGGGATTGCAGGCCGCCACCTCATCCGGCTCCGGATTGCGGTTCCGCTCCGGCCGACACTTCACCACATTGGCGATGTACGCGTCGCGCTCTCGGTCGAAGCCCACCGACTCGAGCATCTTGGTGAGGAGCTGGCCGGCGCGGCCCACGAAGGGCTTCCCCTGCCTGTCCTCCTCCTCGCCCGGCCCCTCGCCCACCACCAGGAGCCCGGCGCGGGGATTGCCCGAGCCGAAGGCGATATTGGTCCGGCTCCGGCAGAGCTTGCAGAGGGTGCACCCCTGCAGCGCGGCTTCCTGAGCGGCGAGCGCCTTCGCGGCGTCGATCGGCGGCGGAGCCGCGGCGGCGGCGGCGCTCAGGGGAACCTCGGTGACGCCGAGGTCGCGGTGGTGGCGAAGCGCGCCCGCAAGGTCGCGCAGCGCATCGGCGAGCTCTTCCCGGTCGTGCAACGCCGGCCCTTCCCCCTCAGGAGCGCGGGCTGGGGTGAGGGGCGACCGCGCCGGCACGAAGGGCGAGCACGCGATCGAGGATGGCGTCGGCGACGGCGATCTTGGACATCATCGGCAGCTCGATCTCGCCGCCCCAGCGATCGAGGAGCACCACCTGGTTGTCGTCCGCCTCGAAGCCGATGCCCTTGCGGCTGACGTCGTTGGCCACCAGGAGGTCGATGCCCTTGGCGGCCAGCTTGGTCTGCGCGTTCCGCCGCAGGTCATTGGTCTCGGCGGCAAAGCCCACAAGGAAGGTCCGCCCCTTTCGCGCCGCCAGCTCGCGAAGGATGTCGGGGTTGGGCACCAGATCCAGCGTGAGCCCCTCGTCCTTCTTGGACTTGATCTTCTGGCCGGCGGGGCTCGCGACGCGATAGTCCGCCACCGCGGCGGCCTTGATCACCACCGTGGCCGACCCGAGGTGCTGGAGCGCGGCCTCGCGCATCTCCTCGGCGGTCTGCACGGGGACGAAGGTGGCGCCGGGCGGGGGCGTGAGCGCGGTGGGCCCCGAGATCAGGGTCACCGCGGCGCCCCGGCGGAGCGCGGCGGTGGTGATGGCGTGGCCCATCTTCCCCGACGAGCGATTGGAGAGATAGCGCACCGGATCGATGGGCTCGCGCGTGGGACCCGACGTCACCAGGAATCGCTCCCCCTCGAGGTCGCGCGCGGGGGTGAGGAGGCGCTCCAGCGCCTCCACGATGGCATCCACCTCGGGAAGGCGCCCCTTGCCGCTGAGCCCGGAGGCCAGCGCGCCCGCGTCCGGCTCCAGAACAACGACGCCCCTCTCACGTAAAGTTGCCACGTTGGCGGACACCGCCGCGTGGTCCCACATGCCGCCGTCCATCGCCGGCACCATCAGCACCGGCCCCCGGGCGGCGAGCAGCACCGTGGTCAGGAAATCGTCGGCGAGGCCGTGGGCCGCCTTGGCGAGGAGATTGGCGGTGGCCGGCGCCACCACCACCGCGTCGGCGCGCTCGGCGATGGCCACGTGCTCCACCGCCTCGCCGCTCTGGGGATCGAACAGGTCGGCGAGCACCGGCCGCCCGGACAGCGTGCGCCAGGTGAGATCGCCCACGAAGCGCTCGGCGTGGGCGGTGCGGACCACGGTGACGCGGGCGCCCAGGCGGACGAGCTCACGGAGCAGGTACACCGCCTTGTAGGCGGCGATGCTGCCCGTGACCCCGAGGATCAGCTCCCGTCCGCCGAGCGCCATGGCCTCAGTCCTTGGGAGCGTCCTCGTCCTTGAGGCGATAGCCGACCTTGGCGTCGGCGATCTCCTCCAGCGACACGCTGGTGGGCTTCTTGTGCTTGGACTCGATCTGCGCCTGCGCGCCGCGGTTGAGCTGCCGCGCCCGCTTGGCGGCGAGCACGACGAGCAGATAGCGATTGGATACCTTGTCGAGCGAGCGCTCCAGCGAAGGGAACGTCATCAGTCGGGAACCTCCACGTCGGGGAATCGAATGGTGAGACGGCTCGTGCGGCAGCGCTCGGCCTGGATGATGGTGGCGAGCTGATCCACTGCCTCTTTCACGTCACGGTTGATGATCAGATAATCGTACTCGCGCCAGGCCGCGATCTCCTCGCGCGCCCGGCTCATGCGCCGGGCGATCTCACCCGCCGCGTCGCTCTTCCGCTCGCGCAGGCGCGCGTCCAGCTCGGCCAGGGAGGGAGCCATGATGAATACCGACACCGCCTCCGGGTAGCGGGCGCGAAGCTGCCGGGCGCCGCTGGTGTCGATGTCGAGCAGGATATCCAGCCCGCGGGCGAGCGCGCCCTCCAGGGCGCGGGCGGGCGTGCCGTAGTAGTGCCCGTGCACCTGCGCCCACTCCGCGAACTCGTTGCGGTCGCGCATGGCGATGAAATCGCCCGCGTCGACGAAGTGGAAGTCGGTGCCGTTCACCTCGCCGTTGCGGGGGGCGCGGGTGGTGCACGACACCGAGTAGTAGAGATCGGGCACCAGGGAGCGCACCTCGTGGCAGAGCGTGGTCTTGCCCGCGCCCGACGGCGCCGAGACCACCACCAGCGTGCCGCGCCGCTTGATGAGCTCCATCACTCGATGTTCTGCACTTGCTCGCGGATCTTTTCCAGCGTGGCCTTGGCGGCGATCACCGCCTGCGAGATCTCGAGGTCGTCGGCCTTGGATCCCACCGTATTCACCTCGCGATTGATCTCCTGGATGAGGAAGTCCAGCGGGCGTCCCACCTGACCGCCCTCGTCGATGCGCGCGCGGAGGTCGCCCAGATGCACGCGCAGCCGCGCCAGCTCCTCGGTGATGTCGGCCCGCTCCGCCAGCGCGGCGACCTCGGTGGCGAGGCGGCCCTCGTCCACGGGGATCTCGCCCAGGAGCGCCTGGATCCGCTCGCGGAGCCGGGTCATCCGCCGCGTCTGGGCGACGGGGACGCGGGCGGCCACCAGCGCCATCTGCGCCTCCAGCGTCTCGTGCAGGGCGCCCAGCTCCTGGGCGAGCGCCTTGCCCTCCGCCTCGCGGCGCGCCACGAGATCGGCCAGCGCCGCTTCCAGCGCCTGCGCGACGAGGGCCCAGCCTTCCTCGGGCGCGACGGCGGGCTCGGTGTCGCGCGTGAGCACCCCCGGCTGCGCGAGCAGCCACTCGACGCGAAGCGTCGCCGTCAACCGCAGCTCGTCCGCGACCGCCCGCGCGGCCGTCGCGTACTCGCGAGCCTGCGCGGCATTGACCGACAGCGTGGTGCCGCTCCCTCCGCCCGCCGGCGTGAGCGTGGCGGACACGTCCACGCGGCCACGCTGCACGGCCGCCTGGATCAGCCGCCGGGCATCGGGCTCATAGACCGCCAGCGCCCGCGGGAGCTTGAGGGAAATGTCCAGGTGGCGATGATTGACGGAGCGGCACTCCACCGCCGCCGATATCCGGGGCCCGGACACCTCGGCCCGGCCGTACCCCGTCATGCTGCGAATCATGAGCGCCTCTGGAGGTGGGAAGTCAGGGGGGCACAGCAGGCTCCCATCGCTGGACTGTATCGAAAAACATCTTTCCTGTCAACGTGTTCCGGGTGTACAGTGCGCCCGGACCCCCATCCCATCCCGTAACCGGAGGACTTTCATGGCAGAGCGGCCGGACGATCGACGGTGGACGCGGCGAGGCTTCATGAGGACATTAGCCCTGGCGGGGACCGGGGGCCTGGCGGGGGCCAGGGGTCTGGTCGGGGCCGGGCTGACCGGCGGCTCCGTCCTGGCCGGCAGTCCCCGGGCCGCTCATGCCCAGGGGGCGCTCAAGTCCATCACCGCTTCCCACAGCGTCTCCACCATCGTCTATGGCCAGCATCTCGTGGCGGTCCAGAAGAAATTCTTCGAGGAGGAGGGTATCAAGAGCCCGGACTTCATCGTCCCCGGGGGCGGCGCCAAGGTGGTGCAGGCGGTGGCGGCGGGCCAGGCCCAGTTCGGCCTCGGCGACTCGAATCACCCGCTCAAGACCACCGAGAAGGGCCGCGACGCTGTGATCCTCTTCGCCACCGATACCCGCTGCTCCTACGCCAATGTCGTGGTCCGCAAGGAGCTCTTCGACCGCGGCGTGAAGACCGTGGAGGCGCTCGGCGACGAGAAGCTCGTGGGCCGCAAGGCGGTGCTGGCGGCGACCGCCATCGGGTCCGGCACCCACGTGTACGGCGTCTTCGTGTGCAAGAGCGTCAAGGCCCCCGACGGCAAGGCCGTGAACGACCACGTGGAGTGGGTGGGCGGGGGCGCGTCCACCACCATGCTGGGCGGGCTCAAGGCGGGAAAGTTCGACGCCATCATGGCGGTGCCGGAGTGGCAGTCGGCGGCGGTGAGCGAGGGCTTCGGACGGCCCATCTACGATATCCAGGACGAGAAAGCGTGGAACCGCGTATTCGGCGGCCCCATCCCGGTGACGGTCGGCTATTGCCTGAAGGAGACCGTCGACCGGTCGCCGGATCTCGTCCAGGCCTATGTCAATGCCTGCTACCGGGCGCAGCAGTGGATCCGGCGCGCCAAGGACGACGAGGTCGTGGAGCTCCTGCACAAGCCCTACATGGACGCCTTCGGGCGCGAGGTGGTGCTGGAGTCCGTGCGCTACTACCGCACCATCTTCGACTGGGACTTCCTGGTCGAGGAGGCGGACTACGCGCGCGGCGAGAAGGTCTGGATCCCCACCGCGCTCGACAAGCCCATCCCCTACGCCCAGGCCGTGGACATGCGCTTCGTGCGGAAGGCGCAGGCCAAGTTCAAGTCCTAGCGCGGTGGCGGCCCCGCGCGTCCGCATCGCCGTCCAGGACCTCGCCAAGACCTTCAGCGAGGGCGCGCGCGAGGTCCCGGCGGTGGCCGGCGTGTCGTTCGACGTGGCCGATCAGGAGTTCGTGGCCATCGTCGGGCCCTCGGGCTGCGGCAAGTCCACCATCCTCAACATGATCGGCGCCCTGGTGACGCCCAGCGGCGGTCGCATCCTGGTGGACGGCGCGCCGGTCGCGGGACGGGCCCCGCGCCAGGTCGGCTACGTCTTCCAGAAGGACACCGTCTTTCCCTGGCGCACCGTCGAGCGGAATATCGCGCTGGGGCTGGAGTACCGGGGCGTTCCCGCCGCCGAGCGCGCGGCCCGGGTCAAGGAGGCGATCGCCCTCGCCGGGCTCCAGGGCTTCGAGGAGGCCTTTCCCGCCACCCTCTCGGGGGGCATGCGCCAGCGGGTCGCGCTCATGCGCTCGCTCGTGGCGGACCCCGAGATCATTCTCATGGACGAGCCCTTCGGCGCCCTCGACACCCATACCAAGCTCACGCTGCACGCGGAGCTCCTCACCCTCTGGGAGCGCAAGCGCCAGACGGTGGTGTTCGTCACTCACGACCTCTCCGAGGCCATCACCCTGGCCGACCGCATCGTGGTGATGACGCGCCGCCCGGGGCGCATCAAGCTCGTCTACGACGTGAAGCTTTCGCGACCCCGTGACGTGATCCGCATCCGCGAAACCGAGGAGTACTCCCGCGAGTACAGCGAGATCTGGCACGCCCTGGGCGAGGAGTTCGAGCTTGGCGAGGTGCAGCCGAAGGCGAGCCGGTAGTGGTTTGGCGAGCCGCAGCCGAAGGCGAGGCGAGCGGATACATGATGGGGTCCGAGCGGAGCGAGGGCAAGGCATGACCGCCGATCGCTGGAGGATCCTCGCCTGGCAGCTCGCGATCCTGGTCGCGATCGTCGGGGCGTGGGAATACCTCACCGGGATCAAGGCCATTTCCCGGACGCCCGGGCTCTACTGGATCGACCCCTTCTTCATCAGCCGGCCGTCGAAGATCGTCGAGCGCTTCGTGCATCTCGCGGGGCCGTCGGTGCGGCTGAGCATCTGGGCCATGGCGTGGTCCACGGTGCAGTCCACCCTCTGGGGCTTTCTGGTGGGAGTCACCACCGGGTTCGTGGCGGGACTGGTGCTGGGACGGAGCGAGCGCCTGGCCCGCGTCTGCTCGCCCTTCATCGTGGCGTTCAACTCGCTGCCGCGCATCGCGCTGGTGCCGCTGATCACCATGATCTTCGGCTTCGGCCTGCTCGCCAAGGTGGTGCTGGCCTGGAGCATCGTGTTCTTCATCGTCTTCTTCAACACGTTCCAGGGGGCGCGGAGCGTGGACGCCGACCTCATCCACTCCGCCCGCTTCCTCGGCGCGAATGAGCGGCAGGTCATGTGGTCGGTCATCGTGCCCTCCGCGCTGGCCTGGACCTTCGCCTCGCTGACGCCGTCGATCTCCTTCGCGCTGATCGGCGTGGTGGTGGGCGAATTCATCGGGGGCGAGTCCGGCGGGGGGCTGGGATACCTGATCATCCAGAGCCTGGGCACGCTGAACGCCGCCGACATGATGGTGGCCCTGGTGGCGCTGGGGCTCATCGGCATCGTGATGGCGCTCGGCATCCGCCAGGTGGAGGCGCGGCTGCTCCGCTGGCGCCCGGAGTACCAGAAGCGGTGAGCGCCCTTGACAGCGTCCGCGACCGCGCCTAGCATCGCCGCAGCCATTCACCCCGGGTCGGTCGTCCCTCACTCCACCGCAGCAGGGAGGGCATATGGCCACGCTGACTGTCAACGGCAAACCCTATACCGTCAATGTTCCCGGCGACACTCCGCTTCTCTGGGTGATTCGCGAGCATCTGCAGCTCACCGGGACCAAGTTCGGCTGCGGGGTGGCGCAGTGCGGCGCGTGCACCGTGCATCTCGACGGCAGCCCGGTGCGCTCCTGTCAGATCCCGATCTCCGTCGCGGCGGGGAAGAAGATCACGACCATCGAGGGGCTGCACCCCCAGGGCCAGCACCCGCTCCAGGTGGCCTGGATCGCCGAGCAGGTGCCCCAGTGCGGCTACTGCCAGTCCGGGCAGATCATGCAGGCGGCCGGGCTTCTGGCCAAGAATCCCAATCCCAGCGATGAGGAGATCGTGACGCACATGTCGGGCAATATCTGCCGCTGCGCGACCTATCTCCGCATCAAGCGCGCGATCAAGCGCGCGGCGAAGGGAGGGGCCTAGCCATGACCACCCAGCTGGATCGCCGGGACTTCCTCAAGAGCGGCGCCGCCGCCGGCGTCGGGCTCGCCGTCTACTTCACCATCCCCGCCGGGCGAGGCGGCGTCGTGGAGGCGGCCGCGAAGTACGAGCCCAACGCGTTCATCACCATCATGCCGGACGGGCTCGTCACCGTTCACGTGCTGAAGGCGGAGATGGGGCAGGGAGTGGGCACCGCGCTCGCCCAGGTGGTCGCCGAGGAGCTGGAGACCGACTGGAAGGACATGCGGATCGACTACCCGGTCGCGGACCCCAAGTATGGCCTCATGCTCACCGGCGGGAGCTGGAGCATCAACTGGACGTTCGACAGCCTCTCGCGCGGGGCCGCCGCCGCCCGGATGGCGCTCATCGACGCCGCCGCCACCTCGTGGAAGGTGCCCGCGAGCGAGTGCGCGGCCGCGCGAAGCGCGGTCCGTCACCTCCCCACCGGCCGGGTCCTGACCTACGGCGAGATCGTGGCGAAGGCGCCCATCACCCGGACCTTCTCCGAGGACGACCTCAAGAAGATCACGCTCAAGAAGCCCGCCGAGTACAAGGTGATCGGGCAGTGGATCCAGCGGCTCGACATTCCCGAGAAGACGAACGGACGGGCGAAGTTCGGGATCGACACCTTCCTGCCCGGCATGGCGTACGCCAAGATCGCCTACCCTCCCACCCGGGAGGGCGGCAAGCCCACCGCGGTGGACGACAGCGCCAGCAAGAAGGTGCCCGGCTATCTGAAGACGGTGAGGCTGCCGGACATGGTGGCGGTGGTGGCGACGTCGTACTCGGCGGCGGTGAAGGCGCGCGACGCGCTCAAGATCACCTGGGACCTGGGCCCGAACGCCAACGTATCCTCCGAGACCATCTTTGCCGACTACGCCCGAAAGGCGACCGATCCGGGCGCCGGGATCGAGTGGCACAAGTCCGGGACCCCGGGCGCGCCCGCGCCCGCGCGCACGCACCAGGCGACGTTCATGACAGACTACGTCGCCCACATGCAGATGGAACCGATGAACTGCCTGGCCTCGGTGAAGGACGGCGTCTACGATCTCTATACCGGCAGCCAGTTCCAGACCATGGCGGTGGGGCTGCTCGCGGCCACGCTCAAGGTGCCGCCCGCCAATGTCCGCATCCACCAGCACTATCTGGGCGGCGGATTCGGGCGGCGGCTCGAGCCCGACATCATGGTCGAAGCGGCCCTCATCGCCCGCGAGGCGGGCCGGCCCGTCAAGCTCATCCGGTCACGCGAGGAGGATCTCCAGCGTGACGTGTATCGCTCCGCGACCTATCAGGTCGTCAAGGCCGGGGTGGACTCGGCCGGCAAGGTGATCTCCTGGGACGCCACCATCGTCTCCGGGCACCCCGGCGGACGCTGGGGGCCGGACTTCCTCAACAAGCAAGGCCTCGACGACTTCGCGCTCAACGGGGCCGACCACGTCTACGACATCCCCAGTCAGGTCGTGCGCGGGGTGCGGGCGGAGACCGGCATCTCGGTCGGCTATGTGCGCGCGGTGGCGCCGAACTACACCTTCTTCGCAGTCGAGATCATGATGGACGAGCTTGCCAATCTCGCCAAGGTCGACCCGGTGAAGTACCGCCTCGACTTGCTCGGCGGCGCGCCGCGGCTCGCCAACGTGCTGCGCATCGTGGCGGACCGGTCCGGCTGGGGCACGCCGCTGCCGGCCAATGTGGGCCGCGGCATCGCCTGCGTGTCCGCGCAGGAGAAGAAGACGCCGACCTGGACCGCCACCGCCATCCAGGCGCGGGTGGATCCCGCCACCGGGAAGGTCAAGGTGGAGAAGATCATCTGCGCGGTGGACTGCGGCATCGTCGTCAATCCCGACGGCGTCCGCTCCCAGGTGGAGGGCTCGCTCCTCTTCGGGCTCTCCAGCGCGCTCATCGAGAAGGGCACCGTCGCCAAGGGCACGCTCGAGCAGAAGAACTTCGATACCTATCAGGTGATCCGCATGAGCGACGTGCCCGAGGTGGTCGAGGTGCACGTCGTCCAGAGCACCGAGTATCCCACCGGCGTGGGCGAGCCCGGCGCGACCACCATCGCGCCCGCGCTCTCCAATGCCATCTTCGCCGCCACCGGCGCGCGGGTCCGGCAGGTGCCGCTCCAGGCCGACCGCGTCCTCCGCGCCATACAGCAAAAGGCCTGACGCCCTCAGGGCGGGGACGGGGTCGCGCACCCGTCCCCGCCGCGGTACGCTTGGACCATGCCGGATACGCGCGGGACCACTCTCCTCGTGGTGGACGACGAGCCGGAGATGCGCTCGCTCCTCGTGGACATCTTCGGCCTGGAGGGGTGGCGGGTGGTCAGCGTCGAGGACGGCGCCGACGCCGCCGAGGCGTATCGCCGGGAGCGGCCCTCCGCGGTGCTCCTCGACCTCGCCATGCCCCGGATGAGCGGCATGGAGGCGCTGGCGGAAATCCGGGCGGTGGATCCCGACGCCAGCGTCATCATCCTCACCGCCTACGTCGAGATTCCGCGGGCGGTGGAAGCCATGCGCCTGGGCGCCTACGACTATCTGACCAAGCCCTTCGTCAAGGACGAGCTCGTCCTCACCGTGCAGCGCGCGCTGGAGCGGCGGCGCCTCGTGGCGCGAGTGGAGGAGCTCGAGCGCGAGACGGGCCCGGTGGGCTCGCTGCGCCGCCTCATGGGTCCCAGCGCGGAGGTGACACGGCTCATCGCCCAGAGCCTCGCCGCCGCCCAGGCGCCCGGTCACCTGACCATCGAGGGGGAGCCGGGGACGGGCAAGGAGCTGGTGGCGCGTGTCATCCACGAGGAGAGCCTGCGGCGCGGCCGCCCCTTCGTGACCCTGGACTGCGGCGCTACGCCGGAGTCGCAGGCGGAGGCGGAGCTGTTCGGGTGGGAACGGGGCGCGGCGCGCGGCACCGAGGGAAGCCGCGAGGGATTGCTGTCCCGCGGCGCCGGCGGCACGCTTTTTCTGGACGAGGTGACCGCTCTGGCGGGGCCGGCCCAGACCCGGTTGCTGCGCGCGTTGCGAGAGGGGCAGGCCCAGCCGCTCGGCAGCACCCGCTTCTATCCGGTGACTGTTCGCGTGATGGCGGCCGCGCGCGCCCCGCTCGAGAGCGAGGTCCGCGCGGGGCGCCTCCGGCACGATTTGGCGGCCACGCTGGGAGAGACGCGGGTGATGGTGCCGCCCCTGCGCGAGCGTCGCGAGGACATCATGGTGCTGGCCCGCCGGTTCGCCGAGGAAACCGCCATGGAGCGGGGCCGGCCGCTGCGCGGTATCTCCCAGGCCGCCTGGCAGCTCCTCCTCGCCCACGCCTGGCCCGGCAATGTGCGCGAGCTGCGCGACGTGATCCGTCGCGCGGTCGTGCGCAGCGAGGACGAGGTGGAGCCCGATCACCTCTGGCCCCGCGGGCGGCGCGCGGAGCCGGGGCCCCCGCGCTCATCCGGTGGCGGGCTCTCGCTGCGCGAGCTGGCCGAGCTCGGCGCGGCCGAGGCGGAGCAGCAGGCCATCCGCGAAGCCTTGCGGGCGAGCCGAGGCAACAAGAGCGCGGCGGCCCGCCTGCTCAAGACCGACTACAAGACCCTGCACGCCAAGATGCGTCAGTACGCCATCACCGCCGACGAGCACCGGCCCGCTTGACAACCCAGCGCCCGTATGGGAATTTCGCCGCGACCTGTGGCCTGAAGCCGATTCTGTCCGCTCCGTCCGCTCGGTGGTGATTTCACCCAGTGCATCTTCCTTCGTGACCGGACCAGGAAGGAGAGCCAGGATGCCTACCAAGGATCGAGGCCAGAAGGCCGACGCGAAGCAGGTGAGCCGCCGGCAGTTCCTCCGCCGCGCCGGCTGGAGCGGGGTGGGGGTGGGCGCCCTCGCGCTGGGCGCTCCCCGTGGCCGTGCCGCCGCGCAGGCCGGGACGTATCCCGAGTGGATTCCCGCGAGCACCAAGACCCCCAAGCGGGGCGGCACTCTCACGCGCGCCTCTCCCTGGGATCCGCCCATGCTCGATCCGCGGATGACCCAGTCGGTGGGGCTGTACCAGTTCGCCGGGCTCACGAGCAATCGCCTGGTGCGATACGCCTTCGCCGACGAGGCGAGCGGCCCCGCCGACATGAGCCTCAAGGGCGATCTGGCGGAGTCGTGGTCGGCGAGCCCCGACTACCGCGTCTGGACCTTCAAGCTGCGCCAGGGGGTGAAGTGGCAGAACGTGCCCCCGCTGAACGGGCGCGAGCTGACCTCGGCGGATATCAAGTACTGCTTCGAGGCCTACGCCAAGGAAGGCGTGCAGACGTTCAACTTCAAGGAGATCGAGGGAATCGAGACGCCGGACAAGTACACCGTGCGCCTCCACATGCAGACGCCCAACGTGTTCGTGCCGCAGGCGCTGGCCGAGCCCATCGCGGTGATCTTCTCGCGCGAGGTGCTCGAGGAGGACGGCGATCTCAAGAAGCGCCAGATCGGCACCGGCCCCTTCATCCTGAAGGAGCATACCCGCAAGGTCCGCGTGGTGCTCGCGCGCAATCCGGACTACTTCGACAAGGGCCGGCCGTACGTGGACGAGTACATCATCCTGTCCACGCCCGACGCGTCCACCCGCACCGCGGCGTTCCGCACCGGCCAGGCCGACTTCATCCACGTGGCGAGCCCCTCCGAGGTGGAGGTGCTCCGCAAGACCAATCCCAACCTCGTCGCGCAGTCCTACCACAACACGCTGACGCCGTTCGGGGTGGCGATGGCGCAGGACCGGCCGCCCTTCAACGACGTGCGGGTCCGCCGAGCCATCGCCATGGCCATCGACCGGCAGAAGCAGGTGGACACCGTGTTCGAGGGCCACGGCATCCTCGGCTGGGGAGTTCCCTACATCTACTATCAGGACAAGGCGCCCACCGCGGCCCAGTTCGGGCCCTGGTGGCAGTACAAGCCGGCGGAAGCCAAGAAGCTCCTCGCCGAGGCCGGGCATCCCAACGGATTCTCGACCACGCTGTTCTACTACGAGTACTTCCCGCAGATGTCTTCCCAGGTCCAGCTCGTGCAGTCCGATCTCAAGAAGAACCTCAACATCGACGTGAAGATCACGAAGATGGACTACACGACCTACTACGGGCGCTATGCCGACCTGAAGTGGGACGGGCTCTCGTGGGGGTTCCAGTCCGGCCACGCGATCGGCATCGACGAGCGGACCTACCAGTACATGCACTCCAAGTCCACCAAGAACTTCTTCCGCGTCAATGATCCCCAGATCGACGAGCTATCCACCAAGCTCCGGCAAACGCCCGACCCGAAGGAGCAGCGGGTGATCACCAAGAAGATCGTGGACCGCGAGTTCGACCAGGTCGCGCGGCTGTGGATGCCCTACGACAACGGCTTCCTGGTCTATCAGCCGCACATGCGCAATGGAGGAGCCCCGGCGCTCCGGCGCACCGACGGCTACGGCTCGCCCCAGAACGCCCGGGTCTGGCTCGACAAGTAGGGCCGGGGACGCACGGGCGCGGCGCCATGTACAAGTACGTGCTTCGTCGGGCGCTGCTGGCCGTTCCCGTGCTCGTGCTGTCGTCGCTGATCGTGTTCGGGCTGATGCGCGTGATGCCCGGCGACGCCCTCACCGCGCTGATGGCGGAGTCCGGGAACATCGGCGAGAAGGAGCTGGCGAAGGTCCGCAAGGATCTGCGCCTCGACCTGCCGTACCACCAGCAGTATCTGGTCTGGGTCTGGCAGATGGTGAGCCTCTCCCCCGGCGACTCGCTGTTCACCGGCGAGCCCATCGTGGTGAGCCTGAAGAAGGCCATACCCGTCACGCTCGAGCTGACGCTCCTCGCCATGGTGCTGGGGGTCGCCCTCGCGGTGCCCATCGGCGTGCTCTCCGCCACCCGGCAGGACACCGCGTCGGACTACGCGGGGCGCATGGTCGCGGTTTCCGGGCTCTCGTTGCCGGACTTCTGGCTGGGGACGCTGGTGATCACCTTCGCCGCCATCTGGTTTCACTGGATTCCGCCCATCGGCTACACGAGCTTCTGGGACTCGCCGGGGCGCAATCTCCAGCAATTCCTCCTGCCCGCGGCGGTGCTGGGCTTCCGCCTGGCCGCCGCCACCATGCGCATGACGCGCTCCACGGTGCTGGAGGTCCTGCGGGAGGACTATGTTCGCACCGCCTGGGCCAAGGGGCTGGCCGGCCGCATCGTCGTGTACAAGCATGCGCTCAAGAACGCGCTCATCCCGGTGGTGACGGTGATCGGCGGCCAGCTCGGCGTGCTCCTGGCGGGGGCAGTGGTGGTGGAGACGATCTTCGCGCTGCCCGGCATGGGACGGCTCACCGTCGAGGCCATCGCCTACCGCGACTATCCGGTGGTGCAGACCAATGTCATGCTGGTGGCGGGCACCCTCGTCGCTCTCAATCTCCTGGTGGACATGACCTATGCGTGGCTCGATCCGCGCATCCGGTATCAGTGAGGCGGGCGGCGCGTGAACGGTGACCGCTCCACGGCTTCGGTGACCACGGTGGCCGCCCCCGCGCTCGCCATCGGGGAGGTGAGCGCCGCCCCCGTCACCCACCGGCCGTCGTTCTGGGCGATCCTGCGACGGAAGCCCCTCGGCGCCGCCTCCGGGGCCCTCATTGTGCTGCTGGTCCTCACCGCGGTCTTCGCCGACGTGCTCGCGCCCTACGATCCGCTGGAAACCCACCCCGAAATCCGTCTCGCCGCGCCCAGTCGCGTGCACCTGTTCGGCACCGACGACATCGGGCGCGACGTCCTCAGCCGGATCATCTATGGCAGCCGCATCTCGCTCTGGGTGGGATTGCTTGCGGTGGGAATCGGGACCGTGGCCGGCATGGTCATCGGGCTGGCCTGCGGGTACTTCGAGGGGCGCATCGACCTCGCCCTCCAGCGCCTCATGGACGCGGTCCAGGCCATCCCCGGCCTCATCCTCGCCCTCGCCATCGTGTCCGTGCTGACGCCGAACACCACCAATGCCATGATCGCCATCGCCATCGTGATCGTGCCCGGCAACTCACGGATCGTGCGCGGCGCCGTGCTCTCCGCCAAGCAGAACCGCTACGTCGAGGCCGCCCAGGCGCTGGGCTGCCGCCACCTCGCCATCCTCGGGCGCCATATCCTGCCCAACGTCACCGCGCCGATCCTGATCATCGCGTCGATCTGGCTCGGCAACGCCATCCTCATCGAGGCCACGCTGTCCTTCCTCGGGGTGGGCACGCAGCCGCCCACGCCGTCCTGGGGATTGATGCTGAGCAGCACCGGCCGCGCCTTCATGGAGCAGGCGCCGTGGCTGGCGATCTTCCCGGGGCTCGCCATCAGCCTGGCGGTGCTCGCCTTCAACCTCTTCGGCGACACGCTGCGCGACGCCTGGGATCCGAAGCTGCGCCGGAACGGCTAGGGCAGGCGGGCGATGTAGGGGAGGTTGCGGTACCGCTCCCCGGCGTCGAGTCCGTAGCCCACCACGAAGGCGTCGGAGATCTCCCGGCCCGCATAGTCCACCTTCACCGCCACCGGCCGGGCGCGCTGCTTCACGAGGAAGGCGCAGACGCGGAGGGAGGCGGGGCGGCGGGTCTCGAAGTTGCGCAGAAGATAGGAGAGGCTGAGCCCGCTCGCGCAGACCCCCTCCACCACGATGACGTCCTTGCCCTCGAGGGGATCGTCGAGGTCCTTCCGGATGCGGACCACGCCGGTCACGCTGGCCTGGGCATAGGGCACGATCGAGATGAAGTCCAGGGTGGCGGGGATGGTCAGGGCCCGCGCGAGGTCCGCGATGAACACCGCCGCCCCCTTGAGCACGCCCACGAGATGAGGCCGGCGCCCCGCGTAGTCCGCGGAGATCTCGGCTCCGAGGCGGGCGACCTCGGCGCGGATGGCGTCGGCGTCCAGCACGATCTCGCCGACCGCGTCCGGCCCCCGCGCCATCAGGCGAACCGGGTGGCCCGCACGAACTCCCGTGCGCGCGCGATGACGGGGGCTTCCACCAGGCTCACGCGGGCCAGCTCGTCGAAGCACTGCGAGATGGTGAGGATGGCGTGGAGCGTGTAGCCTTTCTCCGCCAGGCGCTCGCGGCCGCCCTGCTCCCGGTCGATGAGGATGACCAGGTCGCGCACCACCAGTCCCGCCGACTCCAGGGGCGCGATGGCCTCGAACTTGCTCGCCCCGTCGGTGATGATGTCGTCGATCACCACCACGTGCTCGCCGGGGGTGAAGGCGCCCTCGATGCGTCGCCTGGTGCCGTAGTCCTTCTCTTCCCGCCGGGGGTAGACCAGGGGCACGCCGCCGGCGAGGCTCGTCGCCACCGCGAGGGGTAGGCCCGCGTAGGGGATGCCGGCGATCCGGTCCGCGCGGCAGTGGCCCACCGCCTCCGCCATCAGGGTGCCGACGCGCGCGAGGACGTCGGGATGCGAGATGACCACGCGCAGGTCCACGTAGAAGGGCGACTGGATGCCGGACTTGAGCGTGAACTCCCCGAAGCGCAGCGCCCCGATCTCGAACAGGCGCTGGATGAGGTCGCGGTGGGTGACGGTGGGGCTCATCCCTGGATCTCCGCGAGAATGGCCTCCGCCGCGCGAGCCGGTTCCGGGGCCGCCGTGATCGGCCGGCCCACGACGAGGTAGTGCGCGCCGGCGCGGGCCGCCGCCCCCGGCGTGGCCACGCGCGACTGATCGCCCAGATCCGCCCCCGCCGGCCGCACGCCCGGCGTCACGATGACCCAGTCGCGGCCCAGCCCGTTCCGGATGGAGGCGATCTCCTGCGGCGAGGCCACATTGCCGTCCAGACCGGCTTCTCGCGCGAGGTCGCAGAGCCGGAGGACGTGCCCTTCCACCGAGGAGGCCACCCCGAGCTCGCGGTGCAGGGTCGCGCGATCGAGGCTGGTGAGCACGGTGACCGCGATGACGAGGGGACGGCGCACCCGGAGCTCGCCCGCCGCCGCCTTCGCGGACTCCGCCGCCGCCCGCATCATGGCCCGGCCGCCGGACGCGTGGACATTGAACATGAAGACGCCGGCGCGCGTGGCCTCGCGGGCCGCCCCCGCCACCGTGTTCGGGATGTCGTGGAACTTGAGGTCGAGGAAGACCTCGGCGCCCCGCTTCTGGACCGCCTCCACCGCGGCGGGCCCGGCGGCGGTGAAGAGCTGGGAGCCGACCTTGTAGCGCGTGACGAGGCCGTCCAGGCGGTCCATGAGAGCTTCCGCCTGGGCGAGGCTCTCCACGTCCAACGCGACGAAAAGGCGCTCTCTAGACGCGGGCGGCGGCATGGTACTCCTGCAGGCTCTGGACGGAGATCTCTCCCTTGAGCAGGGCCTCGATGCCGCCGAGGGCTGCCTGGGCGCCGTCCACGGTGGTGTAGTAGGGGATGTTCTGGGTGACCGCGGTGCGCCGGATCGAGTACGAGTCCTTCCGCGCGCGGCCGTCCTCGGGCGTGTTGAAGACCAGCGCGATCTCGTCCCGCTTCATGAGATCGACGATATTGGGCCGGTAGCCTTCGCCCACCTTGTGCACCATCTCGACCGTCATGCCCTGCAGCGTGAGCAGCTTGGCGGTGCCGGCGGTGGCGACCAGGCTGAAGCCCATCTCGGCCAGCCGCTTGCCGATGCCCAGCGCGGCGCGCTTGTCGCGATTCTTCACCGAGATGAAGACCTTGCCCGAGGTCGGCAGCGGCGACCCCGCCGCGATCTGCGACTTCACGTAGGCCTTGCGGAAGTCGCGATCGATGCCCATCACCTCGCCGGTGGACTTCATCTCGGGCCCCAGCAGCACGTCCACCCCGGGGAACTTGATGAAGGGGAATACCGCTTCCTTGATGGCGATGTGGCTGACCTCGCGCTCCTCGGCGAATCCCAGGTCCACCAGGGTCCGGCCCAGCATGATCTTGGTGGCGTGCTTGGCCAGCGGCACCCCGATGGCCTTGGACACGAAGGGCACCGTCCGGGACGCGCGCGGGTTCACCTCGAGGACATAGACCGTCTCATTCTTGATCGCGAACTGGATATTGAGGAGCCCGATCACGCCCAGCTCGAGCGCCAGCGCGCGCGTCTGGCGCTTGATGGTGGCCACCTGATCGTCGCCCAGCGAGTAGGGCGGCAGGGCGCAGGCGGAGTCGCCCGAGTGCACGCCCGCCTTCTCCACGTGCTCCATCACCCCGCCCACCACCACCCGCTCGCCGTCGCAGAGGGCGTCCACGTCGATCTCCAGCGCGTCCTCGAGGAACTTGTCCACCAGGATCGGGTGCTCCGGGCTCACCCGCACCGCCTCCGTCATGTAGGTGCGGAGGTCGTCGGCGTCGTAGACGATCTGCATCCCGCGCCCGCCCAGGACGTAGGAGGGCCGCACCAGCACCGGGAAGCCCACATTGGCGGCGATGGTGGCGGCCTCGTCGTAGGAGCGCGCGGTGGCGCCCGGCGCCTGGCTGAGGCCGAGCTTCTCCAGGAGCGCGGCGAAGCGCTTGCGATCCTCCGCGCGATCGATGGCGTCCGACGGCGTTCCCAGGATGGGCACCCCCGCCCGCTGCAGCGGCACCACCAGCTTGAGCGGCGTCTGGCCGCCGAACTGCACGATGACGCCGCGCGGCCTCTCACGCTCCACGATATTGAGCACGTCCTCGAGCGTGAGGGGCTCGAAGTAGAGCCGGTCGGAGGTGTCGTAGTCGGTGGAGACCGTCTCCGGGTTGCAGTTGATCATGATGGCTTCCACGCCCGCTTCCTTGAGCGCGAAGGCGGCGTGGACACACGCGTAGTCGAACTCGATGCCCTGGCCGATGCGGTTGGGCCCGCTGCCCAGGATGATCACCTTGTCCCGCGCGGTGGGGGGCGCCTCGTCCTCTTCCTCGTAGGTGGAGTAGAGGTAGGGCGTGTGCGCGACGAACTCCGCCGCGCACGTGTCCACCATTTTATAAACCGGCTTGAGCCCCCCTCGAATGCGGGTCTGCCTGACCTCGTCCTCCGTGGCTCCGGTGAGCTCCGCGATGCGCCGGTCCGCGAACCCCATCTGCTTGGCCCGGCGGAGCAGCGTCAGGTCGGTGAGCCCGGCGGCGGTGATGAGGGGCTCGAGCTCGACGATCTCGCGGATGCCGTCGAGGAACCAGGGATCGATGCCGGAGAGCGCGTGAAGCTCCTCGGTGCCGAGCCCGCGGCGGTAGGCCTCCGCGAGGGCGAAGCAGCGCTCCACGTTGGGGATGCGGATCTTCTGGCGCAGCGCCTCGAGGTCGGCGAGGGGGCGGTCCAGGGTGAGCCCCCACCGGTCCTGCTCCAGCGAGCGCACCGCCTTCTGGAGCGCCTCCTTGAACGTCCGCCCGATGGCCATGACCTCGCCCACCGACTTCATCTGGGTGGTGAGGGTCTGGTCGGCCTCGGGGAACTTCTCGAACGCCCAGCGGGGGAACTTCACCACGCAGTAGTCGATGGCGGGCTCGAAGGAGGCCGGCGTCTCGCGCGTGATGTCGTTGCGCAGCTCGTCGAGGGTATAGCCGACGGCCAGCTTCGCCGCGATCTTGGCGATGGGGAAGCCGGTGGCCTTGGAGGCCAGCGCCGAGGAGCGGGACACGCGCGGGTTCATCTCGATCACCAGCATGCGGCCGTCCTTGGGATCCACCGCGAACTGGATGTTCGACCCGCCCGTCTCCACGCCGATCTCGCGAATGATGGCGACGGAGGCGTCGCGCATGCGCTGGTATTCCTTGTCGGTCAGCGTCTGCGCGGGAGCCACCGTGATGGAGTCGCCGGTGTGCACGCCCATCGGGTCGAGGTTCTCGATGGAGCAGATGATGACCACGTTGTCGGCGAGGTCACGCATCACCTCGAGCTCGTATTCCTTCCAGCCGATCACCGATTCCTCGATCAGGACCTGCTGCATCGGGCTCTGCTGCAAGGCCCACTTCACCGCCGCCTCCAGCTCCTCCGGGTGATAGGCGATGGAGCCGCCGGTGCCCCCGAGCGTGAACGACGGGCGGATGATGAGCGGAAACCCCATCTTCCGCTGGCGCATGCCCGTCAGCGCCTCTTCCGGCGTGCGCGCGTAGAAGCCCTCCGCCATCTCCTGGCCGATGCGCCGCATGGCGGCCGCGAAGAGGTTGCGGTCCTCGGCGGTCTTGATGGCCGGGATCTTGGCGCCGATCAGCTCGACGCCGTAGCGCTCCAGCGTGCCGTCCTCGGCCAGCGCCACCGCGAGGTTGAGCGCGGTCTGGCCGCCCACCGTGGGCAAGAGCGCCTGGGGGCGCTCCCGCGCGATGACGCGGGCCACGAACTCCGGCGAGAGGGGCTCGATATAGGTCCGGTCCGCCATCTCCGGGTCCGTCATGATGGTGGCGGGATTCGAGTTGACGAGGACGACCTCGTAGCCCTCCTCGCGCAGGGCCTTGCAGGCCTGCGTCCCCGAGTAGTCGAACTCGCAGGCCTGGCCGATGACGATCGGCCCCGAGCCGATGAGGAGGATCTTCCGGATATCGGTGCGCTTGGGCACGGTGGGCTCAGCTCACTCCTGGACCAGCCCGTAGATGATGGAGATTTCCGGCGAGGCCTCCTCGCGCTTGTAGAGCACGTCGTCGATGCGGCCCGCGCCCACCCAGCCGACCTCCCCGCTCCCCCAGAGCTTTTCGCCCAGCACGCTCATGCGCCGGTCCACGCGCTCGCGAACCGCGTGGGACTCCAGCGTGGCCTCGCTCTCGGTGGTGAAGCTCGTCCACTCGGGCTTCTGCCCGGCTTCCTCGGTCTTGCGGTACGAGATCAGGTATTTCGGCACGAAGCGGTCCCTCCTTCCATCAGCGTGACGAAGCGGTCGAACAGGTAGTCGGCGTCATGAGGCCCCGGCGAAGCCTCCGGATGGTACTGGACCGAGAAGACCGGCAGCTCGCGATGGCGCATGCCCTCGGAGGTGCCGTCGTTGAGGTTGACGTGGGTTTCCTCGAATCCCGCCCCGCGCACGGACGCGGGGTCCACCGCGAATCCGTGATTCTGGGCGGTGATCTCGACGCGCCCGGTGGTGAGATCCTTCACGGGGTGATTGGCCCCATGGTGGCCGAACTTGAGCTTGTAGGTGCTGCCGCCGGCGGCGAGTCCCAGGATCTGGTTGCCGAGGCAGATCCCGAAGATGGGGACCTTGCCGATGAGCTCGCGCACGGTGCTCACCAGGTAGGTGACGGCCTCGGGGTCGCCGGGGCCATTCGAGAGGAAGATCCCGTCCGGCTTCCGCTCCAGCACCGCCGCCGCCGACGTCTGGGCCGGCATCACCTCGACCGCGCAGCCGAGGCTGGCGAGCCGGCGGAGGATATTGTGCTTGATGCCCGAATCGAAGGCGACGACGCGGTGGCGCGGCGCCGGCGGCGCGGTGTAGCCGCGCGCGAGGTCCCAGGTGCCCTCCGACCAGCCATGCGGCGCGTCCACCGTGACCTCGCTCACGAGATCGCGTCCCGCCATGCCGGGCAGCGCGCGGGCGCGATCGGTGAGCCGCCGCACGTCCATCTCGACGGAGGAGATGATGCCCTCCTGGGCGCCGCGGTCCCGCAGATGGCGGGTGAGCGCGCGCGTGTCGATACCCTGGATCCCGACGATGCCGTGCCGCTTGAGATAGGCATCCAGGGTGATCGCGCCGCGCCAGCTGGACGGATACGGGCAGGCTTCCTTCACGATGAAGCCGGCCACCCAGGGGCGGCGCGACTCCACGTCTTCCTCGTTGATCCCGTAGTTGCCGATCAGGGGATAGGTCATGGCCACGATCTGTCCCCGGTAGGACGGGTCGGTGAGGATTTCCTGGTATCCCGTCATCGCGGTGTTGAAGACGACCTCCCCGTGGGTCACGCCTTCGGCGCCGCACGCTTCCCCGCGGAAGACGCGGCCATCGGCCAGCACGAGCAGCGCGGGCGTCATGTGCCGGCTCCCGGCACCGCGAGGGGCTGGCGCCCCGGAAGCGCGGGCACCCCGCCCACCAGGGTGAGCACGGGGCCGCCCTGACCCGTCCAGCCGCCGAAGGGCGTATTGCGGCTGCGCGAGAGGAAGCGGCCGGGCTCCACCGTCCAGCTCCGCTCCAGGTCGAGGACCGTGATGTCGGCGGGCGCGCCCGCGGCGAGGCTGCCGCCGGGCAGGTTCAGCAGCCGGGCCGGGCCCGTCGTGAAGCGCGCGACCAGCGTGGGCAGGTCGAGGCGGCCAGCGCGGACCAGCCGGTCCAGGAGCACGGGCACCGCGGTCTCGAGCCCGACCACGCCATTGGCCGCCTCCGCGAACTCGCCCTCCTTGTCGGAGAGGGCATGGGGCGCGTGGTCGGTGGCGATGCACTCGATGGTGCCGTCGGCGAGCGCTTCCAGCAGCGCTTCCACGTCGCGCTTGCCCCGCAGCGGCGGCGCCATCTTCATGTTGGGGTCGTAGTCCCGCACCGCCTCGTCGCTGAGCACCAGGTGATGCGGCGTCACCTCCGCGGTGACGCGGATGCCGCGGGCCCGGGCCTCGCGCACCAGCCGCACCGCGCCCGCGGTGGAGATGTGGGCGATGTGCACGTGGGCGCCCGTGAGCTCGGCGAGGAGAATGTCGCGCGCCACCATCACGTCCTCGGCGGCGGCGGGCTGGCCGGATAGCCCCAGCTCGGTGGACACCAGCCCCTCGTTCATGGACCCGGCGCGCGCGAGATGGCAGTCCTCGGCATGGCTGATGATCGGTGTCCCGAAGGGCAGGGCATATTCCATGGCGCGCCGGTACACCTCGGCGTTCATGACGCACTTGCCGTCGTCGGAGAAGGCCACGCAGCCGCCCTCGGCCAGCTCGGCCATCTCCGACAGGGTCTCGCCCTTGAGCCCGCGGGTGACGGCGCCGATCGGGTACACGCGCACCGCGCCCTCGACGCGGGCCTTGGCGAGGATATAGTCGGTGACGGCGCGGTTGTCGTTCACGGGGGCGGTATTGGCCATGCAGGCCAGCGCGGTGAAACCGCCCGCCGCCGCCGCGCGTGTTCCCGACGCGATGGTCTCCTTGTACTCGAGGCCGGGCTCGCGCAGGTGCACGTGGATGTCGATGAAGCCCGGGCACACCACCTTGCTGGCGACGTCGAGCACCCGCGTGCCCTCGGGCGCCTTGAGCGCCGGGCCGACGCGGGCGATGCGGCCGTCGCCGATCAGCACGTCCTGGACGGCGTCGAGCCCGTTGGCGGGATCGACGACTCGGCCACCGCGAAGGAGGAGGCTCATGCCGCCTTGCTCCCGGCGAGCAGATAGAGCACCGCCATCCGCACCGCCACGCCATTGGCGACCTGGTCGAGGATCACCGAGTAGGGTCCGTCGGCCACCTCGGGCGAGAGCTCCACGCCCCGGTTCACCGGGCCCGGATGCATGATGAGCACGTCCGGCCGGCAGTGCTCGAGCTTGTCCAGGCCGAGCCCCCAGACGCGCGAGTATTCCCGCACCGAGGGGATGAGGCCGGCCTGCATGCGCTCGTGCTGGAGCCGCAGCATCATGATCACGTCGGCATGCGCGATGGCCTCGTCCAGCCGGTGGCTCACCTTGACGCCCAGCTCCTGGCAGGCGGGCGGGATCAGCGTGGGCGGCCCGGCCACCGTCACCGTCATGCCCATGGTCTTCATGCCATGGATGGCGGACCGGGCCACGCGGCTGTGCATGACGTCGCCCACGATGGTGACGTTGAGCCCTTCCAGGTGGCCCTTCTTCTCCTGGATGGTGAGGAGGTCCAGCAGGGCCTGGGTGGGGTGTTCGTGGGCGCCGTCCCCCGCATTCACCACCGCGCAGCGGAGGTTCCGCGCGAGCAGCGCGGGAGCGCCGGAGGCCTTGTGGCGCACCACCACCACGTCCGGGCTCATGGCCTCGATGTTCTTGGCGGTGTCGAGCAAGCTCTCGCCCTTGTCGGCGCTCGAGCCCGAGGCCGAGAAGTTGATCACGTCGGCGGAGAGCCACTTGCCGGCGATCTCGAAGGAGGTGCGCGTCCGGGTGGACGCCTCGTAGAACAGATTGACCACCGTCTTGCCCCGGAGAGTCGGCACCTTCTTGATCTCCCGGCTGGCGATCTCCTTCATCGACTCCGCCGTGTCCAGCATGTCCCGGATCTCGCCCGCCTCCAGCCCCTGCATGCTCAGAAGATCCTTCCGCTTCCAGGCCATGGCTATCCCTCGCTCCGCTCGGGCAGATTTTTCGTTTCCGCTCGGCTCGCCTTCCGCTGCACCTCGCCGGCCTCGCTCCGCACGGGCAGATTTGTCGTTTCCGCTCGGCTCGCCTTCGGCTGCACCTCGCCGCCCGTGCTCCGCACGGGAAGCATATTCGTTTCCGCTCGGCTCGCCTTCGGCTGCACCTCGCCGCCCGTGCTCCGCACGGGAAGCATATTCGTTTCCGCTCGGCTCGCCTTCGGCTGCACCTCGCCTGCCTCGCTCCGCTCGGAAAGCATCATGTTTCCGCTCGGCTCGCCTTCGGCTGCACCTCGCCAATCATTCCGCGGGTTCTTGGATCACGACGCGGTCGACGCCGTCGTGCTCGCGCAGCATCACGGCCACGGTTTCCCGGCGGCTCGTGGGGAGATTCTTGCCGACATAGTCCGGGCGGATGGGCAGCTCGCGGTGGCCCCGGTCCACCAGCACCGCCAGCCGGATGATGCGCGGCCGGCCCAGGTCCATGAGGGCATCCATGGCGGCGCGGATGGTCCGGCCGGTGAAGAGCACGTCATCCACCAGGACCACGGTGCGGCCCTTGATGGGGAAGGGGATCTCGGTCCCGCGCACCACCGGCTGCTCGGCCTTGAGCCGCAGATCGTCCCGGTAGAGCGTGATGTCGAGCGCGCCCACCGACGGGCTCCGGCCCTCGATGGCGGCGATCTTGGCCGCCACGCGTGCCGCGAGAGTGACCCCGCGGGTCTTGATGCCCACCAGGGCCACGTCCTCGACCCCGCCGGCCTGCTCGACGATCTCGTGGGCGATGCGGGTGAGGGCTCGCTCGAGCGCGGTCTCGTCGAGGACCTGCGCTTTCTCCCGGAGGGTCACGGACATGAAAAAAGCCCCGTAAGGGGCTGGGGAAGCGCAGTGGTCTTCGCGTGCTGCCTGCTGCCGAGCTTCATGCCATCTCCTTGCCGGCCTCGCGGGGCCCGCTTAAAGGAGCCGATTCAAGATGCTTCGACAGAATAGTCTTCGATGCGCGGGCCTGTCAAGCCCCCACGGTCTAGTCGTCGAAGAGCTGCTCCGCCCTCACGATTCGCGCGTCGATGTGCGCGGAGCTCGCGTCGGCGTTCCCGGGCGCGTCGAGGAGCGCCGCCGTCTCGCGCCATTCCGACCACGGGCTCGCCGCCGCGCAGCTCCCGAGCAGCAGTCCCGCTGCCACGACCTTCGCCACCCGACTCAGTATCCTGGCCATGGTGTCCTCCCACCGGGGCTACTCTCCCCGGTCGGGAACTGGCAGGAGCAGCATCCGTGCCACGGAACGACGTCGGGAGATTCGCGTCATCTCGCGGGCTTGGCGCGTGAGGCTCGGTGCGAGATCCGCGTGACTGGTAACTCTTACACACCCGATCGAGCGAAATATCCCTTCCCCGGCACACTCTTCCGCCAAAGGTTCTGACAGTCCTCGACGCGCGAGCCGCTCGGCGCGTCAGTCGCGCCAGGGCTCCACGACCGTGGTCCGGTGCTCGACGGTCACGCGGCCCGACTTGATCACGTACGCGCGCGGCGCCAGCCCGCCCAGCGCCTCGTCGAGAGCCGCCGCCTCCCAGACCACGAGGTCCGCTCGATTGCCGAGGGCGAGGCCGTGGTCCTGGCGGCGGAGGATGCGCGCGGGCTCGGTGGTGAGCATGGCGAGCGCCTGGAGCAGCTCCGCGCGCGTCCCCATGTGAGCGCCCACGACGAGGAGCACGCCCATCAGCGCGAGGTCCGCATTGCCCACCGGCGTGAACGCATTGCGGACATTGTTGGTCGCCGCCGCCACCGGGACACCGGCGGCGAGGAGCTGTTTGGCGGGGGCCAGTCCCCGGCGCGCATTGCGCTCGTCCCGTCGTCCCATCAAGTAGAGATCGGTGGCGGGGAGCATGATGACGCCGACGCGCGCGGCGCGGAGCTCGGCGATCACCGAATCCCGCTCCGCGGGCGCCAGCGCGGCCAGCTCCGTGAGGTGACCGACCGCCACGCGGCCCTCCCAGCCGAAGCGCGCGGTCTGCTCGCAGATATAGCGCACGTGGAGATGCTCGGCCTCGTCGAAGAAGTCGGCGTGGAAGTCCGCGTCCACCCCGAACTCCCGCGCGAGGCGGAAGATCGTGTCCACGTGGGCGCGCGGATCGGTGTCGTTGTAGGGACAGCCGCCGACGAGGTCGGCGCCCTCGCGGAGCGCCCGGGCCAGCAGCGCCTCGGTGCCCGGCGCCTGCAGTATGCCCTCCTGGGCGAAGGCGCAGAGCTGGAGGTCGAGCGCCGGCGCGTACTCGTCCCGGAGGGGCCGCAGCGCCTCGAGCCCCTTGAGCCCCACGATGGGATCCACCTCCACATGGCTCCGCATCGCGGTGGTGCCGCTCCGCACCGCGAGGTCGAGGACGGCGCGGGCGCGCGCCCGGATATCCTCCACCGTGAAGCCTCGCTTGGCCTCGCCGGTCACCCGGATGGCCTCGGCGAGGCTGCCCTCGAGGCCGGGCGCCCGTGACGAGAGGAGCGCCTTGTCCAGGTGAACATGGGCGTCCACGAGCCCCGCGGTGACGAGGCGGCCGGCGCCGTCGATGACCCGCGACGCCCGGCCCGCGCCCGCCGGGCTCACCGGGCCCAGGGACGCGATGCGTCCGTCGCGGCAGCCGATATCCGCGCGGGCGCCCTCGGGGAGCGCGCAGTCGCGGAGAAGGAGGTCGAGCGGCTCGCTCACGCGACGCCTTGCAGGCGGGCGAAGGCGTCGAGCGCCTGCTCGAAGCAGGCGAGCGGGGCGCGAACCATGCCGGCGCCGATCTGGCCCGTGCCCGGCGTCCGCCCCGCGATCCCGGTATTGATGAGGGGCGTGATGCCGGTCTCCACGACTTTCCGGATGTCGATCCCCACCGGCACGCCGCGGTCGTCGAGGTTGGGCATGCGGAAATGCGGGTGCTCGCCCAGCGTGATCTCGGCCATCTCCTCCGTGACCCGGACCGCGTCCCGGAATCCGCCGGCGCCGACGAAGCGGACCACGGCGGGCGAGGCGGCCATGGCGAAGGCGCCGAGCCCCACCGTCTCGACGATGGCGCTGTCCCCCATGTCGGGATTGGCGTCGGCGGCGGTGAAGCCGGGGAAGTAGAGGCCCTCGGGAGTGTTCACGGGCGCGGTGAACCAGCGATCGCCCAGGCCGGCCACGCGCACGCCGAAGTCGGTGCCGTTGCGCGCCATGGTGGCCACCATGGTGGAGCCGAGGATCTCGAGGCACGGATCGGCGGCCGCCTTCGCCGCCGCCATGGCCAGGTTGAGGAAGAACTGGTCATTGCCCGCGATGAAGTCGGCGATGCGCGCCACCGCCCCGGTATCGGGGGCGGCGCGGGCCACATGGGGCAGGAGGGCGCGCGCCAGGAGCGCCGACGCGGCGATATTGCGCTGATGCATCTCGTCGCCCATGCGAATCGCCTGCGCCATCAGGGCGCGGAGGTCGAGGCCGCCCGCCTCTCGCAGGGCCACGCCCAGCACCGGGCCTGCCTCCCGCGCGAGCCAGCCGAGCCGCGCGATCACGCTCGCGTCATTGGCGCCGAAGCGCAGCACCTTGCCCAGGCCCTCGTTGACGGTGGCGTGAGCGCGATTCCCGAGCGGGCGGTTCTCCACCACGAAGACCGGCATGGACGCGGTGATGATGCCGGTCATGGGTCCGGCCGCGCCCGCATGATGGCAGGGCTTCAGCGAGACGCGGCCGCTTTCCACCAGGCGGCGGCCGGCGGCGTCATCGGCGGCCCAGCCCTCGTAGCGGATGGCGCAGAGGACGGCCGCCTGCACGGGGGGGCTCGCGCGCTCCCAGGGCAGGGGCGGTCCCGAGTGGAGCACGGTGCGCTCGTCGAGCCCGAGCGCCGCGCGCGCGGGAACGCAGTCCATCAGGACGGGCTGGGCCGAGGTGAGCCGGTCCAGCGCCCGGCCATTGGCCTCGCCGATCGTCACGTGCCGTCCTCGTCATCCAGCAAGGCCAGGCGCCGCGCCCGCTCGGGGTCGCCGCCCGCGGGGGGCACCCACTGCACGTGCAGCACCGTCACGCCGAGGGAGTCCAGCACGGCCGCGAAGCTCTCGAGCCCGACATTGACCACGCGCAGCTCGAGGCCGAACAGATCGCGGATCTCGGCCATCAGCGCGCGGCTCCGCCGAGGAGCGCCTCGGTCACGCGCGGCCCGCCCGCGATACCGGCCGCGGCCCGGGCCGCCTGGGCGTTCGAGGCCAGCACCCAGGCGCCGGCCGACTCGAGCCGCGCCACCTGCCGGCCGAGGCCCTGCGGATCCGCGGAGGTCCCCACCACGCTCGCCACCACCGCGAGGCGGCGGCCATTCGCGCGCGCATTGGCCTGGGCGGCCTCCAGCGCGGGCGCGATGTCGCCCGCGGGATCCGCCGCCGCGCCGTGGCCCAGCACCACGTCCACGAGCAGCACGGCGACGTCGGGGTCCTTGCCCGCGCGCGCGATCTCCTCGGCGCGGAGCGTGGCATCCAGCATGGGATGCGCGCGCCCGCGGGTGAGGTCGTCCGCGCCCAGATCCAAGATGCGGTGCGGGCTTGCCACGCTTCCGCCGAGGTTGCCGCCCACCGCGCCGAGCAGAGGCTCGAGGATGAGGAGCGCCTCGTAGGCGAGGGTGCCGCCCGCGAAGAGCCCGTGCACCGCGATCTGGCCTGCGGCCAGCGCGTGCCGGCGCTCCGCGATCCTGCGCGCGGCGTCCTCGACGCCGGCGAAGGAGCGGGTCCGGTGCTCGCGCCGGGCGAGGAGCGCCAGCGCCGCCGCCGCCGCGTCCTCCAGCGAGGTCACGGTATGGAGCGACCCGTCCCGGCCCGGTATCACGTCGCGTCCCAGCATGGCGACGACAACCGGCTTGCCCAGCGTCCGGAGCCGCGCCTCGACGCGCGCGCGCACCGTGGGCGCCGGCGGCTTGCCCACCACGACCACGAGCTCGGTGCCCGGGTCACCCCCGAGCGCGTCGAGCGCGGCGAGCGTCATGGCGGCGCCCACGGGCTCGGACATGTCACGGCCGCCCACGCCGATGGCCTGGGAGACGCCCTCGCCGCCGGCCGCGAGCAGTGAGACCACCTGCTGGAGCCCGGTGCCCGAGGCGGCGACCAGGCCCACGCGGCCCCGCGGCACCGCGTTGGCGAAGCCGAGCGGGACGCCGTTGAGATAGGCGGTGCCGCAGTCGGGCCCCATGAGCAGCAGGCCGCGCTCGACCGCGAGCCGCTTGAGCGCAACCTCGTCCTCCAGGGTCACGTTGTCGCTGAAGAGCATGACGTGGAGGCCGCGGTGGAGCGCCTTGCGCGCCTCCGCCGCCGCGAAGGGGCCGGGCACCGAGATCAGGGCCAGGTTGGCGCCGTCCAGCTGCCGGCGCGCGCTGTCCAGCGTGCGCGGCAACCGACGGCCGGCGGCCTCGACGCGCCGCCGACGCTCGGTGAGCAGCGATTCGGCGCGCGCCAGCGCGCGATCCGCCGCCGTCTCGGAGTCCGCGCGCACCACCACCACCAGATCGTTGGGGCCGGCGGCGGCGGCCTCCGCGGTGAGAAGCCCCGCCTGTTCCATGAGCTCGCGATTGGCGGGCGTGCCCATGAGCGCGGCCGCCTCCTGGATCCCCGCGCCGCCGCGCAGCTCGCGCGCGACGCCCATGAGCGCCACCGAGTCCTGGTAGAAGCTGCGCTTGATCAGCGTGCGGACGATCATGCGCCGGGCGCCGCCAGAGCCTCGAGGGCCGTGCGCATTCCCGCGAGCGTGTCGGCGCCCGAGGTCGCGCCCATGGCGGCGAGCCGCGCGGCGGCGGCCCGGGCGCGGGGCAGCGACTCCGCGGTCACGAGATCGCGCGCCGGCTCGGAGAACTCGCCCGCCAGGGCATGGGCGAGAAATGCCGCGCCGATGGTGGTGGTCCTTTCGGTGGCCTCTCCGACGAGTACCGAAGCCAGATGCCCATCCGCGAAGGCCCAGTGCTGGCCCAGCCGGTGGAGCGCGGCGAGCGTCCCCACCAGCCAGTCGTCGCCCGCCGGGGTCAGGCCTTCGCCGAGACCCATGAGCGATCGCGCCGCACGCGCCAGGCTCCGCGAGTCGCGGTCACGAATGGCGCGCGCCGCCGCGGCGCGAGCGGCGCACCCCGCAAGGGATGCCAGGCCCGCCGCGCCGGCCGGGTGGGCGAACGACGCCAGGGCATTCACCAGACGGTCCCGCGTCGCCCGCGCGTGCTCGGCGCCGGGCGTGACGCGCAGGTCGGTCACGGGGACGCCTCTCCACTCCACCTCGAGCCCGCCCGCCACGAGGCGGTCCTCGCTGGAGAAGACCGGCAGGCCGGGCTCGAGCTCCCAAGCCGCCATGTGATGCGCGTCCGGCCACGCCGTGAGCGCCATCGCGAAAGGCGCCGCCAGGGGCGAGGGACCGTGCAGGGTGAGGAGCCCGCCGCCGGGCTCGAGCCACTCCACATTGACCGCGCGCGCGAACGCAGAATGAATGCGCCCGCGGCGGTCGGTGGCCCGGAGGCGCTGCGCGAGTCCCCTGCCGAGAGCGCGGGCAGCCAGCGTGACCGGAGTGCAGGGAGCGAGGCGCGTCATCGCGTGGCGAGGATAGAGCGCGGGCGGCGAGCGTTCAAGAGGGCCGGGCGCGGCCGGCCCCCTCCACGCGGCCGAGATACGCGTGCATCACGGCGGGATTCGCGCGGACCTCCGCCGCGGCGCCGGATAGCGTGATCCGCCCGTTCTCCAGCACATAGGCGCGATCAGCCAGCGCCAGGGCCTGGCTCGCCAGCTGCTCGACGAGCAGGATGGTGAGACCCTCCGCCCGGAGCCGGCCCAGGGCCGCGAAGATCTCCCGGACCAGCAGCGGGGCCAGACCCAGCGACGGCTCGTCGAGCAGCAGGACGCGCGGGCGCGCCATGAGCCCGCGGGCCACCGCGAGCATCTGCTGCTGCCCGCCGGAGAGGCTGCCCGCCGGATGCGACAGGCGCTCGCCCAGCGCGGGAAAGAGCGCGAGGGTCTTGTCCAGGTCCGCGGTCACGGCCGCCGCCGTGTGGTCGCGGCCGCGGCGGGCCAGCGCTCCCAGCAGGAGATTGTCGCGGACCGTCTGGTCCCCGAACACTCCGCGCCCCTCGGGCACGAGCGTCAGGCCGCGCCGCGCCACCCACCACGACGGGTGTCCACCGATCTCCTGATCGTCGAGGAGGACCCGTCCGGCCCAGGGCGGTCGCACGCCGGCCACCGTCTTGAGCAAGGTGGTCTTTCCCGCGCCATTGCCGCCGATGAGCGCCACCAGCTCACCGGCGCGGACCTCGAGCGCCACGTCGTCGAGCACGCGGATGGCGCCATAGCCCGCGGCGAGGCCCGCGATGCGGAGGCCCTCCATCAGGACGGCGCCGCCGGCGCCGCGCCCAGATAGGCCTCGATCACCGCGGGATCGCGCTGCACCGCCGCGGGATCGCCGCGGGCGATGACGCGGCCGCCATCGAGCACGGTGATGTGGTCGGAGAGCGCCATCACGAGATCCATGTGATGCTCGACGAGGACCAGGGTCGGACCGCCCGCGTCCCGGAGCCGGGCGAGCTGCCCGTCGAGCGACGCGATCTCGGCCGGCGTGAGCCCCGCGGCCGGCTCGTCCAGCAGGAGCAGGCGCGGGCGCGTGGCCAGGGCGCGGGCGATCTCGACCCGGCGGCGAAGTCCGGCCGCCAGGGAGTCGGCGGGCGCGTCGGCCACGGAGGTCAGGTCCAGTCCGGCGAGAAGATCGCGGGCCCCGGCCGCCAGCTCGCGCTCGCGGCGACGCGCGGCGGGCGTCCCGCAGAGCGCGCCCAGGAGGCCGCCGAGCCGCGGGCCCGCCACGCCCACCGCGACATTGCCACCCGCGGAGAGCTCGCCGAAGAGCTGGGCGGTCTGGAAGGTGCGGGCCACGCCGGCCCTTGCGATCAGGTGAGGCGGCCGTCCGGCGATGGGCCGGCCCGCGAGCGCGATGTGGCCGGCATCCGGCGCATAGTAGCCGCTCAGCACGTTGAGGAGGGTCGTCTTCCCCGCGCCATTGGGCCCGATCAGCGCCGTGATGCGGTGAGCGGGCACCTCCAGGCTCACCTCGGAGAGTGCGGCCACGCCGCCAAACGCCACGCTCACGCGCTCGACCGTGAGCGCCGCGCCGGTCGCGGATGGCGCGGGGCCACCCGGAGCGAATGGCCCGGAGGAAGCCCCCGCGGAGTTCGCGCCGGCCGCCGCGGTCGGACGGCGCCCTCGCCGGAGGGCGCCGACCACACCCGCCGGCAGCCAGTAGATCGAGGCGAGGAGAAGCGTGCCGTACAGGATCAGGCGATAGTCCGCGATGCGGGTGAGGAGCTCGGGCAGGAGCACCAGCACCAGGCTGCCGACCACGGGGCCCGCGATCTGCCCCAGGCCGCCGAAGAGGAGCACGAGGAGAAAGAGGATGGAGGTCTGCAGCGTGAAGCTGTCCGGCGAGATATAGCCGTTGAGGAAGGCGAAGAGGGCGCCGGCCGCGCCGGCGAACGCGGCGGACACCGTGAAGGCGGCGATCCTGACGTAGTAGGCCGACAGGCCCAGCGACTCGGCCGCGACCTCGCTGTCCTTGACGGCGACGAAGGCGCGGCCCCAGGCGGATCGGCGGAGATTGGCGGTCATCCACAGCGCGATCGCCGCCACGGCGGCGATGACCCAGTAGTGACGCGCCAGCGACAGCTTGGGAATATTGAAGATCCCGCCCGGGCCGCCGGTCACCGAGACCCACTCGACGAGCACGCCCTCCACGATGATGCCGAAGGCGATGGTGACCATGGCGAGGTAAGGCCCGGAGACGCGGAGCGCGGCGCCCGCCACCGCGGCGCCGACCAGCGCGGTGACCGAGATCGCCAGGAGCACCGCCACCGCCATGGGCAGGCGCAGCCGCGTGACCGAGAGCGCCGCCGCATAGGCGCCGATGGCGTAGAAGCCGGCATGGCCCAGCGAGGTCTGGCCGGTGAAGCCGGTCAGCACGTTGAGGCCCGCGGTGACGATGACGAGCAGCCCCACGCTGGCCCCGAGGTAAATGTAGTAGGTATTGGCGGTGGCGAGCGGCAGCGCCGCCGCCGCCAGGGCGAGAGCGAGCCAGCCCGCGCGCGCCATCACACTCGCCGCGAGGGCCGCGCGCCGCCGATACCCCACGGGCGCAGCACCAGCACCGCGATGACCAGAGCAAAGCCCACGATCTCGCGCGCGCCGGTGGAGACGTAGCCGGCCACGAAGGATTCGACCAGCCCATAGCCCAGCCCCGCCACCACGATGCCGGGCGCCGACGCCAGTCCCCCGATGATGGCCACCGCGAAGGCCTTCAGCCCGATGATGGTGCCCATGGTGGGCGCCACGTTGAGGAGCGGCGCCAGCAATACGCCGGCCACGCCGGCGAGGAGCGCCGACAGCGCGTAGGCGGCCATCACCGCGCGCGGGACATTGATGCCCATGAGTCCGGCCGCCTCTCCGTTCCAGGCCACCGCCTTGAGCTGCTTGCCCCAGGCGCTGCGGTGATAGAGGAGCTGGACGGCCGCCATGAGCGCGAGCCCCACGAGGGGGATGAGCAGCTCCTGCGGATAGAAACCGGCGCCGCCCACCAGGATGGGCTTGGTGAGCGGTGAGGGGAAGGCGCGGGCGTCCTTGCCGAAGGTGAGCATGGCCGCGTTCTCGGCGATGATGCCCAGCGCGATGGTGGACAGGAGCCAGGCCGGCGAGCCCGCCAGGAAGAACGGGCGCACCGCCACGCGCTCCACCACGGCGCCCAGCGCGGCGAGGGCCGCCAGGGTCCCCAGCAGCGCGAGGGGGAAGGGCCAGCCGAGCCCGACCAGGAGGGCATAGGCCACCACCGCGCCGCCCATCACGGCGTGGCCCTGCGAGAAGTTCATGGTGCGGCTGGTCACCCAGGTCATGTGATAGCCGAGGGCGACCAGCCCGTACATGCTGCCGAGCGCGAGCCCGCTGACGAGAAGCTGGACGAGCACGCGCTCGGCGCTACTTCGCCGCGACGGGGACGATCTTGCCGCCCTTCCACGCCACCATGATGTAGTCCTCGTCGGTGAGCGCGTCGTGCTGCTCCGCGGTGAAGGGCCGCCGGTAAGTCTTGATGAGGCCGCGATATTCCGCCTTGAGATTCTCCAGCGCCTCGCGGAGCTTGCTCCCGTCGGTGCCCCCCGCCTGCTCGATGGCGAGCGCGACCAGATGCATCCCGTCATAGGCATTGGCGGTGCCCACGGGGGCGATCACGTCCTCCGGCCCCTTGACCCCGTACTTCTCGGCGAGCGCCTTGAGCACGGCCTGCCCGCGCTCGCCCTGCTTGCCGAAGAAGGAGTAGGTCTGGAGAAACACCACGCCGTCCGAGAGCTCGCCGGTCAGCTCGGCGAAGCGGCCACCCGAGATGCCCCAGTGGGAGATCATGGGGACCTCCCAGCCGATCTTCGCCCGCGACTTCACCACCTGGGCGCCCTCGGGGGCATTGGCCACGAGGATCACGTGATCCGCCCCCGCGCCGCGGAGGCGCAGCAGCTGGGGGCTCATGTCGGGATCGTTCCAGTTGAACTTCTCGATGCCCACCGGCTTGACGTTCCGCTCGCCCAGCCACTTGCCCAGCCCCGCCTCGTTGGACTGGCCCCAGGCGGTGTTCTCGAGGAGCAGGCCGGGCTTGCCCTTCTTCATGACCTCGATGGCGTAGCGGGCGAGGTACCGGTCCACGAGGTCGTCGTTGGCGGACACGCGGAAGACGAAGTTGGGCGAGGCGCCGTTGCGCGTGATGTTGGTGCCCGCCGCCCACGCGCCCATGTACGGAGTCCGGAGCTCCTGCCACACCGGCACCTGGGCCAGCGCCACCGTGGTGTGCAGTCCCCCGAACACCACCGCCACCTTCTCGCGCTCGACCAGCTCGCGCGCGATGGTGACGCCCTTGGCGGGATTACCCTCGTCGTCCCGGATCACCAGCTCCAGCTTCCGGCCGCCGAGGACGCCGCCCCGGGCGTTGATCTCGTCCAGCGCGATCTGGAGGCCGCGCTTGATGGCCTCGCCGGAGGCGGCGGAGCCCCCCGAGACCGCGGCGGCGAGGCCGATCTTGATCGGCTCCTTCGGCTGGGCGCCGGCGGCGCCGGCGAGGAGCGTGAGGGTCAGGAGCGCGAGGAGCGGCACGGTCAGACGTCGCATCGGAGCCTCCTTGAGAGTGAATCGGCTGGCCTGGCTGGCCGGCGACGGCGCTGGCGCGGCAGCGGCGAAACCCTTCGTATCACGAAACGCGGACCCCCCGCTAGAGCAGCGCCCAGATGTCCGAGGGGGCGCGCGGGAACAGCGCATTGACGAGAGCGCGCGCCTCGCCCGTGCGGACGAGACAGTCGGGGAAGGCTTCCTGGAGCTGATCGAGACTGCGGTAGCCGAGGATGAGCTGGAGCCAGGTGAGGCCGGGGCACATGACCATGGGGCGGCGCGGATCCGACGAGGGCTGGCCGAACTCCTGGCCCACCACGTCGCGGGCCAGTGGCCAGGGCGCCGCCTCGGTGAGTCGCCCGTCCGCGAAGGCCAGGCGCACACCCTCGCGGTAATTGCTCAGCGTCAAGACGCCGCTGTGCCCCGCCAGTGGGGAGGCGGCGAGACGGCGCTCCAGCGCGGGGCCGATCTTGCCGAGGAAGGCGGCGAGATCGGCAATGCGCGCATAGAGGGCGAAGGGACGCCAGCGGTCGGTGAAGCGAACGGCGTCGTAGAGCGGGTGCTCGAGGCCCACGTGCCAGAGCTGGATCTGCGTGAAGGCGCCGTCGCCGCGCGCCCGATAGCTCTCGCCGGTGGCGGTGAGATAGGCATGCACCGCCGGCCAGGGACCGCGCCAGGAGAGGCCGGGGCGGACCTCATAGTGCGTCAGCGCGGCCGACCCCGCCCACAGCGCGGGGATGTGGCCGATGAAGCCCGCGCGCTCGCCGCCCTCGGTCTCGAGCATCCGCAGCTCGAGGCGGGTGCCGCTGCCGGGCGTATGCCCCTCCAGCTCGTAGCGCCAGAGCTTCTCGTCGCGAGGCACCGAGACGAGCAGCCGCCGGCGCGAGCGGTCGTCCAGCTCCACCACGAAGGGAAGATCGTCGGCGCGCATGGGGCGCACGCGGAAGGGGAGCGGCGCCCCGGGCGCGGGCGGGACGAGATCGGTGCGTGCGAAGCGCGGCCCCCCGCCGCGCGGCAGCGCCATCTCGTAGCCGAACTGGCGGTAGAACCACGGGATACCGGAGATGACCTGCAGGAGGTCGCCGCGCCGCGCGCTCCACTCGTGCAACACCTCGAACTGGGCGCGCACCAGGCCGCGCCCGCGATACTCGGGCCGCGTGCCCACCAGCTCCACCTGTCCCACGCGAACGGGCGTTCCGCCGTACTCCCAGGTCTGAGAGACCAGGAGCATCGAGGATACGATGACGCCCGTCCCCGACTCCTCCACGATGAGGCCGTCGTCCGGGGTGAAGGTCGGGTGCCGGCCCTCGAGCAGGTCACGGGTCCACACGCCCAGCGGGACGAAGGGTGCGGGCGCGTCCTGGAACCGGATCTGATCCGCGTTGAAGGCGGCGAGCGCCTCCGCGTCGGCCCCGGTGGCGCGTCTCAGGATCAGGCCGCCGCCGAGATCGCGGAGCACGATCTCAGCTCTTGGGCGGGGTGATCCCGTACCCTTTGAGCTTGCGGTAGAGGTGGCTGCGCTCGATGCCCAGCTTCTCGGCGGTGCGCGTGACATTCCCCTCGTGCGCGCGCAGCTCGGCGAGAATGAAGGCGCGCTCGAAGGCGTCGCGCGCCTCCTTGAGGGTCTTCTCGCGCTGGATCTCGTCGGCCCCGCTGGCCGCGTCCTTGGGCCGGAGCGGCGGCGGCAGGTCCTCGGGCCCGATGACGTCGCGCGGGGTCATGATGACGAGGCGCTCCACCATGTTGCGGAGCTCGCGCACATTGCCCGGCCAGTCATAGGCGAGGAAGTAGGCGAGGGCTTCCACCGACATCGTCTTCAGCCGCTTGCCGTTCTCGGCGGAGAACAGCGCGATGAAGTGCTCGACGAGGGAGGGAAGGTCCTCCTTGCGCCGGCGGAGCGGCGGCACCTCGATGGGAATGACGTTGAGCCGGTAGAAGAGGTCCTCGCGGAACCGGCCCTGGGCGATCAGCTCCGGGAGATCCTGGTTGGAGGCGGCGAGCACCCGCACGTCCACCCGGATGGTTTCCTTGCCGCCCACCCGCTCGAAGGCCTGCTCCTCCAGCGCGCGCAGGACCTTGGCCTGGGTCTTGAGGCTCATGTCGCCGATCTCGTCCAGGAACAGCGTGCCCGCGTTGGCGGCCTCGAACTTGCCGCGGTGCCGCGCCACCGCGCCGGTGAAGGCGCCGCGCTCGTGCCCGAACAGCTCGGACTCGATGAGCTCCTCGGGAATGGCGGCGCAGTTCACCTCGACGAAGGGGCCCTCGCGGCGCGCGGAGCGCGTATGGATGGCCCGCGCCACCAGCTCCTTGCCGGCGCCGTTCTCGCCGTGGATGAGCACGCGCCCGTTGGTGGGCGCCGCCACCGCGATCTGCGCGCGCAGCTCGTCGATGAGCGTGCTCTTGCCCACCAGCTCCTGGCCGCGCTCCAGCTGCTCGCGAAGCGAGCGGTTTTCGCGCTCGAGGCGCGAGTGCTCCAGCGCCCGCACCGCCGCCAGCAGGGTCTTTTCCAGCGACAGCGGCTTCTCGATGAAGTCGTAGGCGCCCAGCTTGGTGGCCTTGACCGCGGTCTCGATGGTGCCGTGCCCGGAGATCATCACCACCGCGGACTCGGGCCGGCGCTGCTTGATCTCCGCCAGCGTCTCCAGGCCGTCCATGCCCGGCATCCAGATGTCGAGGAAGATGAGGTCCGGGGTCTCGTCGGCGAGCCCGGCCAGCGCCTCCGCGGCGGAGCCCACCGCGGTGACCCGATATCCCTCGTCCTCGAGGACGCCGCGCAGGGCCGCCTGGATGGCGCGCTCGTCGTCCACGATGAGGATGTGCTCGCCGGCCATGCCGCCCTCAGGCCTCGATGGGGGCGGGGGCGGCGGCGAGACGGCCCGCGGGCAGCTCGATCACGAAGCGGCTGCCCTGCGGGAGATTGTCCTCCACCCAGATGGTGCCGCCGTGATCGGTCACGATCTGATGGACGATGGGCAGCCCCAGGCCCATGCCGGTGGTCTTGGTGGAGAAATACGGCACGAAGAGCCGCTCCTTGTCCTCGCTGGCGATGCCGGGACCGGTGTCGGCCACCGCGATGCGGGCGCGCCGGGCGTCGGGGAGCCAGACCGTCTCCACCACCACCTCGCCGGACTGCCCCACCGCCTCCACCGCGTTGTCCACGAGGTTGAGCACCGCGCGCTTGATCTGGTTCGGATCCACCTCGATGGGGGGCAGATCGGGAGAGAACGCGGACCGGATGCTCAGCGCGGGATGTGACTCGCGATAGAGCACGCAGACCCCGTCGAGCAGCCGGGCCAGGTCGGTGAGCCGCAGCGACAGCGCGGGCATGCGCGCGAACCGGGAGAACTCGTCCACGAGCTGCTTGAGCCCGTCCACCTCCTGGATGATGGTGGAGGTGGCCTCCTCGAGGAGGCGTTTTTCCTCGGGGCTGCCGTCCCCGCCCAGCCGGCGCCGTAGCCGCTGGGCGGAGAGCTGGATGGGCGTCAGCGGGTTCTTGATCTCGTGGGCGATGCGCTGGGCCACCTCGCGCCAGGCGGCCAGCCGCTGGGCCTTGAGCAGCTCGGTGAGGTCGTCGAAGACCAGCACCATGCCCATGTCGGTGCCGTCCGGTCCCTTGAGCGCGGTGGCGGAGGCGAGCAGGGTGATGGCCTGGCCGTCGCGGCGCAGGTGCACTTCGCGCTCCACCGTGCCCTCGCGCAGCCGCGCCATGCGGGTGACCAGGGCCGCGATCTCCGCGAATTCCGGCCGGCGGAACACGGAGGCCTCCGGAATGGCCGCCCCGGGCGCGGCGAGGCCGAGCATCCGCTCGGCGGCGCCGTTGATGGTGGTGATGCGCCCCGCGGGGTCCAGCGAGACCACCCCGGTGGCCACCGCGCCCAGCACGGTCTCGGTGTAGCGCCGCCGCATCTCCATCTCGTCGTGCTTCGCCTGGAGGTCGGAGTACGCCGCCTCGAGCTTGGCCTTGGAGGAGCCGAGATCGCTGGTCATCTGGTTGAAGGAATCCACCAGGATGCCGATCTCGTCGTCGGCGCGAACCTGCACCTTGTAGTTGAGGTTGCCCGCGGCGACCTCGCGGGTGCCTTCCGCCAGCATCTGGATGGGCTCGGTGATACCGCGGGCGAGATAGAGGCCGAACCAGGTGGCGGAGAAGACGATGATCAGGGTCATCAGGAGGAAGAGCAGGATGTAGATGCCCTTGATGGGGTTCTTGAGCAGCTTGAGCTGCTTGTACTCTTGGAAGGCCTGGCTGATGCCGCGGAGGCGGTTCTCCAGGCGCTGCGCCACGTGGGTGGACACCACGAGGGTGCCGATGACCTCGCGGTCGAGGTCCCGCACCGGCACCACCGCCTGGATCATGTCGCCGTTGTCGAGCTCCTGGACGGTGGTCACTTCCTGGCCGCCCAGGCCCTGGGTGATCTTCCCCTGGGCGATGGCGCGCGTGCCCACCGCGCCCAGCGCCGGATCCTTGACGTGCAGCACCTCGCGGCCGCGCCGGTCGAAGAGCGTCACCGCCGAGAGCCCGAGCCGGTCGCGCTGCTCGCCGAGGAAGGCCTCGAGGGGCTCGCGCTGCGTGTCGGACATGAGCCCTTCGCGCTCCACCACGCGGGCCATGAAGCGGCCGTGGCGGAGCGCGGTGGTCTCGAGGGTCTGGTAATAGGTCTGGGCGACCTCGAGGGCCTGGTCGAGGGGGCGCTCCACCTGCGGCTTGAACCAGCCCTCGATCGACGTGGTGATGAAGTTGGAGGCGATGATGAAGATCAGGATGCTGGGGACGAGCGCGAGGGAGAGGAAGGCGAGGACGAGCTTCACCTTGAAGCGGGCGCCGATACCCTTCTGGCGGCGCTCGAAGCCCAGCTTCACGAGGTTGCGGAAGAGGAGGACGAGCAGCAGGAGGAAGACGATGACGTTGAGATTCAGGAGCGCGAGCACCACCAGGTTCGACGCCACCGGGAGCTGGGGCGCGCGCAGCGCGAACTCGAAGATGCTCCCCACCATCAGCACGACGAGCGTCGCGCTGATGAGGATGAGATTGCGCTTGCGCTTGCTCTGCTCGGCCTTGGGCGCCGCCAGCGGCATCACTGGCTCCGGTTCGGCGTGAGGAGGGTGGACTGCACCCACGGCGTCTCGGCGGCGTCACCCGCCATCCGGGCCACCCAGGAGTTCTCGCCGTTCAGCGAGACGTCGGAGCGCACGCGGACGTAGTAGAGCTCCTTGGTGTCCAGCGCGGCGCCGGGCGCCAATCGAGAGACGCGCAGGTCGGACAGCACCCGCTGCGCCTCGCGGAGGTTCTTGGTGAGATAGGGCTCGCGCTGCTCGCCCTCGAGCGAGGCGACGCGGTACTCCTTCGTCAGCACGTTGTAGGTGAGCTGCCGCTCCACCGTCCGCTTCTGGATCAAGCGCTCCACCCAGAGTCGGCTGTACTGCCAGAGCTCCACGTGAAAACGGATGTGGGTGGGGACCCCGGAGTGGAGGCTCGCATGCAGGGGCTCGGGGATGGCGCCCAGGAGGACGACCTGGACGGTGACGTCGAAGTCGTTGAAGAAGACGGATAGGTTGCTGATACGGATCTCCGCCCGAGCCGGCGAGGGCGCCGCGAGCAGGGACAGGGCGAGGACGCAGAGGACAAGGGTGCGCTGGGCCACGGCCGGACCATTATATCGCCCCCTCGGGGACGGGAGCGACGGGGAAGGCTAGACGGCGGCGACGCCGGGGACGGGCGGGTAGGCAGCCCGGAGGACGGGCGCCATCGACCGCTCCGGGACGGCCATGCGCCCGCGGGCCCGCCGGCGGTCCGGCACGGCCGCTTCACGGATGGCGGCGACGAGGCGATGGTTCAGCGCGTGGCCGCCGTTGCGGGCGATCACGTGGCCGACCAGCGGCCGGCCGAGCAGGAAGAGGTCGCCCACCAGATCCAGGATCTTGTGGCGAACGAACTCGTCCGGGAACCGCAGGTGGTCGTTCAGCACCGCCCGCTTGCCCACCACGATGGTGTTGTCGAGGGAACCGCCGCGGGCCAGCCCGCGCTGCCGCATCGCGCCCACGTCCTTGAGGAAGCCGTAGGTACGGGCCGGGGCGAGCTCATCCACGAACGTGGACTCGGTGATCTCGAGGGACAGCGCCTGCAGCCCGATCGCCGGATGATCGTTGTCGAGCGTATAGCTGATCCGCAGGGTGTCGGACGGCAGCACCTGGAGCCAGCGCGAGCCGTCCTCGACGCGAATGGGCGCCTCGATGCGGATCGGCGCGCGGCGCGCCGGAAGCACCACGCGGCCCGCGCGCTCCAGCAGCTCGACGAACTCCCGTGAGCTGCCGTCGAGCCCGGGCAGCTCATCGCCGGAGACGTCCACGAGGAGATTGTCGATGCCCAGGCCGGCGGCGGCCGCCATCAGGTGCTCGATGGTGCGGACCCTGACGCCGAACGACCCCACCGTGGTGGCGAAGTGGCCATCCACGACATGCTCGGCATTGGCCGGGATCAGCGTTCCGTCCGGGGCCCGGAGCAGGATTCCGGTATCGCTACTGGCCGGGGAAAGGGTGAGTCGGATGATCTCGCCGCTATGGAGACCGATGCCCTCGATGCTCACCGGCTTCCGGATCGTCGTCTGCTGATCCATGATCGTGTGGGTATAGAGCAAGCGGGGTGCCACTGGATATCATTGAATATAAGTAATTAATATGTAAGACATTATTGGAGTTGCCGGGAAGGTGAGTCCGACTTTCCTGTGGTATGGCTGACACGCTGCATTGACCGATCCGTCTCTTTTTAGACACTACACGTCCAGCACGAGCCGGGCCTCGAATCCGCTGTCGGTGGCGCGAGCGGCGACCTGGCGCATGGTGGCCACCTTGACGACGGTGCCCAGCCGGTGCCGGGCTGGGTCCACGTCCTCCCCGTGAAGGAAGGAATGCAGGCGCAAGCGCTCGCCTCCAGCCTGCGCGGTGCCATCGAAGACCTCGATCTCGACCCGCCGGGCCACGAAGCCCTCCACGTCGTGGACATACAGGCACTCGTTGATCCAGGCGACGAGGAGGGCCTCCAGCGTGTCCCCGTGGGCGCGGACTTCCCGCCGCTCTCGCTCCTCGATGCCGCCTGCCTCCACGATGAGGGCGAATACGGCGAGCGCCGTCTGCACGAAGGCCTCGGCTGCCGTCGCGCCCCGGCCGATGACGCCGATGCCGGCGGCGGTCTCGAAGTACTCGTAGGCCGGCATCATGGGGACGAAACCGCCGTCCCCACACCCAGGTCGCCCCAGCGCGCCTGCAGCAAGGCCACCGCCACCGGGCCCGCCGTCTCGGTCCTCAGCACCCGCGGGCCCAGCCCGGCGAGAATGGCCCCGGCCGCTTCGAGCGCGGCCACCTCCTCGTCGGCGAGCCCGCCCTCGGGTCCCACGACCACGGTGGCGCGGGCGGGTCGGGCCGCCGGCAGGCGCTCGGCCAGCGGCGCGGTCTCGCGCTCCCAGAGGCAGACGAGGAGGCCGGTCGGGTCTCGCGCCGCCAGCCAGGCGGCCAGCTCCAGCGGCGCGACGATCGCGGGCACCACGGCGCGGCCACTCTGCTTGGCCGCCTCGCGCGCCACGCGCTCCCAGCGGTCCCGCCGGCCCCGGCCCTCGCCGAGGGGGACGGTGCGCGAGGTCAAGAGCGGGACCACCGACGTCACGCCGAGCTCCGTGCTCATGCGAATGATGATCTCGAGCTTGTCGGCCTTGGGCAGCCCCTGCGCGAGGGTGAGGTGCAGGGGGGACTCGCGGGCCGGCGTGGCCGAGTCGAGGATCTCGCCCTCCGCCGAGCGCGCGCCCAGCGCGGTGAGGCGCACGGTGAGCTCCCGGCCGCGCCCGTCCAGCGCGCGCACGACGTCTCCCACCCGGAGGCGCAGGACGCGCCGGAGATGACGCGCTTCCTCGGCGTCGAGCACCACGCGCGCCCCGCTCACCGCCTCGGGCCGCACGTGAACGCGCGGACCCGCCCCGCTCACACGCCGTCCCGGACGAGGAGCGCCGAGGTCCAGCCCTCCCGCTCGAAGCTCTCGCGCGGAGTGAAGCCCAGGGGCACCAGCGCGCGCGTGACCGGATCCTCCTCGCCATTGAGCATGCCGCCGAGGATGAGGGCGCCGAAGGGCGACACGCGACGGCGATACTCCTTCAGCAGCGCGAGGTGGGTATGGGCCAGGATATTGGCCACCACCAGATCGAAGGCGCTCGTGCGCGGCAGGGATTCCGGCCCGCCCAGCCCCACGTGCACGCGGTCGGCCACGCCGTTGGCCGCGGCATTTTTCTGGGCCGCCGCCACCGCGTCCGGATCCACGTCGATGGCAAAGACGCGGGGGGCGCCCAGCGTCACCGCGGCGACGGCGAGGATGCCGGTGCCGGTGCCCACGTCCAGGACACGCGCGGGGCGTGCGCCCGCCAGCCAGCGGTCGAGCAAGGTGAGGCAGCCTTCCGTGGTGCCGTGATGGCCGGTGCCGAAGGCCCGGCCGGGCTCGATGACGACCCGATGGCGGCCGGGCGGCGTGGGCACGGTGTCCCAGGGCGGGACCACCAGGAGGCGCTCACCCACCTCGAGCGGCGGGAAAGACTGCTGCCAGGCGCTCGCCCACTCCTCGTCGAGCAGGGGCGCGATGGCGGGCTCGAGCCCCGGCGCGAAGCCGAGCGCGCGGAGCGAGGCGCAATAGGCCTCCACCGATGTCAGGAGGCGGGTGGACGACACGGTCTCGGCGTAGAAGGCGCGAAGCCGCGCCGGATCTCCCGGGATCTCCTCCTCGACCACGCCCAGCGCGCCCTGCTCCCAGAGGAAATTGGTGAGCCCCTCGACCGTCTCGGGGGAGGTCGGGACGGTGAGCTCCCAGAACGCCATCAGGAGCCGAAGAGTTTCTTCATCCGGTCCACGAAGGAGGTCGAGAGCGGACCCGCGTGCTCGGCCGAGGCCTTGCGGAACTCCTCGAGCAGCTCCCGCTGCCGCGCGGTGAGCTTGGTGGGCACCTCCACCATCACCTGGTACACGGCGTCGCCTCGTCCGCGCCCGCGAAGATGCGGCATGCCCTTGCCGCGCAGGCGGAGCTGCTCGCCGGGCTGGGTGCCCGGAGGCACGCTGAGCTCCGACCTGCCGCCGAGCACGGGCACTTCCACCTGGTCGCCGAGGGTGGCCTGGGTGAAGGAGAGTGGCAGCTCGCAGAAGAGGTCGGCGCCCTGTCGCACGAAGATCTCGTGAGGCTTGACGTGAAGGACCACGTAGAGGTCACCCGGGGGTCCTCCGAAGAGGCCGCCTTCTCCCTCGCCGCCGAGGCGGAGCTGATTGCCGTCTTCCACGCCGGCCGGGATGGTGACCTTGAGCAGCCGCTCCCTTCGAATGCGCGCCTGGCCGCGGCAGTCCTTGCACGGCGCGCGGTTGACCTGACCCTCGCCGCCGCACTGGGGGCAGGCGCGGGCCACGGTGAGAAAGCCCTGGGAGAAGCGCACCTGGCCCGCGCCCCGGCAGGCGCTGCAGGTCTCGGGCTTGGTGCCGGGCTGCTGTCCGGTGCCCTTGCAGCCTTCGCAGCTTTCCAGGCGCGGGATCTGGAGCTTGGACTCGAGGCCCTCGGCTGCCTCCTCGAGGGTCACCTCGAGGTCGTAGCGCAGATGCTCGCCCCGCCGCGCGCGCGTGCGGCGCCCGCGCTCCGCGCCGGCGCCGCCGAAGAAGCCCTCGAAGAGGTCCTCGAAGATGGTCCCGAAGCCGACGTCCTGGCCGCTGCCCGCGCCGCTCACCGTTCCGAAGCGGTCGTACTGGGCGCGCCGGTCCGCGTCGGACAGGACGGCGTAGGCCTCGTTGACTTCCTTGAAGCGCTCCTCGGCGGCCTTGTCCCCGGGGTTCTTGTCGGGGTGGTACATCCGCGCGAGCTTGCGGTAGGCGCTCTTGAGCGTGGCCTCGTCCGCGTCGCGGGCTACTCCGAGGATCGCGTAGAGGTTCTGGGGCGCCACGCTAGGCGTTGCCCGCGTTCGGCTCGCCGGCCTCGCTGTCGGCGTTCATCGCCACGGTGACCATGGCGGGGCGTAGCACACGACCATTGAGCAGGTATCCGCGCGCGGTCTCGCCGACCACCGTCATCTCCGGGTGCCCCGCCGCGGGCACCCGCGCCACCGCTTCGTGGCGCTCGGGATCGAACGGCGCTCCCACCGAGCTGAACGCGGTCACCCCGAATTTCTCCAGCACGCGGAGCAGCTCGCGCTGGATGAGCTCCACCCCCGCGGTGACCCCGGCGGCGCCGGCGTCGCCCCGCGCCGCCTGGAGCGCCCGCTCGAAGTTGTCGAGGACCGGCAGGAGCTCGCGGATGAGGCTCTCGTTCGCCCCGCGGATCAGCTCCTCGCGCTCCCGCACCGCGCGCTTGCGCGCGTTGTCGAACTCGGCCACCGTCCGCACGTACCGGTCGCGGGCGGCGTCCGCCTCCCGCGACTTGGCCTCCAGGGCCTCGCGCAGACGCAGCAGCTCCGCTTCCTGGTCGGGGCTGGCGCCCCCGGCGGCGGATCCCGAGGCCCAGTCGTCGGAGGAATCTCGCGAATAGGTCATGACAATCTCCGAGTATAGCAGACGGGCGCGCGGCCCCCGGAGAGGGTCAGGAGGGCAGGTAGAGCTCGGGGCGGACGCGCGAGAGAGAGCTCGAGACGAGCCGGGCCGTCTCATCCACGATGGAGATGACGTCCGAGTAGACCATGCGCCGCGGCCCCACCACCCCCAGGACCCCGAGCACCTGGTCGCGATAGCTGTAGGTCGAGGCCACCAGGCTCACCTCCCGCATCTCCTCCAGGGGGTTCTCCGCGCCGATGATGATCTGGACGCCCCGCTCCTGGGCGATGCGCGAGAGGAGATCGATGAGGCGCGCCTTCTCCTCGAAAGCGTGGAGCAGCCGCCGTACCGTGGCCACGTCGGTGAGGTCCGGGTGGTCGAGCATGTTCAGGGCCCCGCTGACGTAGAGCGTGCGCGCGCGCAGCACCGCCACCACCTGGTCGAGCACGGCGCGCCCCCGCGTCCACAGCGGGTCGAGGGGATCGGCGGGCGCGGCGACCTCATCGAGGATGGCCTGGAAGGTCTTGCCGCGGAAGCGCCGGGTGAGGCTCCGGCCCATCTCGCGCAGGTCGTCGAGGGTCAGCCGTGTCTCGACGCTGAGCGGCTGGGTGGTGACCCAGCCCGTCTCCGTCACCACCACCGCCAGCGCGCGCCCCTCGCCGAGCCGGACCAGCTCGATGCGGTCCAGCGCGGTGTGCTGAAGAGGCGGCGCGAGAAGGATGCCCGTCATGTGGGTGCCCTGCGAGAGCTGGGCGGGGGTCTCGGCCATGAGGCGCTCGACGCCGCTCACGGGGGCGGCCGCCGACTCGCGCGCGGCCGCGCTCGCGGCGGCCTTGTCCACCCACGGCATCCCGCGGAGATGATCCACGTAGAAGCGATAGGCCTTGTCGGTGGGCACCCGGCCGGCGGAGGTATGGGGCTGGGAGAGATAGCCCAGCTCCTCGAGATCGGCCATGACGTTTCTGATGGTGGCGGCGGAAAGCCCGCGCATGTGACGGCGCGCGATGGAGCGCGACCCCACCGGCTCCGCGCTCTCGACGTACTCCGCGATGATGGACACCAGGACCTGGCGCCGGCGCTCGTCGAGGTTGGCGTCCGGTGTCATGGCGTCATTCTACGCTAAAGGAGGTCGACGAAGAGGGCGTCGGAAAGGAGGAATCCGTCCTCGGTGAGCCGCGCGCGCCCGTCGCGTGTCTCCAGGAGGCCGCGCTCGCGCCACCGCTGCACGCAGGCAGCGAGGCGCTCCGGCTCGAGATTCACGCGCTCGTCCAGCCACGCCTCGGGCACGCCGTCGGCGGTGCGCAGCCCGAGGAAGAGCCGCTCCGCCAGGCGCTGGCGCGCCGTCAGCGTCTCGTGCGTCGCCACCGGCAGCCGGCCGGCCTCCAGCGTGCCGCAGTAGCGGTCGAGCGGCTTCTCGTTGCCGTAGCGCACCACGCCGAGGAAGCCGCAGGCGCCGGGGCCGAACGCGAGATATTCCTCCGCCCGCCAGTAGAGCTGGTTGTGCGCGGACCGGCGGCCGGGGCGCGCGTAGTTGGAGATCTCGTAGTGCTCGTAGCCGGCGGCGCGGGCGAGCCGCGTGAGCGTCTGGTACTGCGCCGCCGCCTCGTCCTCGCCGGGGAGGCCGCCCACGCCGGCCGCGCTCCACACGCTGCCCTCGTCGAGCGAGAGCGCATAGGCGGACAGGTGGTCGGGGGCCCAGGCGAGGACGCCCGCGACGGTGCGCTCCCAGCCGGCGCCGTCCGTCCCCGGGAGCCCGTAGATGAGGTCCACGCTCACATTGTCGAAGCCGGCGGCGCGGGCGTCGTCGAAGGCGCGACGCGCGTCGGCCGCGGTGTGGAGCCGGTCGAGGGTGGGAAGGACGCGGTCCTCCAGGCTCTGGACGCCCAGGCTGATCCGGTTCACCCCCGCCGCGCGATAACCGGCCAGGCGATCCCGCGAGACGCTCTCCGGGTTGCACTCCACCGTGACCTCGGCGCCCGCTTCCAGCGGGAAGTGCGCCCGGAGCGCGTCGAGGATGCCGGCCAGCTCGGCGGGAGCGAGGAGCGACGGCGTGCCGCCCCCGAAGAATACCGAGGCGGCCCGGACGCCCCGCGCCCAGGGCGCGGCGCCGGCCAGCGCGATCTCCGCCTCGATGGCGCGCAGGAAGCGCGGGACGGCGGCCTCGAGATAGGGGGCGGTGTTGAAGGCGCAGTAGCCGCAGCGCTTGGCGCAGAAGGGCACGTGCAGGTAGACGCCGAGCCGCGCCGCCCGCGGCGCCCATCCGTCCAGCGGCGCCGACGCGGCGGGCGCGGGACCTACGGGAGCCAGTTGCCCAGCCGTCTCCAGCGGAGCCAGTGGCGGTCGCCGTTCCACGACCAGTAGATCAGGAAAGCCTTGCCGCGAATCTTCTCGGCCTTGACGAAGCCCCAGTAGCGGCTGTCCTGCGAGTTGTCGCGGTTGTCGCCCATCACGAAGAAGGCCCCCGGGGGCACCACGATGGGATCGCAGCCATAGAGATAGCCGCAGTGTCCCGCCGGCGTGGCGGACACCGAGCCCGGGCGCACATAGGGCTCGTCCAGGGCCTTGCCGTCCACGTAGGCGCGGTTGTCCTTGACCTGCACCGTCTCGCCCCCCACCGCGATGATGCGCTTGATGAAGTCGCGGGTCTCGTCGTTGGGGTACTTGAAGACGATGATGTCGCCCCGGCTCGGGCTGCGGACGCCGGGCAGGTGGGCGTCGGTGAAGGGGATCTCCGGCCCGTAGAGGAACTTGTTGACCAGGATGTAGTCGCCCACCAGCAGGGTATCCATCATGGACCCGGACGGGATGGTGAAGGCCTGCACCACGAAGGCGCGGATGACCAGCGCCAGCAGCACCGCCACCACGATGGCCTCGCCGTACTCGCGGACGAGGGACTTGCGGCGCGGCTTGGCCGCGGTCTCCACCGGGCGCGGCGTCACGTCGGGGCGAGTCTCGAGTTCGCTCACCGCGTCAGCTCTTGAGCACCGACAGGAACGCTTCCTGCGGCACTTCCACTTTCCCCACCTGCTTCATGCGCTTCTTGCCCTCTTTCTGCTTCTCGAGGAGTTTTCGCTTCCGGGTGATGTCGCCGCCGTAGCACTTGGCGGTGACGTTCTTCCCCATGGCCTTGACGGTTTCCCGGGCGATGACCCGGCTGCCGATGGCGGCCTGGATGGCCACCTCGTAGAGCTGCCGGGGGATGACCGCGCGGAGCTTCTCGGTGAGCGTCTTGCCCTTCTCGTACGCCTTGTCCCGGTGGGCGATGGTGGACAGCGCGTCCACGGGATCGCCGTTGAGGAGGATGTCGAGCTTCACCAGCTCCGACTCGCGGAAGTCCAGGAACTCGTAGTCGAAGGACGCATAGCCCTTGGAGATGGACTTCAGCTTGTCGTAGAAGTCCACCACGATCTCGGCGAGGGGGAAGTCGAAGAGGATGTGCACGCGCTTGCCCACGTACTCCAGCGACTTGTGCTCGCCGCGCTTCTCCTGGGCGAGCTTGTAGATCTCGCTCATGAACTCGGTGGGCACGAAGACGGAGCCGCGCACGTAGGGCTCTTCCATTCGCTCGATCTTGTCCGGGGGCGGCAGCCGGGAGGGATTCTCCACCTCGAGCGTCTCGCCCTGGGTGGTGATCACCTTGTAGCGCACGCTGGGCGCGGTCACGATGAGGGAGAGGTTGAACTCCCGCTCCAGGCGCTCCTGCACGATCTCCAGGTGCAGCATGCCGAGGAAGCCGCAGCGGAAGCCATAGCCGAGGGCCAGCGAGGTCTCGGGCTCGAAGTTGAAGGCGGAGTCGTTGAGCCGGAGCTTCTCCAGCGCGTCGCGAAGGCCCTCGTAGTCGGTGTCCTCGATGGGATACAGCCCGGCGAAGACCATGGGCTTGGCGTCGCGGTAGCCGGGGCAGGCCGCCGCAGTGGGCCGGAGCGCGTCGGTGATGGTCTCCCCCATCTTGGCGTCGGCCACGCGCTTGATGGCGGCGGTGAGATAGCCGACCTGGCCCGCCGACAGCTCGTCCACCGGCCGCATGTCGGGCGAGAACACGCCCACCTGCTGCACCTCGTAGACCTTCCCGTTGGACATGAGGAGGATGCGCTGGCCCGCTCGCACGCGGCCGTCGATGAGGCGGATGTAGACGACGACGCCTTGGTAGGAGTCGTAGAAGGAGTCGAAGACCAGGGCCTTGAGCGGCGCGTCCCCGTCGCCCTTGGGCGGCGGGATGCGCTCGACGATGGCCTCCAGCACCTCGGGAACGCCGGTGCCGTGCTTGGCGGAGATGGCGATGGCGGAATCACCGTCCAGGTCGAGGAGCTCGGTGATCTGGGTCCGCGTGCCCTCCACGTCGGCGGCGGGGAGGTCGATCTTGTTGATGACGGGGACGATCTCCAGTCCGCCGTCCGCCGCCAGGTAGAAATTCGCGAGGGTCTGGGCCTCGACCCCCTGGGCGGCGTCCACGATCAGCACCGCGCCCTCGCAGGCGGCCAGCGAGCGCGAGACCTCGTACGAGAAGTCCACGTGCCCCGGCGTGTCGATGAGGTTGAGCGTGTATTCCTTGCCGTCTCGCGCGGTGTACAGCAGGCGGACGGTGTGCGCCTTGATGGTGATGCCGCGCTCTTTCTCCAGATCCATCGAGTCCAGCACCTGGCCCACCGCCTTCTTGGCGTCCATGGTGCCGGTGAGAGAGAGGAGCCGGTCGGCCAGGGTGGACTTGCCGTGGTCGATGTGCGCAACAATGGAGAAGTTTCTGATCTGCTCGATGGCCATCGGACTCAGGATAGCACGCCGTCAGGACAGCCGAGCGCCGGCGGAGACCACGGCCCCGGGCTCGACCACCGCGCCCGCGCCGATATGGGCGCCGGCGCCCACCCGCGCCCCTCCGCCGATGATGCAGTCCTGGAGCTCGGCGCCCGGGCCGATCTCGACGCGCTCCCAGACGATGGTCCCCGCCACCGCGGCGGCCGCTCCCACCACGCAATCAGGCCCCAGCACGGTGGAGGGGCCCACGGTGGCGCCGGCCGCCACGCGGCAGCCGGCGCCGATCACCACCGGGCTCAGCACGCGCGCGTCGGCGTCCAGCGCCGCGCCCGGTCCGACGAAACGGCCGCCGCCCTGCGCGCCCGCGGGCGGGAGCGGCGTGGTGGCGCGCCCGGCGAGGAGGTCGAGGGCGCCCTGGCGATACTTGGCGGGATTGCCGATGTCGAGCCAGTAGTGCTCCGCCACCCATCCGAAGAAGGGCAGGCGGTCCTCGAGCAGGCCCGGGAAGAACTCGCGCTCGATGGACACCGCGCGGCCGAGAGGAATGCGGGCGAGCAGCCGGGTGTCGATCACGTAGACGCCGGCATTGATGGTGTCGGTGGTGATCTGCGACGGATCGGGCTTCTCGATGAAGCGCCGGATGCGGCCGCCCTCCGCCAGCTCCACGAGGCCGAAGGCGGAGGGATCGGGGACCCGCGTGAGATAGAGGGTCGCCGCCGAGCCGCGCTCGGCGTGGAAGGCGAGCATGGCGCCCAGATCGGCGTCGGTGAGGATGTCGCCGTTGAGCACGAGCACGCGTCCATCCCCGACCTCCACCGCATTGCGCACGCCGCCCGCGGTACCGAGGGGCTCCTCCTCCACCGCGTAGGACAGCCGCACGCCCCACGTGGCGCCGTCGCCCATGGTGGCCCGCACCGCATCCACCATGTAGGAGCAGGACAGCACGGCGTCGCGAACCCCGTGGCGCGCGAGCAGCGCGAGCTGATAGGCGAGGAAGGGATGGTTGAGCAGGGGGACGATCGGCTTGGGCCGATCATAGGTGAGCGGCCGGAGCCGGGTGCCCCGGCCGCCGGCGAGGATGACGGCGGTTACTTGGCCGGCGCCCAGGGCTCGGCCTCGCCGATCAGCATCACCGGGATCCCGTCGCGGATGGGATACGCCTTGCGGCAGACGGGGCAGATGATGCGGGTCTCCTCGAACAGGAGGTCACCCTTGCAGGCCGGACAGACCAGAATGGCGCGGAGCTCCTCGTCGATCATCGTCCTGCCTCCCTCTTGAAGGATTCGTACGTTCGAGCCAGCCCCTCGTCCAGCGAGACGGAGGGCCGCCAGCCGAGATCGTCGGCGGCCCGAGCGGGATCCAGGCAGCTCCGGTACTGCTCGCCTGGCCGGGCCGGCCGGCGGACGGGCTCCCCGCGAAAGCCGGCCGCTCTCGCCAGCCGCGTGAAGAGCTCGTTCACCGAGGTTTCCACTCCGGTGCCGATATTGAATGCGCCCTGCGCCTGCGGCTTCCCGAGCGCGGCGAGGTTGGCCGCCGCCACGTCCTCCACATAGGTGTAGTCGCGGGTCTGGGTGCCGTCGCCGTTGATCACGGGGGGCTGGCCCTGGAGGAGCCGGTCACAGAAGATCGCGATGACGCCGGCCTCGCCGGCGGGATTCTGGCGCGGCCCGTAGATATTGGCGTACCGGAGCGACACCGCGGACCAGCCGTGGATGGCGCCCAGCGCGGCGACGTAATGCTCCATCGCCACCTTGCTGACCCCGTACGGCGAGGCGGGAAGGGACGGATGGCTCTCCGGGGTGGGGATCACGTCGGTGTCCCCGTAGCCGGCGCCGCCGCTCGAGGAGTAGATGACGCGGGTCACCTTCGCTCGGCGGCAGCACTCGAGAAGGTTGAGCCCCCCCTGCACGTTGACGGAGGCGTCGAAGGCCGGATCGACGACCGAGCGGCCCACCGATGCCTGCGCGGCGAGATGAGCCACCACCTCCGGTCGCTCGGCCTCGAACACCTCGGCCAGCCCGGCGGCGCGCAGATCCACGGTGTGGAGGCGGACGGGCTTGCCCGCCAGCCACGCCGGATCGCCGGTGGCGAGGTTGTCCACCACCGAGACGGTGTGGCCCGCGCCCAGAAAAGCGTCCACCACGTGGGAGCCGATGAAGCCGGCTCCCCCCGTCACGAGGATTCTCACCGCCACGCCCCCGCCTTGCGATACCACTCGATGGTCTGGCGCAGCCCGGTCTCCACGTCCACCCGCGGCTCCCAGCCGAGCAGCCGGCGCGCCCGGCCGATGTCGGGCTGGCGCACCTTGGGGTCGTCAACCGGCAGCGGCGTGAAGACGAGCTCGCTGGGCGAGCCGGTGAGCTCGATGATCATCCGGGCCAGCGCGAGCAGGGTCATCTCGCGCGGGTTGCCGATATTGACGGGATCGTTGACGGGCTCGTTCATGAGCCGCCAGATGCCGTCCACCAGGTCGGAGTAGTGCGTGAACGAGCGCGTCTGCGAGCCGTCTCCCGCCACCGTGATCGAGTCGCCGCGCAGAGCCTGGCGGATGAAGGTGGGGATGGCGCGCCCGTCGGTGAGCCTCATACGCGGCCCGTACGTATTGAAGATACGAACGATGCGCGTGTCCACTCCGTGGAAGCGGTGATAGGCCATGGTCATGGCCTCCGCGAAGCGCTTGGCCTCGTCGTACACGCCGCGCGGGCCCACCGGGTTGACGTTGCCCCAGTACTCCTCCGGCTGCGGATGGACGAGGGGATCGCCGTAGACCTCGGAGGTGGAGGCGAGGAGGAACTTGGCCCCCCGAGCCTTGGCCACCCCCAGCGCCTTGTGCGTCCCCAGCGCGCCCACCTTGAGGGTCTGGATGGGCAGCTCCAGGTAGTCGATGGGCGAGGCCGGGCTCGCGAAGTGGAGCACGTAGTCGATGGGGTCGTCGACCACGATGTAGTTGGTGACGTCGTGCTTGACGAAGAGAAAGCGCCCGTCGCGGATGTGGGCGATATTGTCGGCGTTCCCGGTGAGCAGATTGTCCATACACACCACCTCGCAGCCCTTGCCGAGGAGGAGATCGCAGAGGTGCGAGCCGATGAAGCCGGCGCCGCCGGTCACGAGCACGCGCAGGGGAGGGTTCCTCAGCTCGGGATCACGGGCTTGCGGCCGATCGAGTAATACTCGAAGCCGAGCCGGCGCATCCGATCCGGCTCCCAGATATTCCGCCCGTCGAAGATGGCCCGCCGGCGCAGGACGCTCCGCAGCCGCTCGAGATTGAGGAACTTGAACTCGTTCCACTCGGTGACCAGCACCACCGCGTCGGCGTCCTGGGCCGCCTCGTAGGGGGAGGCGCTGTAGATGACGCCCTCGGGGAGGAGCGGGTGCGCATTGTCCGCCGCCACCGGGTCGTAGGCGCGGACGGTGGCGCCGGCCCCGTGCAGCTGCTGGATCACCTCGACGCTCTTGGCCTCGCGCATATCGTCGGTATTGGGCTTGAAGGCGAGCCCCAGCACCGCCACCGTCTTGTCGTCCATGGGGCCCAGCACCTTCCGGATCATCTCCACCAGCCGCCCCGCCCGCTCGCGGTTGATCTCTACCACGGACTTGAGCAGCTTGAAGTCGTAGCCGAGGCGGCCCGCGGTGTGGATGAGCGAATCCACGTCCTTGGGAAAGCAGGACCCGCCGTAGCCGAGGCCGGCCTGGAGGAAGGCGCTGCCGATCCGGTTGTCGAGGCCCATGCCCTTCATCACCTGGGTGACGTCGGCGCCCGCCGACTCGCAGATATTGGCGATGGCGTTGATGAACGAGATCTTGGCGGCGAGGAAAGCGTTGGACGCGTACTTGATGACCTCGGCCGAGGGAAGGTCTGTGATGATCATGGGCCGTTCCAGCGGCGCGTACAGCTCCACCAGTCGCATGGCCGCGTGCTGGTTCGGGGCGCCGATCACGATGCGGTCCGGCCGCAGCGTGTCCTCGATGGCGGAGCCCTCCCGGAGAAACTCCGGGTTGGAGACCACGTCGAACTCGATGGGGGCGGGCTGATGGCGCGCCACCACCTCGCGGACCAGCTCGCCGGTGCCCACCGGAACGGTGGACTTGTTGACCACGACCTTGTAGCGGTCCATGGTCCGGCCGATCTCGGCCGCCACCGCCTCCACGTGAGAGAGGTCGGTCTCGCCCGTCTCCCGGGGTGGCGTGCCCACGGCAATGAAGATGACGTCCGACTGGCGCACGCCCGCCGGCAGATCGGTGGTGAAGGTGAGGCGGCCGTCACCCACGTTGCGGGCGACCATCTCCTCGAGGCCGGGCTCGTAGATGGGCATGTGCCCCGCCTTGAGGGAGTCGATCTTGGCGCGCAGCTTGTCCACGCAGACGACGTCGTTGCCGAGGTCGGCGAACACCGCCCCCGTCACCAGACCCACATAGCCCGTGCCGACCACACAGATGTTCATGTCGCGTGATTGATCCTCCAGTCAGGATAGCAAAGATCCGATTTTCTAGCCGAGAGCGAATCGAGCCAGCCGTTCTCCGACGAAAACTAGAAAGAGAATGAGGAGATAGAAGTTGGAGAAGAGAAAGAGCGACAGCCAGCCGCGGGGGTCCTCGGGATGGCGGGCGAACTTGGTGGCGAGCCAGATGAGGCGCCAGCCCAGCACCGCGGCGGCGGCCAGGGACACCACCCCGCCCAGCCCGAAGGTGGGCGCGGCGAGAGAGAGGGCCGTCAGTCCGAAGGCATAGACGAGAATGAGCCGGGCGGTGCCCTCGACGCCGACCGCCTCCGCCACCATGGGGAACCCGCCGGCCGCATAGTCCTCCTTGTAGCGAAGGGCCAGGGCCCAGAAGTGCGGCATCTGCCAGAGGAAGAGGATTCCGAACAGGATGAAGGCCCCCGCGTCCAGCAAGCTGCCGCCACCCGCGACCCAGCCGATCACGGGCGGCAAGGAGCCGGGCAGGGCGCCCGGCACCGCGGCGAAGGGTGAGGTGGGCTTGAGCCAGGGTGTGTAGAGCCCGTTGTAGAAGGCGGCGGCCACGACGCCGAGAATGCCGGCGGTGCGGCCGATGCCCAGCCACAGGATGAGCGCGCCCGCGGCCAGCGCCAGGATCGCAAAGAGGAGGCCCTGGCCGAGCGAGAGGCGGCCGGACGGGAGCGGACGCCCCGCCGTCCGCGCCATGAGGGCGTCGCGCCGGCGCTCCTGGACCTGATTCAGCGCGGACGCGCCCGAAGACAGCAGCATCACGCCGAGCAGCACGATCAGGCCCGCCGCCCACGGGAAGTCCGGGCCCAGTGGGGCCGCGAGCATGAAGCCGGCGCCGGCGGACACGAGCACGAGCAGCACGATTCCGAACTTGGATAGCTCCGCATAGGCGCCGGCGCGCCGCCGCATGCCGTTCAGCGTGGCGGCGCGCGCGGGTGACGGCGTCGCGGGCCCGGGAACGGCCGGCATCACTCCCGCCCTGTCGAGTGCCGGCGCGCCGCCGTGGCTTGGCGAGGTGAAGTCGTGGCTTGGCGAGGTGAAGTCGTGGCTTGGCGAGGTGCAGCCGAAGGCGAGCCGAGCGGATCAGTGGTCGAGCCGAGCGGATCGGTAATTGAGCCGACAGCCGCGCCCCAGCCGCTTGCGCGCACCGCGATCCAGACCAGGAGCGCCCAGAGCGCATAGGCCACCACCGCGTGGGAGGCGCGCACCGCGGTGGGCAGGCGTAGCAGCACCGCGAGGATGCCCAGGGATACCTGCGCGAGCGCGGCGCCCGCCACCACGACGCCGACCCCCGCGAGCGCTCCGCGGCGGCTCGCCCAGGCGAGGTGAAGGAAGAATCCGAGCAGGAGCACGCCGAGCCACCGGTGCAGCCAGTGGACCCAGCCCAGCCAGTGCCCGGGGAACACGTCGCCGCTACAGAGGGGAAAGTCGGGGCAGGCGAGGCCCGCGCCCGAGTGGCGAACATAGCCGCCCAGCGCCAGCTGAACGATCAGCACCACGAGCCCCGCCGTCGCCAGGCGCGCGAGCCGCGGCTCGGGCGGACGAGGGACTGTCGAATTGCTCGTCTCGCCTTCGGCTGCGCCTCGCCCAGCAAGGGGCACCGCGCAGATGGTGATGAGCCCGGCGAGCACGGTCAGCGCGGTGAGGAGATGCACCGTGCTCACCAGCGGAGACAGCCCGAGGAGCACGGTGACGCCGCCGAGGACGATCTGCGCGATGAGCAGGCCGACGAGCGCCACCGCGAGCCGCCGCAGCGCGGGCGCGGTGGCGCGCCGCCAGGTGAGGAAGGCGGTGGCGACCAGCAGCACCGAGAAGAGCGGCACCGCGAGGCGGTGGCGGAACTCGATCCAGATCTCGGTGCCGCCGGGCGGAATCACGCGCCCATGGCACAGGGGCCAGTCCGGGCAGCCGAGCCCGGAGCCGGTGGAGCTCACGATATTGCCCAGCGTCATCACCAGCGCCAGGGCACCGACGGCGAGCCAGGCGAGACGGCGGGGAAGCCTAGCCGCCACGGCGCGCCTCGGTGGGAGCCACCGCGACGTCGTCGCCGCCCGCCGCCTGCCAGCGGAAGAACACCACCGACAGCGCGATGAGGAAGACGAGGCCGCCGGGGATCCACATGATGAGTCCACCCAGATGCTGATCGGCGCGCGGGGTGAGCGTCTCCCAGATCCGGGGCGCTGCCGCGTAGTACGGGTACAGGATGCCGTCCGCCATGCTGATGAAGATCGCCACCACCACCATGGGCAGGCCCACCACGAAGATGTAGAGCATCTGCACGGGATAGAGCGCCCGCGGCAGCTCCGGCACCGGCGACAGCAGCGGCCACCAGAGGATCACCGCGGCGGCCATGATCATGAGGTGCTCGACGATGTGAACCGGGTGCTGCTCCATGGCGAGGTTGTACAGCGGGGGAAGATGCCAGGCCACCAGCACCACGTTGAAGCAGGCGAACGAGCCCGAGGGGCGGGTGAGCCGGCGCCCCAGCGCCCGCACCCAGGGCTCGCGCAGCAGCGGGCGGATCATCCAGCCCGGCACGCCGTGGAGCAGCAGCGGCGGCATCGCGAAGGCCAGGAGCATGTGCTGGACCATGTGAGCGCTGAAGAGGTAATAGTCCGAGAGATCGTGGACCGGTCCCGTGAGGGCCACGAACAGCACCAGGAGCGCGCCCGCGAAGGACGCCACCTTGTGGGGCTCCACGCGCGCGTCCCCATCGATACGGCGCCGGAGGAGAGTGGCCCCCGCGTAGAGGGCGCCCAGCACCACCAGTCCGGCGACCACGCCGGCATCGGCGTTCCAGGCGGTCCAGTCGAATCCCCCGGGCCCGAGGGGCGGCGGCCCCGCAGGCCCGGGCACTACGTGTGCCATCTCAGGGGCGCGGCAGCAGGATGTAGGCGCTGAACAGCGCCATGAGGGCGAGGATGATCAGGATGGCGAGGATGAGCGGGCCGATGAAGAAGCTCCGCATGATGTTGTGGTCGTACTTCAAGTGCATGAAGAAGCCCACCACCAGGACGAACTTGATGGCGGACATGACGAGGAGGCTCGACACCAGGAGCCCGTTGGGGAGCCCCGGGACATAGAGCGTTGCCACCTCGATGGCGGTGATGAAGCCCAGGATGAGGGCCACCCAGATATAAGTCCGGACGGTGGCGTGCCCGCCGCCGTGTCCCGGTTCGCTACCGTGACTCTGCGGTCCCGCGACGGCATGCGTGTCGGCCATGTCGGCGCTCCTAGGGGATGAGGTAGATGATGGTGAAGATCGCGATCCACACGATGTCCACGAAGTGCCAGTACAGCCCCGCGATCTCGACCTTGGTGTAGTCGCTCTTGTTCAGCCGGCCCCGCTTGAGCTGCCACCACAGCCCCATCAGCCAGATCACGCCCCCGGTGACGTGGGCGCCGTGAAAGCCGGTGAGGGTGAAGAAGGTGGAGCCGAACAGGTTGGTGCTGAGCCGGAGCCCGTCGTGGACGGCGAAGGTGTAGAACTCGTAGACCTGGTTGCCCACGAAGTGCGCGCCCAGGAGCGCGGTGGCGAGCAGCCAGCGTCCCGTCCACTTGTGGTCGCTCTTCTCCAGCGCGGCCAGCGCCAGCACCATGGTGAGGGAGGAGAGCAGCAGCACCGCCGCGCTCTCCGAGGTGAGCGGGATGTTGAAGACGTCGTGGGGGCCGGGGCCGCCCACGCTCTTGCCCTTGTACGACAGGTAGGTCCCGATGAGGGACCCGAAGAACATGCAGTCCGACCCCAGGAAGATCCACATCCCCACCTTGCGGTTGTCGAGCCCGGTGGTCCCGATATTCGGGTCGTGATGGACGGCGTGCGCGCCGGCGGCGGCGTGGGCGTCGTGGCTGGCCACTAGTGCGTCTCCTGGGCGGGGCGGTGGTACTCGAGCGCGAACTTGAACATGCAGTAGAGCACCAGCAGTCCGCCCGCGATGATCTGATAGGTGCTGATGAGGAGACCGGAGAGCATGAAGGTCAGCGCCAGCGCGAGCAGGATGGGCCAGTAGGACGGCGGCGGCATGTGAATGGCCGCGATCTCCTGCGCGGTGGGGGTGGCGGGCCGGGGTGTGGGGGCTCCCCCGTGTCCGTCGCCGTGCTTCTGCAGCCACAGCTCGTCCCGCCCGTGCACGGTGGGGATGGCGGCGAAGTTGTAGATGGGCGGGGGAGACGGGATGGCCCACTCCAGCGTGCGCGCGTCCCAGGGATCCGGCCCCGCCACCTGGCCCGAGCGCCGGGTCTTGAAGGCGTTGATGATGAACACCAGGATCGACAGCGCGATGATGAACGCCCCGATGGACGACACCATGTTCCAGAAGTTCCAGCCCAGATCGCCCGCGTAGGTGTAGATGCGCCGGGGCATCCCGATGAGGCCGAGATAGTGCTGGGGGAAGAAGGTCATGTTGAAGCCCAGCATCATGAGCCAGAAGTGGAGCTTGCCCAGCCGCTCGTCGAGGAGGCGCCCCGTCATCTTCGGCCACCAGTAGTAAAACCCGGAGAAGAGGCCGAAGATGGAGCCGCCGAACAGCACGTAGTGGAAGTGGGCCACCACGAAGTAGGTGTCGGTCTGCTGCAGATCCACCGGCGGCGAGGCGTGCATGACGCCGCTGAGCCCGCCCATGGTGAACATCGCGATGAAGCCCAGCGAGAACAGCATCGCGCTGGTGAACCGGATGCTGCCGCCCCACAGCGTGCTGATCCAGTTGAGGATCTTCACCCCGGTGGGCACCGCGATGAGCATGGTGGCGATGGAGAAGGCGGCGTCGGCCACCGGCCCCATTCCCACCGAGAACATGTGGTGGCTCCACACCCCGAAGCCGAAGAAGCCGATCATGATGCCGGAATAGATGACCACCGGGGCGCCGAACAGCGGCTTGCGCGCGAAGGTGGGCAGCACCTCGGACACGATGCCCATGGCGGGCAGGATGAGGATGTACACCTCGGGATGGCCGAAGATCCAGAAGAGGTGCTGCCACAGCAGGGGATCGGCGCCGGCGGCGGGCGCGAAGAAGAGGGTGCCGAAGAAACGATCGAACATGAGGAGGATGAGCGCCACCGTGATGGCGGGGAAGGCGAGCACCACCAGGAACTGCACCACCAGCGACATCCAGATGAAGACCGGCATGCGCATGAGGGTCATCCCCGGGGCGCGCATGTTGACGATGGTCACGATGAAGTTGAAGCCGGCGAGCATGGACGCGATGCCCAGGATCTGCAGCCCGAGCATCCAGAAATCGATGCTGTGGCCGGGAGAGAACTGCCGCGTGGTGAGGGTGGCGTACCCGAACCATCCGCCGTCCGGCGCGGCCGCGAAGAGGAAGCTCGAGTTGATGAAGAGGCCGCCGCACAGGAAGATCCAGTACGACAGCGCGTTCAGCCGGGGGAAGGCCACGTCGCGGGCGCCGATCTGAAGCGGGATCATGAAATTGAAGAAGGCGGCGCTGAGCGGCATGATGGCGAGGAACACCATGGTGGTGCCGTGCATGGTGAACAGCTCGTTGAAGGTCTGCGCGCTCACCAGGTTGTTGTCGGGGCGCGCGAGCTGCGCCCGCATGATCAGCGCCTCGATGCCGCCCATCACGAAGAAGATGAAGGCGGTGACGCCGTAGAGGATCCCGATCCGCTTGTGATCCACGGTGGTGATCCACGACCAGACGCCGGTGTAGGCCACTTCCTTCTTGACGCCCGGCATGAATGCCGCGTGTGTCGCCATGGGGCTCCCCTACTTCAAGCTCAGGAGGTAGGCGGCGAGCGCCTTGGATTGCTCTTCGCGCATGCCGAGATTGGGCATCAAGACCCCGGGCTTCATGTGCCCCGGGTTCTCGACCCACTTGGCCAGGTTCTCGGGGGTGCTGGTCATGCTGGCGCCCCCGAAGGTCTTCCGGCTCCCGAAGTGGGTGAGGTTCGGGCCGAGAATGCCCGCGGAGGTTCCGGCGATGGTGTGACAGCCCATGCAGGCGGACTGGCTGAAGATCTCCTTGCCCTTCTGGGCCAGCTCCTCCTTGGGGTCCACCGGCGGGGCCTTCTGCGCGGCCACCCACTGCTCCCAGTCGCCCTTGGCGTGCACGATCACGCGGAAGCGCATGTTGGCGTGCGACATGCCGCAGTACTCCGCGCACTGGCCGATGTACTCGCCGGGCACCTCGGGGGTGAGGGTGACCCGGTTCACGCGGCCGGGGACCACGTCCCGCTTGCCGCCGAGCTGGGGCACCCAGAAGGAGTGAATCACGTCCGGGCCGTGCAGGTGGAAGGCCACCGTCTGTCCCACCGGGATATGCGCCTCGTTGGCGGTGACGACGCCCTGGCCGGGATAGCGGAACTCCCACCACCACTGGCGCCCGACCACGTCCACCCGGAGGTCGGTGGCCGCGGGCGCCTCCTGGGTCTTGAAGATCACGCGGACGGTGGGCACCGCGAAGATCACGAGGATGGCGGCGAAGGCGATGGTCCAGCTCACCTCGAGGATGGTGTGGCCGTGCACCTGCTTGGGAATGGGCGCGCCGGGCCGGTCGCGGAAGCGCCAGCACGCATAGACCAGGCCGGCTTCCACGAGGATGAAGATGCCGAGGGTCCACCACGAGATCAGCATGAAGATGTCGTGCGTCATACGCCCGAAGTCGGACTTGGGGATGACCGTGGTCATCTTCGTGTCCCAGTCCCAGCCCACCGCCCCGCAGCCGGCGCTCAGCGCGATCACGCCCAGGAGCAGGAGGGAGGGGGCGAGGCGACTCGCTGGCTTGGTCATGGTCTCCCTTGGCGCGGCGGGGCGCCCGGTGTCTCCGACACGGGGGCCGCGGTGATCACGGCCGACGCCACCGCGGGCCGGCCCAGATCGAAGACGGCCACCCAGCTCCGGGCGGCGAGGAACAGCACGAGCATCACGGGAATGACGGTCCACAGCAGCTCGGTGGGCCGCCGGCGGCGGCCCGCCAGCAGCGCGCGCCGCGAGCGCAGGACGAAGACGAGCGCGCCCCCCTGGAAGGCCAGAAAGAGGGTCAGCGCCAGCGCCAGCAACAGGTGCAATATCGTGGACACAACATCCTCTTTCGTAAGGTTGTTTCCGGTTCCGCCCGGAGTGTACTCGAACGGTCCCCCCCCTGCCAAGTGGAATGTTTCACAATGAGGCGGCGCCCCCGCGGGCGCGGCTCAGAACGACCACTCGGAGAAGAGCTTCTCGCGCAGGCGGGCCAGATCCTCGACATGGGTGATCGGGTGGGCCCGCTCGCTGAGCTCGACCATGGTGTCGTTCAGGCGCAGGACGCGGCGGGCCAGCACTTCCGCCACCGCGCCCAGCAGCTTGTAGGCGGCCAGGTCCCCATCGACGAGGCGCGCGTGGAAGTCACTCTTGCGGAGAAGCCGCAGCCGGCACTCCGTGAGCGCGCTCACGGTGGCGGTGCTGGGTCCGCCCACCACGAGGCTCAGCTCACCGAACAAGGACGGCGCCTCCACCACCGCGAGGCGGGTGGCCTCCCCATCCGTCCGCTTCCGCTTCACCTCGACCTTGCCCTCGAAGAGGAAGTAGAGCCCCTCGCCGACCGCGCCTTCGCTGATGATCGTGGATCCGGCCTCCACGGCGAGGAGCTCGGTGCCCGCGAGCAGGCGCTCCGCCTCCCCCCGGGTGAGGGTCCGGCAGAGATGCGTGGTGACCACGTCCACGAAATCCATCGCGCTAGACTCCTCGCAAGACGGTGGCCCGACCGACGCGGCCGATGGCGACGTGGCAGGGCGAGATGAGGGGCGAAGCCCCGAGACGAGCGATTCGATGAAGTGACATGGACCCTAGACACCTCGCAAGACGGTAGCCCGACCGACGCGGCCGATGGCCACGATGAACGCGGCGGTGCGCAGGGGGACGCGATGCTCGCGGGCAACCTTCGCGATGGTCGTGTAGGCCTCGCGCATGTGCCGGTGGAGCTCCGCGTTGACCTTGTCCTCTTCCCAGGTGAACTGCTGGATGTTCTGGACCCACTCGAAATAGGAAACGGTCACTCCGCCCGCATTCGCGTAGATGTCGGGCAGGAGCGGGATGCCCCGCGCGTGAAGGATCTCGTCGGCCTCGGGCGTGGTGGGGCCATTGGCGGCCTCCACCACCCAGCGCGCGCGCACGTCCTTGGCGTTCTCCTTGGTGAGCACGCCGCCCAGGGCCGCCGGGATGAGGATGTCCACCTCGAGGGCGAGGAGGTCCTCGTTGCTCACGGCGTCGGTGCCGGGGAAGCCGGCCACGGTCCCGGCCCGGCGCGCGTGCGCCAGCAGCGCGGGCACGTCCAGCCCCTCCGGGCTCGTCACGCCGCCCTTCACGTCCGACACCGCCACCAGCTTGGCCCCGCGCTCGTGGAGGAAGCGCGCCGCCCACGAGCCCACATTCCCGAAGCCCTGGATGGCGCAGAGCTTCCCCCCGAGCGCACCGCCGCCGAGGTCGGCCAGCATCTCCTCGAGCGCCCACACCACGCCGCGGCCCGTCGCCTCCTCGCGCCCTCGCGAGCCGAAGAGGTCCACCGGCTTGCCGGTGACCACCGCGGGGGAGAAGCCGTGGATGGTGGAGTACTCGTCCATGATCCAGGCCATGATCTGCGCATTGGTATTGACGTCGGGGGCGGGGATGTCCTGCTGGGGTCCGATGATGTCGTGGATCTGCTGCACGAAGCGCCGGGTCAGCCGCTCCAGCTCGCGGGCGGACAGGGTGGCGGGGTCCACCGCGATGCCGCCCTTGGCGCCGCCATAGGGCAGGTTCACCACCGCCGTCTTCCAGGTCATCAGCGAGGCGAGGCCGAGCGCCTCGTCCATGTCCACCGTCGGATGATAGCGGAGGCCGCCCTTCATGGGGCCGCGGCTCTTGTCGTGCTGGACGCGGTAGCCGATGAAGGTGCCGAGCTCGCCGCTGTCCAGCGTGATGGAGACGTCGACCTTCACTTCTCGGTACGGCGTGACGAGCAACCGCTCCACACGCGAGGACAGATCCATCACGCGCGCGGCCTTGCGGAAGTAGTGATTGACGTCGTCGACGCCCGCCATGAGAGGGGAGGCGGCCGGACGCCCGGGGTCAGCCGGCGAGCTGAAGGAGCGTTTGGAGGAGCACGTTCCCGCCGCGCTCGATGGCCTTCCAGTCGCTGGTCTCGTCGGGACGGTGGCTGCGTCCCCCGCGGGACGGGATGAAGAGCATGCCGGAGTCGGTGACGGAGGCCAGGTTCTGAGCGTCATGGCCCGCGCCGGACGGCATGCGCCGGTACTTGAGCCCGAGCTCGCCGCAGGCCGCCTCCACCGCCTTCATCACGCGCTTGGAGCAGTGCACGGGCAGGCTCTGCGAGATGGTCTCCACCTTCACCCGCAGCCCCCGCCGCTTCGCCACCGCGCGGGCCAGCTCTCGGCACTGACGGTCCAGCCGCGCGAGCGTCCGGCCGTCCAGCGAGCGCATCTCGTGGAGGAGCGTGGCGCGCGCGGGCACGATGTTCGACACGCCGGGGGCGATCTCGATGCGGCCGAAGTTGGTGACGCTCTTCCCGCCGCCCCGCTTCACCACCAGCTCGCGCGCGGCCAGCGCGTACTCGGCGGCGCCCAGGAAGGCGTCCTTGCGCCACTCCATGGGCGTGGTGCCCGCATGGTCGGCCTGGCCGATGAAGGTGACCCAGGCGCGCCGATTGCCGACGATGCCTTCCACCGAGCCGATGGGGATGCGCGCGGCCTCCAGGTGGGGGCCCTGCTCGATGTGCAGCTCCACGTAGGCGGCCAGGGTCTTCGGGTCGCACTTGGCCTTGGGAGCCTCCAGGGGGTCGAAGCCCGCGCGGGCCATCGCCTCCACCAGCGCTTCCCCGTCGGCGGAGCGGAAGTGCGGGATCTGCCGCGCGTCGAGCTTGCCGGTGAACGCCTTGGAGCCGAAGAGCGAGGCGTAACGCCCCTCCTCGTCGCTCCAGGCGGCCACGGTGAGCGGCCGGCGCGTGCGGATCCCGGCTTCCCGGAGCGTGTGCAGGCACTCGAGGCCGGCCAGAACGCCCAGTGCGCCGTCCAGCGAGCCGCCCTGGGGCACGGTGTCGATATGGGAGCCCGTCATGACGGTGGGGGCCCCCTCGCCGAGCCGGCCGAAGGTATTGCCGGCCTCGTCCACCCAGGTGGTGAGCCCGGCGTCCTTCATCCGGGCGATGAGCCAGGCGCGGGCCTCCTCGTACGAGGGGCTCCAGCAGGAGCGGGTGATGCCCTGGCCCGCCGGGTTGCGGCCGAACTGGGAGAGGGTCTCGATGTGGGAGCGGAGACGCGGGAGCGAGATCGAAAGCCTCATGGCCGCGGGCCAGTATACAAGACCTCACCAACCCTTGACACTGTCTCCGGCGGGCTCGTATCATGTCAATGAACGGTCGTTCAGTCGGTCCTGAGCGCCCCCAATCTCGCCGCGCAGGAGGAAGTATGGATTTCACGTTGACCCCCGAGCAGCAATCCTTCCGGGACGAGGTCCGGTCCTGGCTCTCCCGGAACCTTCCCGCCGACTGGGCGAGCAAGGTCCAGGCCGCCTCCGACGTGCCGCGGGAAGAGGCCTACGACTTCCTCCGCCAGTGGCAGCGGAAGATGTACGAGGCGGGGTTCGTGGGATTGACGTGGCCCAAGGAGTCCGGCGGCCGCGGCCTCACCTTCATGGAAGAGATGATCCTTCAGGAAGAGATGGCGCTGAAGCGGGCGCCCGGCGTGCTGAACATCCTCGCCGTCGGCATGGCCGGGCCCACCATCAACGCCTACGGGACCGACGAGCAGAAGAAGCGCTACCCTCCCAAGATGCTGTCCTGCGAGGAGATCTGGTGCCAGGGCTACTCCGAGCCCAACTCGGGCTCCGATCTGGCCGCGCTCCAGACCCGCGCCGTCAAGGACGGCGACCACTACGTGATCAACGGCCAGAAGGTGTGGACGTCGCTGGCGCATATCGCGGACTGGATGATGCTGCTGGCGCGCACGGACCCGAGCGCGCCCAAGCACAAGGGCATCACCTACTTCCTCCTCGACATGCATGCGCCCGGCGTCACCGTGAAGCCGCTGAAGCAGATCACCGGGGACGCCGAGTTCAACGAGGTGTACTTCGACAACGTGCGCGTGCACGAGTCGCAGATCCTGGGCGGGCTCAACAACGGCTGGGCGGTGGGGCTCACCACGCTCATGTACGAGCGCCTCGCGCTCGGCTTCGGGCTCCAGGTGCGGCTGCGGATCGCGCTCGACGGCCTGGTGGATCTCGCGCGCCGCTCCACCAAGAACGGCGTGCCCGCCACGCGGGATCCCCTCATGCGGCAGAAGCTCGCGCAGATGTGGATCGACACCGAGGTGTTCAAGTACACCGGGGCCCGCGCCATCACCAAGCTCCTCAAGGGAGAGCTGCCGGGCCCGGAGGCCTCGTCCGGCAAGATGATGTGGGTGGAGGGCCATCAGCGGGTGCAGGAGATGGCCATGGAGCTCCAGGGCCCCTACGCGCAGCTCATGAGCGGCAGCCGGTGGGCGGTGGAGAACGGGCTCTGGCAGTACGGCTTCCTGCGCTCCCGCGCCAACTCCATCGAGGGCGGGACCACCGAGATCCAGAAGAACATCATCGGCGAGCGCGTGCTCGGCCTCCCGAAAGGCTAGACCCATGAACTTCGGCTTCAACGACGAGCAGGAGCTGCTGCGCAGCACCGCCCGCAAGTTCCTCGACAACGAGTGCTCCTCCGAGGTGGTGCGCCGGCTCATGGACGGCGCGGAAGGGATGTCGCCGGAGCTCTGGAAGAAGATCGCCGAGCAGGGCTGGCTGGGCCTGATCTATCCCGAGGCCTATGGCGGCATGGGGCTGGGCTTCGTGGACCTCACCGTGCTCATGGAGGAGATGGGCCGCTCGGTGGTGCCGGGCCCGTACCTCTCCTCCGTGCTCATGGGCGGCCTCGCCGTCCTCGAGGCGGGCACCGAGGCGCAGAAGAAGGCCTGGCTGCCCGAGATCGCCGGCGGCAACAAGCGCGTGACCCTCGCCTGGATGGAGCCCTCCGCGACGCTCGGCGCCGCCGGGATCACCCTCGAGGCCAAGTCCGCGGGCGGCCGCTACACCCTGGCCGGCACCAAGCTCTTCGTGCCGGACGCCCACACCGCCGATGCCATCGTGGTGGCGGCGCGCACGGGCTCGGGCAAGTCGCCGGAGGACGGCGTCAGCCTCTTCCTCGTGCCGCGGAGCACGCTCGGCCTCGAGGTGAAGCTCCTGCCCACCATGGACCAGACGCGCAAGCTCTGCGAGGTGACGCTGGCCGGGGTCACCGTGGGCGCCGACGCGCTCATGGGCGAGGCGGGCAAGGGCTGGGAGCCGCTCGCGCGCGTGCTCGACCGCGCGTGCGTGGCGCTCTGCGCGGAGATGTGCGGGGGCGCGCAGAAGGTGCTCGACATGACGGTGGAGTACGCGAAGATCCGCCAGGCCTTCGGCAAGCCCATCGGGTCCTATCAGGGCGTCAAGCACAAGGCGGCGGACATGCTGGTGGAGGTCGAGAACAGCAAGTCCATCACCTACTACGCGGCGTGGGCCATGGACGAGCGCTCGCCGGAGGGCCCGCTGGCGGTGAGCATGGCCAAGGCCTATGTCTCCGACGCCTATCGGCGCGTGTCCGCGGCCGGCATCCAGCTCCACGGTGGCATCGGATTCACCTGGGAGCACGATCTCCACCTCTACTTCAAGCGCGCCAAGGGCTCGGAGTTCACCTTTGGCGATGCCACTTATCATCGCGAGCGCGTCGCGCAGCTGGTGAATCTCTAGCCGCCCGATGCTCGAGGGCGTCCGGCGTACGGTCGCACGATGGGTCGGAAGCGGCGGCGTACCCGCGCCGCTGACCGCCGACGAATCGGTCCTCTTTGCCGACCACGAGGAGATCCGGGACATCGCGCGCCACCTCGCGCGCTCCAAGGTGGAGCTGGATCGCTCCCTCCTCACCCTCCGCTCCTGGGCGCGCGACCTCACCCACCGCCTCGAGGAGACGCCCGGCACCATCGGCCGCTCGGTGGACCTCCGCAGCCTCGGCGAGACGGTCGGCGGCCTCACTCACAACTTCAACAACTCGCTCGCCGCCATCCTCGCCTATACCGAGCTCTTGCTGAAGGAGGTCCACACCGATTCGGCCCAGCGCCGGCTGAAGGTCATCCGCGACGTGGCCATGGAGGCCTCGGTGTCGGTGCGGCGCTTCCAGGAGTTCGTCTCGCGCGAGCCGCACGTGGGCTTCGGGCCGGTGGGCCTGCCGGCGGTGGTGGCGGAGGCGCTGGAGATGACGGCGCCCCGCTGGCGCGACGAGGCGCAGCGCCGCGGCGTGGTGATCACCGTCACCCAGGAGCTCGGCGCCATCCCGCCGGTGGAGGGCAATGCCTTCGAGCTCCGCGACGCCCTCGTCCACGTGATCCTCAACGCGGTCACCGCCATGCCGCAGGGCGGCGCCCTCGTGATCCGGGCCGCCAGCGAGGAGTCCGGCTGGGTGGGCCTCGAGGTGTCGGACAACGGCGTGGGGATGCCGGAGGATGTTCGCCGGAGCCTCGGGCCCGGGGCGCCCCGCCGCCTGGGGCGCGGGCTCGGCGAGGTGGCCGACATCGTGGAGCGCCACGCGGGCAGCCTCCGGATCGAGAGCCGGGAGGGCGTCGGCACCACGGTGCGGCTCCGGCTGCACGCGAGCCGCTTCCAGATCATTCCGCCCTCGGAGGACATCTCCGAACCCGTCCATCCGGAGCGGGCGGCGCGGGTGCTGCTCGTGGACGACGACGTGCGGTTGCTCGTCGTGCTGTCGGACATGCTGCGCTCGGGCGGCCATCAGGTCACCACCGCCGCCAACGGCGCCGAGGCCATCGCGAGCTTCGACCCCGCGCTGCACGACGTGGTCATCACCGATCTCGGCATGCCCAAGGTCAATGGCTGGCAGGTGGCCGAGCACGTGAAGACCCGCGCGCCGGACACGCGGGTCTTCCTCCTCACCGGCTGGGGGGAGGGCGTCACCGCCACCGAGTCGAGCAAGTACGTGGACCAGGTGCTGGCCAAGCCCATCTCCGCCGACGCGCTGCTGGAGCGCCTCGCGGGCGGGCCGCGGCCCGAGGCCTCGTCCGCTTGACCACGGCGGAGCCGGTCGTTCCCAAGCCGGCGGCCTCGGTGCTCCTCGTGCGGCCGGGGGCGCGCACGCCGATCGAGGTCTACATGATTCGCCGCCAGAAGAGCATGCGCTTCCTCGGAGGCTTCTACGCTTTTCCCGGCGGAAAGGTGGACGCCGCCGATGGCGACGCCGCCCTCCTCGCTCGCTGCCGCGGGCTCTCGCCCGACGAGGCGGCGCGGCTCCTGCCCGGCGGCGGCGGGGCGCCCGCGCTCGCCTACTGGGTCACCGCGCTGCGCGAGCTGCTCGAGGAGACGGGGCTGCTCCTGGTCTCCGACCGCGCGGGCCACCCCATCTCCGCGGCCGAGCCCGCGGTGGCGGCGGTGGTGGATCGCATGCGGCATGCGCTCATGACGGAGTCCGCGCGGCTGGTGGACCTCCTCGCCGTCGAGGACTGGTACCTCGACGTGGCGCCGCTCCGGTATCTCTCGCACTTCATCACGCCGCCGGGCGGGCCCATCCGGTTCACCGCGCGCTTCTTCCTCGCGCCGCTGCCGCCCGGCCAGACCCCGAGGCTGTTCACCGAGGAAACCTCCGAGGGCTTCTGGATCGAGCCCGCGGCGGGCATCAAGCGCTACGAGGCGGATGAGATGCCCATGGCCGAGCCCGGCGAGTCGGGCCTCCGCTATCTCGCGGGCTTTCCCAGCCTCGAGGCGCTGTGGCAGTTCCACGCCGATGGCCGCCACAAGTTCCACGGTATCGGCGATCGGCTGGTGGAGAAGGGTGTCCGGGTGCGGCGCCCGCGCGGCGCCCCGGCAAAACCCGAGTGACGCCGGCCGCGCTCTCCAACGCCACGGTGGAGTTTCTCGACGCCGCGGTGGAGGAAGGGCAAGGCGCGCGCCGCGCGCTGGTGACGCCCGCGGGCGCGGCCACCTACGCCGAGCTGCTCGCCCTGGTCGAGCGCGCGGGGGCCGGGCTGCGCGCGCGCGGCGTGGCCGCCGGCGACCGCGTGGCGCTCCTGCTCCCCGATGGCCTCGCCTGGGCCGCCACCTTCCTGGGCGCTCTCCGCGTGGGCGCGGTGGCCATCCCGCTCAATACGCGGCTTGGCGCGCCGGAGCTCGCCGCGCTGCTGGTCGATTGCGCCGCCGCCATCGTCGTCGCGGATCCCGCGCTGGCCGGCCCCGCGCGCGAGGCGGCCGCGCGCGCCGGGCTTTCCACGGTGCTCGATCCCGAGACCCTGCTCGCGCCGCCCGGGGAGGGTTGCGCGCCCGCTCCGGTGGGCCCGGACGCCATGGCCTTCTGGATCTACACCTCGGGCACCACGGGATCGCCCAAGGCCGCCGTCCACCTCCACCGCAATCTCCCGGCCTGCCGGCACTACGGCGGCGAGGTGCTCGGCGTCGGCGCCGAGGACCGGGTCTTCGTCACCTCGAAGCTCTTCTTCGCGTATGCCCTCGGCAATGCCCTCCTGGTCCCGCTCTTCGCGCGCGCGCAAAGCTTTCTGCACCCGGGCTGGGCCGATGCGGCGACGGTGGCCGCGGTGGCGCGCGAGTATCGCCCCACGCTCTTCTTCTCGGTGCCGACCATGTATGCGCGGCTGCTCGCCGCCGATCTGCCCGCCGACACCTTCGCCTCCGCGCGCGTCTGCGTCTCCGCGGGCGAGCGGCTGCCCGGCGAGGTGTACCGCGCATGGCGGGCGCGCTTCGGCGTGGAGATCCTGGACGGGATCGGCGCCACCGAGACCATCTTCATGATGCTGTCGAGCCGGCCCGGCGCGAGCCGGGAGGGCACCACGGGGACGCCGGTGCCCGGCACCGAGGCGCGCCTGCTGGATGCGGCCGGCGCGCGGGTGGCGCGCGGCGCGCAGGGGGTGCTCTGGGTGCGGACGCCGTCCCTGGCGCGAGGCTACTGGCAGCGGCCCGAAGCCACCGAGCGGGCCTTCGCGGGCGAATGGTTCCGGACCGGCGACGTATACTACGTGGACGCCGACGGGTACTGGATCCACTGCGGCCGCCAGGATGATCTCTTCAAGGTCGCCGGGCAGTGGGTGGTGCCGGCGGACGTGGAGGCCATCGCGCTCCGGCATCCCGCCGTGCTCGAGGCGGGGCTGGTGGGGGCGGAGGAGGAGTCGGGGCTGGTGAAGCCGTATCTCTTCGTGGTGCCGCGCGAGAAGCCGGCGGATGCCGCCGCGCTCTCCGCCGAGCTGCGCGAGCGGCTGGCGCGCGAGGCCCCCGCGCATGCGCGGCCCCGCGAGATCATCCTGGTGCCCGAGCTGCCGCGCACCGACACGGGCAAGCTCCAGCGGTATCGGCTGCGCGATCAGGTCGCGGGCTCACACCAACCAGAGAGAGGACGTCCGTCATGAGGTCGCCGCTGGCCCCTGAGGTCGTGTTCACGAAGTCCGCGCCCAAGACCGGCTTCTCCGAGGGCACCGAGTCGCCCATCGCGCAGGGCGTGAAGTGCGGCGGCTTCCTCTTCGTGTCCGGGCAGGGGCCGCTGGATCCCGCCACCAAGCAGATCGTCTCCGCGGACATCGCCGAGCAGACGCGCGTGACGCTCGACAATGTGAAGGCGGTGCTCGAGGCCGGCGGCACCGGCATCGCCAACGTGGTGCGGGTGGGCGTGTACCTGCGCGACATGAAGGACTTCGCGGTGTTCAATCGGGTGTTCAAGGAATACTTCGCGGGCGTGCAGCCGGCCCGGACCACGGTCGAGGCCGCGCCCCCCCGCGCGGGCGTGAACGTCGAGATCGATGCCGTGGCCTGGCTCGGCGAGGGGCAGTGATGGGAAGCCTGGCGGGAGTGTTCCTGTCGGTGCACACGCCGCGGTACTGCACGCTCGAGGCCGCCTTCGAGGGCAAGCTCGCGTCCGAGGTGTTCCGGCCCGTGCGCGACGGGCTGGTGGCGCAGGGCAAGGACGTGGCGGAGGCCCGCCTGGACGTGATGGCGATCAACTCCTGCCACCTGATCTCGACCTTCCCCACCGTGGTGGACGGCACGCCGCGCCACCAGGGCGTGCTCACCGCCCAGGAGGCGCCCGAGATCATCCACGGCGTGGCCTATGACTATCCCGGCGACTACGGCCTCGCGTCCGCGCTGGTGGCGCGCGGCAAGTCCAAGGACCATCTGGCCGTCCTCGCCAACGACGTGCACTACCCGCTCGACTACGGCACCGTGATGCCGATGGTGTGCTATCTCGACCGCGCCCAGCGGCTTCCCATGGTGCCCATCTCGGTGTGCCTCTCCAGCGATCTCGACGAGTGCTTCGCCTGGGGCCGCTACCTCGCCCAGATCGCCCGCGAAGGTGACCGGCGCGTGGGCTTCGTCGCCAGCGGCAGCGTCTCGCACAAGCTGGTGCGGGGTCCCGAGCGGGCGCCCTTGCCCGCCGACCAGGCGCTCGACCACGAGTTCGCCCAGCGGCTCACGGCGGGCGACTACGAGGCCCTCTGGCGCTGGCTGCCCGACTACGTGCGCACGGTGGAGGCCGAGATGGGCGGGCGGCACCTGGCCATGATGCTGGGCGCGCTGGTGGAGTCCGGCCAGCGATATGCCGCCCGGGTGCACGCCTATGGCCCGTCGTCGGGGTCGGGGAACTACGTGATTTCCCTGCTGGCCGCGGCGTGAGAGTCGAGGCCGCCGCCGAACCGGCCGCCTAGGTCGCGCGTTTGTCTTGGTGTACCATCGGGTGGCTTTTCAGACCGTTCACCGCTCAAACGGCACGGCAATCAGGAGGACAGGAGCAATGGCGCAACTGACACGACGGAAATTCCTCGGCGGGGCCTCCGCGATCGCGGCGGGCGCGGCCGCCGGTCCCTGGGTGCTCCGGGCCCATGCCCAGGGCGCGCCCATCAAGATCGGCCTCGTGCTGCCCTACTCGGGCGTGTACGCGGTGCTCGGCGAGAGCATCACCCAGGCCATGGAACTGGTCTTCGCCCGCGAGAACTGGACGGTGGCGGGGCGCAAGATCGAGATGATCAAGGAAGACGACGAGATGCAGCCGCCGGTGGGCATCCGGAAGACGGAGAAGCTCATCGAGTCCGACAAGGTGGACATCCTCACCGGGCCCGTGCACTCGGGCATCCTGATGGGCATGCGGGACAAGGTCCACAACAGCAAGACCATCCTCATCGTCTCCAACGCGGGCGCGGATGCCATCAGCCGCGAGCGCTGCTCGAAGTGGATCTTCCGCACGTCCTTCTCGAACTGGCAGCCGAATCAGCCGATGGGCGGGTGGGTGGCGAAGAACCTCACCAAGGACGTCTTCATCATGGCGCCCAACTACCAGGCGGGGAAGGATCAGCTCGGCGCCTTCAAGGAGACCTTCGTTCCCGCGGGCGGCAAGCTGGTGGGCGAGGACTATCCCAAGCTCGGCGAGACGGATTACGCGCCGTACCTCACCAAGATCCGCCAGTCGGGGGCCAAGGCGGTCTACGCCTTCTTCTCCGGCACCGACGCGGTGAATTTCGTGAAGCAGTACGACCAGTTCGGGCTGAAGCAGAGCATCAAGCTCACCGGCGCTGGCTTCCTCACCGAGCCCGACGTGCTGCCCGCGCAGGGGCGCTCCGCGCTGGGGGTGATCACCGGCCACTTCTACACGCCGCTGCTTGAGAACCCTACCAACGTGGCGTTCGTGCGCGACTTCCGCGCGAAGTTCGGCGGCAAGATGCCGGACGGCTTCGCCTGCCAGGGCTACGACACCGCCGAGACCATCGTGCGCGCCCTCAAGGCGGTGGGTGGTAACACTCAGGACAAGGAGAAGCTGGTCGCGGCCATCGAGGCCACCGCGTTCGAGAGCCCCCGCGGCCCGTTCCGCTTCGACCCCAAGACGCACAACGTGATCCAGCCCTTCATCTACATCCGCGAGGTGAAGGAAGTGGCGGGCGGGCTCAACAATGTCCCGTTCGACAAGGTCGCTGACGTGCGCGACCCCGGCACCGGGTGCACACTTCCCTCCTGATCGATATCATCGGCTCCGCGGGGGTCGAGCCTTCGGGCTCGGCCCCCGTGCTGCGCTAGCCCGCGATGGCAGGCTCCGATCTGTTCGCGCAGGCGCTGAACGGGCTGTCTTACGGGGTGCTGCTCTTCCTGCTCTCGGTCGGGCTCACGCTGATCTTCGGGATGCTCGACGTGGTGAACCTGGCCCACGGCTCCTACTACATGCTCGGCGCCTATGCGGGGCTGGCCCTCATCGCCGCCACCGGGAATTTCTGGCTGGCCCTCGCGGTGGCGCCGCTCGCGGTGGGGGTGGTGGGCATCGTCGTGGAGCGAACCTGCCTGAGACCGCTCTACCGCCGGGGGCCGCTGGATCAGGTGCTCCTGACCTTCGGGCTCATCTACGTGTTCGAGGACCTCGTGAAGTGGATCTGGGGCGGGCGCATCCGATCGATCCCGACACCGGAGCTCCTCGCGAGCTCGGTGAATGTGTGGGGCGCCGTCATTCCTTCCTATCGGCTCTTCGTCATCGCGTTCGGCCTCGTGATGGCGATCGGGCTCTGGCTGGTCATCGAGAAGACGCGGCTGGGGGCCATCATCCGGGCCGGCGTCTACGACTCGGAGATGACGGCGGGAATGGGCATCAATATCCACCGCGTGTTCACCCTCGTGTTCGCCTTCGGGGCCGCGCTGGCGGGTCTGTCGGGCGTGATCGCGGGGCCCATCCAGTCCGCCTATCCGCCCATGGGCGCCTCCATCCTCATCCCCGCGCTCATCGTGGTGGTGGTGGGCGGGCTGGGGAGCCTCAAGGGCTCGCTGGCGGGCAGCCTCCTCATCGGCCAGGCGGAGACATTCGGGAAGGCGTGGCTCCCCGGCGCCTCCATGCTGATCATCTACGTGGTGATGGCGGTGGTTCTCCTGATGCGGCCCCAGGGCCTCTTCGGTCGGGCGCTCAAGTGACCGGTCCCGTCCTCGCGCGGGCGGCGGCTCTGATCGTGCTGATGGCGGCGGTGGCGCTGTTCCCGCTTGCCGCCGGCACCTATCCCGTCAAGCTCCTCCAGGAAATCCTCATCTGGGGCATCTTCGCCATGAGCCTGGACCTCCTCATGGGCTTCGCGGGCATGGTGTCCTTCGGCCACTCGGCGTTCTTCGGCATCGGGGCCTACACCGCGGCGCTCCTGCTCCCGAAATTCCCCGGCCTGCTCGCGGCGCTGGTGGCGCCCGCCGTCGCGGCCGGGCTGGGGGCCCTGGTGATCGGCTTCTTCTCCATCCGGGTGAGCGGCGTGTACTTCATCATGCTCACGCTGGCCTTTTCCCAGATGTTCTACGCGGTGGCCTTCCAGAACGCGTTTCTCGGCGCCGAGGACGGCCTGGTCGGCATCCCGCGCCCGGCCGTGCTCGGGATGAGCATCGGGAGCACCGGCGCCTTTCACGCCTATCTCCTCGTGATCGCGATCGTCTGCGCGCTCTTTCTCTGGCGCGTGGTCCGCTCGCCCTTCGGGCACGTGCTGCGCGGCATCCACGAGAACGAGGCGCGGATGCAGGCGGTGGGCTATCCGGTGAACCGCTACAAGCTCGCCGCCTTCGTCATCGCGGGCATGCTGGCGGGCGTGGCGGGATCGCTCTACACGCAGTTCGTGGGCTCGATCTCGCCCAGCGCCTTTCTCTGGACCACCTCCGGCGAAGCGCTCCTGATGGTGATCATCGGCGGCACCGGCACGCTGTTCGGCGGCATCCTGGGCGCGGGGGCGTTCATCCTCCTCCAGAGCCTGGTTTCCTCCTACACGGAGCGCTGGATGCTGATCCTCGGGCTGACCTTCGTGCTCCTCGTGCTCTTCGCCCCCGGCGGCATCGTGGGCGCGCTGCGCGGGCGCGTGGGGCTGCGCGCGTGACGGAGAGCATTCTCGCCCTGGAGGGCCTCACCCGTCGCTTCGGCGCGCTGAGCGCGGTCAACGGCGTCTCGCTGAGCGTGGCCGCGCGCGAGCGGCGCGCCATCATCGGGCCCAACGGCGCGGGCAAGACCACGCTGTTCAATCTCATCACCGGGCAGCTCGTCCCCAGCGCGGGCGCCATCGTCTTCGGGGGCGCGCCGATGGCGGGGCTGGCGCCCCACGCGATCGCGCGCCGCGGCCTGTCGCGCTCCTTTCAGCGCAATAACCTCTTCCCGCGGCTCACCGTGGTGGAGAATCTCCGGCTCGCCGCCGCCGGGGACGGGCGGGGGAGCTGGAACCTGCTCGGCTCGGTGGCGCGGCTGCGCGCGCCGCTGGAGCGTGCGCGCGAGACGGCGGCGGCGGTGGGCCTGGCCGAGCGCCTCGACGCTGCCGCCGGCCAGCTCTCCTACGGCGAGCAGCGCCAGCTCGAGGTGGGCGTGGCGCTGGCCAGCGCGCCGCGGCTGCTCCTCCTCGACGAGCCCACCGCGGGCATGTCGCCGGAGGAGACGCTCCGGATGACGCGGATGCTGGAGAGCCTGCCCCGCGAGGTGACCCTGCTCATCATCGAGCACGACATGGACGTCGTCGCGTCTCTCGCCGATCGCGTCACCGTGCTCCACTACGGCGAAGTTCTCACCGAGGGCTCCTTCGCCGAGGTCAAGGCGGACCCTCGCGTCTACGAAGTCTACCTGGGCTCGGCATGAGCGCCCTGCTGGAGGTGGAGGGCATCCAGACCTACTACGGCGAGAGCCACGTGCTCCACGGCGTGACGCTTCGGGTGGGGGCCGGGGAGGCGGTGGCCCTGCTGGGCCGCAACGGAGCGGGCAAGACCACGGTGATCCGCAGCATCGTGGGCTTCACGCCGCCGCGCGCGGGCCGCATCGTCTTCGACGGCGACGCCATCGAGGCCTGGCCGGCGCATCGCATCGCCCGCCGCGGCATCGCGCTGGTGCCCCAGGGCCGCCGCATCTTCGCCCCTCTCAGCGTGCGCGAGAACCTGACGCTGGGCGCCCGGGCCACCGGGTGGACGCTCGAGCGCGTCTTCGCCCTCTTCCCCCGGCTTCGCGAGCGGGCGGAACAGGCGGGCGGCACGCTGTCCGGCGGCGAGCAGCAGATGCTGGCCCTCGGGCGCGCGCTCCTCACCAATGGCCGCCTGCTTCTCCTGGACGAGCCCTCCGAGGGTCTGGCCCCCCTCATCGTCCGCGAGATCGGCCAGGTGGTGAAGCGGCTCAAGGACGAGCGCCTGTCCATTCTCCTCGTCGAGCAGAACTATCATCTGGCGCTGCAGGTGGCGGACCGGGTATACGTGGTGAACAAGGGGCAGATCGTCTACGAGGGGACGCCGGCGGGCCTGGAGGCGAACGAGGACGTGAAGCGCCGCTATCTCGGTGTGGCCTAGCCTGGTCGAGTCCGCGGCCTGAGCCCGGAAAGGAATCACATGCCCTGGATCGATCCGGAGTTTCCGAAGACGGCCACCCCCGCCGACTGGGTGGGCCGCGTGCTCGGCCTCAATCCCGGCATGATGACGGGGCCCGGCACCAATACCTACCTCGTCGGCGACCGGGAGCCCATCCTGATCGACACCGGCGTGGGCGTGGCAGGGTGGATGCCGCTGCTCGAGACCTACATGGCGGAGCGCGGCTGGCGCAAGCCGGCGCGCGTGCTCCTCACCCACCGCCACAAGGACCATCTGGGCGGGGTGAAGGACCTCCTCACGCAGTTTCCCGGCACGCCGGTGTCCAAGATGATCCACAAGGATACGGATCTTCCGGCCGGCATCACCGATCTCCGCGACGGCCAGAAGGTGGAGGCCGACGGCGTCACCCTCGTGCCCATCCACACGCCGGGTCATGCGTCCGACCACCTCTGCTACTACGTGCCGGAGACCCGCGCGCTCTTCACCGGCGACGTCGTGCTGGGCGGCTCCACCACCGTGATTCCCGAGGAGGACGGCGACCTCGTCCAGTACATGGCCTCGCTGCGCCGCATCCAGAAGCTCAACGTGGAGCGCATCTACCCGGCCCACGGCCCCGTGATCGAGAACGCGAAGGCCAGGATCCAGGAGTACATCGATCACCGGCTGGAGCGGGAGCGCCAGATTCTCGCGGTGATGGGGGCGGGGACGCGCACCATTCCCGAGATGGTCAAGGTGATCTACAAGGACGTGCCCGAGGCGCTGCACCTCATGGCGGGCCAGTCCGTGCACTCGCACCTCAAGAAGCTGGCGGCGGAGAATCGGGTGCGCGAGGAGAAGGTGAGCGGGGCCGCCTCCCGGTGGACGCTTGTCTAGCCGGCAGGCCACGGAGGGGATGCCGCATGCCCGCCATTGACCTGGGGCCCGGGCGCCCGGCCACCGACGAGTGCCTCCCGTACTACTTCGAGTACATCAGGCTCGTCCCCGACGGGCACGTCGTGGAGCGCCTCGCCGGCTAGGGCAGCGCGCACTTCCTCTTGTAGCCGCAGGACGGGCATTCGAGCTGCAGGACGAACTGATCCCGCTCGAGGATCATGTCGGTCCGCCGCAGCTGGTGCCCACAGTCCGGACAGATCACCGAGCCGGTCCCGGGTTCGCGAACTTGTATGGCCATGGCTCGCCCCCCTTGGCTCTCAGTGTGGGCCCGCAACCCCGTCCTACCTAGATTTAACTTCACCCTAGGACGGGCAGACGGCGCCGGTGGCCGCCCAGCGTCTCACGGCCTCGTGGAAGTCGCTCTGGCTCAATGGGGGGACGGTGCGGGGGCCGGGATTCCATGCTCACTGAACGAGCGGCGTCCGAGGTCATGTGCTGAACGAGGGAGGGCATGGATCGCCCACCGTTCCGCTTCGGATCCTTGAGGGCACGGCAGAGCGCGCCGTCGCTCAAGCCTTCCCAGCCCATGCTGCGCGGAGCGAGTCAAGCTACACTCCGCTCATGAGCGTCCCGACGCGACCCACGCAGTTCGGCCGCATCCATCCTCCCGACGAGGCCTGGCTGGCCAAGGCCCCGCCCGAGCCGATTCTCGAGCCCGAGCTCCCCATCATCGACACCCACCATCACCTGTGGGAGCGGAACGGCCACCGGTATCTCCTCCACGAGTTCCTCGACGATGTTCGCAGGGGCCACAATCTGGTGGCCAGCGTCTTCATGGAATGCCACGCCATGTATCGGGCGGGGGGACCGGAGGCGATGCGGCCGGTCGGGGAGACCGAGTTCGTGGCGGGCATTGCGGCGATGAGCGACAGCGGCAACTACGGCGGCACGCGGGTGGCTGCCGGCATCGTGGGATTCGCCGACCTCACCCTGGGCGACCGCGTGGAGCCGGTGCTGGAGGCCCTGATCCGCGCCGGCGGCGGTCGTTTTCGCGGAGTGCGGCACTCGGCGGCCTGGGACGCGAGCCCGGTCATCGGCAATAGCCAGACGGCGAGCGGGCCGCATCTCTACCGGGACGGGGCCTTGCGCGCGGGGCTGGCGCGGCTCTCCGCGCGCGGCCTCTCGCTCGACGCCTGGGCCTTTCATCCGCAGCTCGGCGACATCGTGGAGCTGGCGCGGGCCTGCCCCGACGCGCGCATCATCGTGGGGCATGTGGGCGGGCCGCTCGGCTACGGCCCCTATCTGGGCAAGCGGGACGAGGTCTACGCGGCCTGGAAGAAGGGCGTGACCGAGCTGGCGCGCTGCCCCAATGTGGTCATGAAGCTCGGCGGCATGATGATGCGGCTCGCCGCCTACGACTATCGGAGCCAGCCCGCGCCGCCGTCCTCGAGCGAGCTGGCGTCGCTCTGGGGACCCTATATCGAGCCCTGCATCGAGCTGTTCGGCGCGGACCGCTGTCTCTACGAGAGCAATTTCCCCGTCGACAAGATGGGGATAGGCTGGGCCGCCCTGTGGAACGCGCTCAAGCGCACCGCCGCCGGCGCGTCATCGGAGGAGAAGCGCGCGCTGTTCGCGGGCACCGCCCGCCGCGTGTACCGGCTGGGCGACTGAGGGCTAGACCGCCAGCGCCATCCCGTCATGCCCGGGGTCGGCGCCGCCGTGGAGCGTCCCGTCCGGGCGCACCTCGATGCCGTGCACCGCGGCCACGTCGAACGTGTTGGGATTGCGCGCCACCGTGTAGCCGTCGCGCTGCAGCTCGTCGGTGACGTAGGTGGGGATCCGCATGGTCACGTCGATGATGTGGCTGGTGGCGCTGAAGCGGGGCGCCGCCACCGCGTCCGACATGGACATGCCGAACTCGAGGAGATTGACCAGCCCCTGCATCACCCCGATGGCGATCTGGGCGCCGCCCGGCGCGCCGATGGCGGCGCGCAGCCCCTGGACGTCGTAGACCAGCGTGGGGCAGATGGCGCTGAAGCGGCTCTTGCCCGGCGCCACCGAGCCCGCGCGCCCCGGCCGCGGGTCGAAGACGCTCATGGCACCGTTGTACATGAAGCCGAGCCCGTCGGTGATCACGCCGGAGGGCATGCCGAGGGTATGCGTCATGCTCACCGCGTTGCCGTCGCGGTCGATGACGGCCACGTGGGTCGTGTCCTTCGACTCGCCGAGCCCTACCCGGTCGATGCGGACGCGCCGGCCGGCCCGAATCCCTTCCGCCACCGACCTCGCATACTCTTTCGACAGCAGCCGGTCCACCGGCACCTCGACGAAGGCCGGGTCTCCGACATGGGCTTCCTTGTCCGCCACCGCCTGCTTCATCGCCTCCGAGGCCACCCGGATGTACGCGGCGCTGTTGTGCTCGAGCGCTTTCAGATCGAACTGCTCCAGGATATTGAGCATCTGGAGCAGCATCAGGCCGCCGCCGGGAGGATGGTTGGTGGCGAGGCGCCAGTCCCGGAAGGTGCCCCAGAGCGGCGGGCGATGGATGGTCCGATAGCTCGCGAGGTCCTCGGCGGAGAGAAGCCCGCCGTGGCGGCGCATGTCCTCGGCGATCCGCTCGGCCACCTCGCCCCGGTAGAAGACGTCCGCGCCGCCCTTGGCGATCTTGCGCAAGGTCTCCGCCAGCTCGGGATTGCGCACCGTATCGCCGACGCGCTTGGGACTGCCGTCCGGGCGGCAGTAGAGCGCGCGCCCGCTCTTGCTGAAGCGCAGCCGCTCGGGATTGGCCACGCGCCCGAGCTGCTCCTCGATGGCCCACCAGTAGCCCACGTGGTTCTTCACCAGCCAGCCCCGCTCCGCCCAGTCGATGGCGGGCTGGACGACCTGCGCCCAGGGCAGGGCGCCGTGCGCGGTTTGCGCCTCGTGAAAGGCCTTGAGGCTGCCCGGCACCGTGATGGACTGATAGCCGAGGTCGTTCACGCGTCCCTTCAGCACGAAGCCGAAGCCATCGCGCGTCTCGCCCTCGATGAGGTGGGCCCACATGTCGGGCCGCGCCGCCGCCGGGGTCTTGCCGTGGAAGTCGATGCACTCGTGGACCCCCCTCGCGGGAAGGTAGACCTGGCAGCTTCCGAAGCCCGCGATGCCGGTCATCATCGGGTCCACCACCCCCGCGGTGAGCGCGCAGGCGATGGCGCCGTCCACCGCATTGCCGCCCGCGCGCATGACGAGCGCCCCCGCCTCGGTGGACTCCGGCTGTGCCGCGCAGATCATGCCCCGACGCATCGGCGATTCCCCCTTCACACCGGGTCCGGAAAGATCCGCTTGAACACCGCAGGTGAGCCCGCGTCGAGCTTCATGAAGGGACGGATGCGATGGGTCCACGGGTTCAGGTCGCGGACGCGATTCCAGGCGTCGCTCTTCGGCACGTCCGCCCGCTCGAACTCGTAGACGGTCAGGTACTTCGGCTGGCCGTCCACCACGGTGAAGCGCCGAGCGCGGATGACGCCGGGCACGCCGAGGTAGTCGGGAACGTAGACCGTGTTGTACCAGGCGTTCCACTCCTCTTCCATGGCGGCGGGGATGTCCATGCGCCCCATCTGCAGATAGGGCGACGGCCCCATGGTCAGCTCGACGGGATTGGTCCGCGCCGGGTGAATCTGCCGGTAGCCCTGCACGAAGTAGTTGCGCCCGACATGACCCCCGGAGGCCTTGGTCCGCCAGGGCGAGGGGCGAAAGCGCACCTCGTCGAGAAAGGCGGATGTCCGGAGCACGCTCGCGTCCTCCAGCTCGTACATGGCCAGATATTTCGGCCCGCCGGAGATGGCCTCGTAGCGCGCGGCGGAGAGGAAGCCGGGCACCTTGAGCAGATGCTGGAGATGCTCCTCGTTGTACCACCGGTTGAACTCCGCCTCGTGCGCGGCGTCCACGTCGGTCCACAGCATCAGGAGGCCGGTGCCGCGAGTCTTGGGCATGACATCCTCCGGGCGCCCCGGGGGCCGGGGCCGGGAGCGGGGGTTACTTGCGGGTGCGCGCGGCGGCGGCGTGCGTGACGAGAGCGGAGAACAGGCGCCGCGCGGGCTCGGAGTGCCCGATCAGCTCCTCGGGATGCCACTGGACTGCCAACAGGAAACCGTCGTGACCCGGCAGCTCCAGGCCCTCCACGATCTGATCGGGCGCCCAGGCGCAGGCGGTGAGGCCGCGGCCCAGGGCCTTGACCGCCTGGTGATGCATGCTGTTCACCTCGACCTCGTCGGCGCCGAGCACCTCGGCGAGCCGGCTGCCCGGCGTCACCTTCACCTTGTGGGTGGGCTCGTCGCGGGGCCCCTTCTGGCTGTGCTCGAGCTGGGTGCCGGGCTCGGTGCCCACGTCCTGATAGAGGGTGCCGCCCAGCGCCACGTTCAGCACCTGCAGGCCGCGGCAGACGCAGAGGAGCGGCACCTGGCGCTCGAGCGCCCAGCGCGCGGCGGTGGCCTCGAAGGTGTCCCGGATCGGCGCCACGTCGTAGAGCGTGGGATGCGGCGTCTCGCCGAAGAGCGCGGGATCGATATCGCCGCCGCCCGTCAGCAGGAGGCCGTCGAGCCCGGCGGCCAGCCGCTCCCACGAGCGCGGCGAGAGCTGAGCGGGCAGCGCGACGGGCACGCCACCGGCCTGCTGGATCGCGTTGAGATAGGTGGAGTTCACGTACGCGCGCTCGGGCGAGGCCTTGACCGTGATGGACATGCTCACGCCGATGAGCGGGAACGTAGACATACCGCTATGTTACCATACGGTCATGAGCCTAGACGCCGCGCAAAGCCAGAAGAACAATCCGCAGGCCGCCTCGGGAGTCATGAACCAGGTGATGGGACGCCGCTGGATGGTGGCGGCGGGGCATCCGCTCGCCGCGCAGGCGGCGGCGCGCATCCTCGAAGCCGGGGGGAACGCGATCGATGCGGGCGCCGCGGCGGGCATGATGCTCGGCGTGGTGCATCCCGACATGGTCAGCTTCGCGGGCGTCGGGCCGCTGCTGGTGCACGTGGCGAAGTCGAAGAAAACCTATGAGGTCAGTGGCGTCGGGCCCTATCCGCGCCTGGCTTCCGCCGAGTACTACCGGACGCAGTGTGGCGGCGAGATCCCGGTCGGCCTCCTGCGAACGGTGGTGCCGGCCACTCCGGACGCCTGGTGCACCGCGCTCGCGCGCTGGGGCACCAAGACCTTCGCCGAGGTGGCCGCGCCCGCCTACGAATGCGCGAAGAACGGGTATCCGGTCTCGACCTTCAGCGCAGCCATGTTCGAGCGGAGCGCGGACAAGCTGGCCCGCTGGCCTTCGTCCGCCGCCGTGTACCTGCCCGGCGGCAAGGCCCCCAGGGCCGGCCAGATCCTGGTGGAGCGCGAGCTGGCGGCCACCATCAAGCTCATGATGGACGGGGAGGCCAAGGCAAGGCGCCAGGGTCGCGTGAAGGCCATTGCCGCCGCGCGCGACGTCTTCTACCGGGGCGAGATCGCGCGGCGCATCGCGGCCTACCACGAGAAGGCGGGTGGGCTCCTTCGCTACGAGGACCTCGCGGAGTTCGCGGTCGAGGTGGCGCCCGCGTTGAAGACGAGCTTCCATGAATACGAGGTGGCCACGTCCAGCTTCTACTGCCAGGGACCGGTGCTGCTCCAGATGCTGAATCTCCTCGAGGGGGACGACCTCGCCGGGCTCGGCCACAACTCGCCCCGGGCGCTCCATCTCATCGTGGAAGCGATGAAGCTCGCCTTCGCCGATCGCGAGGCCTATTACGGCGATCCCCGGCACGTGAAGGTGCCCGCCGACGGCCTCCTCTCCAAGGTGTACGCGAAGGCCCGCCGCGCCCTCATCCACCCGGATCGCGCCTGGCCGGGAATGCCGCCCGCGGGCGATCCCTACGGGCTCGCCGCGGTGAAGAACGGCGCGCCCCGGACTCCGCCCGGGCTCAAGGGGGTCAGCGGCCTGCTGGACACCTCCTATGTCTGCGTGGTGGACGAGCAGGGCAATGGCTTCTCGTCCACGCCCAGCGATCCGTGCGTGGACTCGCCGGTGGTGCCGGGCGTGGGCTGCGTGATCTCGCCGCGCGGCTCGCAGGGGTGGCTCGCCCCGGGGCATCCGAGCGAGGTGGCGCCCGGCAAGCGCCCGCGTCTGACGCCGGCGCCGGCCATGGCGTTCAAGAACGGCAAGCTCTTCATGCCGTTCGGTACCCCCGGCGGCGACGTGCAGCAGCAGGCCATGCTGCAGGTGTTCCTGAACGTCACCGCCTACGGCATGCCGGTGCAGCGGGCCATCGACGCGCCCCGGCTGGCCACGCGCTCCTTCCCGGATTCTTTCTGGCCGCATCCCGACGCGCCGGGCGTGCTCGAGATCGAGCGCCGCATGCCCGCCGCCACCCGCGACGCGCTCGCCGCCCTCGGCCACCAGGTGAGTGAGTGGCCGGAGTGGGACTGGCGGGCGGGTGCGGTGTGCGCCATCGTGGTCGGTCCCGACGGCACCCGCCACGGCGGCGCCGATCCGCGCCGTGGGGCCCACGCCATCGGCTGGTAGCCCGCTCCCGCGCCGCGCGTGCACGCTGCCGCCGCGCGCTGGATCCGCTCGCTCGGCCTGACGCCGCACCCGGAGGGCGGCCACTACCGCGAGACCTATCGCGGCTCGGGCAATGTCTCCACCGCGATCTACTTCTTGCTCGAGGGCCGCCAGGTCTCCCGGCTCCACCGCATCCGCTCGGACGAGCTCTGGCACCACTATGCGGGCGGGCCGCTCACCGTCTCCGCCATCGCGCCCACCGGCTCCCTCACCGAGTTCACGCTTGGCGATGACCTGGACGCCGGGCAGGCGCCGCAGGGTGTGGTGCCGGCCGGCCACTGGTTCGGCGCCGCGCTCGCGTCGCCGGAGACCTATGCGCTGGTGGGCTGCACGGTGGCGCCCGGCTTCGACTTCACGGATCTGGAGCTGGCGCATCGAGAGGCGCTGGTGGCCGAGTTTCCCCAGCACGCGGCGCTGATCGAGCGGCTCACCCCGTGACCGCGTCCGGCGAGAGCGGCAATCTCTTCGCCGGATTGCCCGCGAGCCTTCGCGCGGAGCAGGTTGACGTCCTCGCGGACACGCCCGGCCTCCGCATCGAGCGCATCGTATCCCTGGGACAGGTCACCCCGCCGGGAGAGTGGTACGACAGCGACCGGGACGAGTGGGTGGCGGTGCTGGCGGGGGCGGCGCGCCTCCGCTTCGAGGGAGAGCCGGCGCCCCGCGCGCTGGCGCCCGGCGACTGGCTCCGTATCCCGGCGCATGCGCGGCACCGGGTGGAGTGGACGGATCCGGACCGAGCCACGATATGGCTGGCCATCCACTTCTGAAGAGGCCGCCTCTGAGTGGTTCTAGGCGGCGGGGAGGGGGACGCCGGAGGGCGCGGGGCTTGGCGTGGGCGCCTGGCTCACCGGCTCTTCCTTGATGGCCAGCGAGAGGCCCGAGGCGAGGAAGGCCATCAGCGCCGCGGAGACGAAGGCCCACTGGTACGAGCCGGTGAAGTCGAAGATCCAGCCCCCCGCCGCCGCGCCCAGCGCGGAGCCCACCTGGTGGGCGAAGAAGATCCAGCCCGAGAGCACGCCCACGGAGTAGCGGCCGAAGATATTGGCGGTGAGGGTGGTGGTCGGCGGCACCGTGGAGATGTAGTTGAGCCCGAACACGGCGGCGAAGATGTGGAGCGAGGGCACGTTCCAGATATAGAGCAGGAACAGGAGCGAGAGCCCGCGCACGCCGTAATAGAACGCCAGCGGCCCCTTGCGGCCGAAGCGGTCGCAGATCCAGCCGGACAGGATGGTGCCCACGATGTTCATGGCGCCCATCACGCCCAGCGCCTGCGCCGCATGCATCTCGGAGAAGCCGTGCTCGGCGGCATGCGGGACGAGGTGGGTGAGCACCATGCCGTTCGAGGTGTAGCCGCACACGAAGAACGTCCCCGCGAGGAGCCAGAAGGACGGATAGCTCATGGCCTCGTTGACGGAGACGCGCCGATCGGAGGGCATCTCCTTCATCCCCGCCTGGGGCACGGCGACGCCGGTCCCATACGCGGTGAGCCCCTTGAGCTTCGGATCGTCGCGCACGAAGGCCAGGGTGAGCGGGATGGCGGTGACGAAGACGCTGGCGCCGAGCCAGAAGAAGGAGCTCCGCCAGCCGAAGTGGAGGGTGAGCCACACCGCGGCCGGGATCATCACGAGCTGGCCCGCGGACATGCCTGCCCCGAGAATGCCCATCACGAGCCCGCGGCGCGCCACGAACCAGCGTGCGGCCAGGGTGGAGGCGGTGGCCATCCCCATCCCGCCCGCGCCCAGCGCCATGAGCACGCCCGCAGTCAGGTAGAGCTGCCAGAGGCTGGTGACGCGCGAGGAGAGCATGGCGCCCACACCCACGATGCCGAGGAAGAGCATCATGACGTTGCGCGGGCCCCAGCGGTCGGCCAGCCAGCCGACGAAGGGGCCCACCGCGCCGACGAGGAGGAGCGAGAGCGCCGCCACCTGCGACATGGAGGAGCGGTCCCACCCGAACTCGGTCTCGATGGGCTTGATGAACACGCCGAGGACGGCGCGCAATCCAGAGGCGGCCAGAAAGATGACGACCACCGCCCCCAGCATGATCCAGGCGTAGTGCACACCCTTGCGCGATGCAGTCATGGGGCCTCCACGGTGATCATGCCTTTAGAGATGGCGAAGGCACCAGAGGATTCGGAGCGGAGGGCGGGAACGGTCAGCCAATCACCCGCGGGAGGGTGAAGCCAATGCGCCGGTTTCCCTCTCCCCCTGGGGGGGAGAGGGAACAGAAACGGCGGTGTTCTAGACCGCGTGGGCTTCCACGCGCCGGGTGAAGACGATCTTGCCGCTCTGGGCGCCCGCCAGCACAGTGTCGCCCTCGCTGAACTCTCCGTTGAGCAGCGCCAGCGCGAGCGGGTCCTGGATCATGCGCTGGATGGTGCGCTTGAGCGGGCGCGCGCCGTAGGCCGGGTCATACCCCTCGTGGGCGAGGAGCTCCACCGCCTGCGGGGTCAGCTCGAGCGTGATCCGCTTGTCGGCCAGCCGCTTGCGCAGCCGCTCCAGCTGGATCTCCACGATGGACGCGATCTCCTCCCGGCCCAGCGGCTGGAAGATCACGATGTCGTCGATGCGGTTCAGGAACTCCGGCCGCAGCGCCTCGCGGAGCGTCTGCATGATGCGGCCGCGGACTTTGTCCGCCGGCTCACCCTCGATGAAGAGGTGGCTGCCGAGATTGGAGGTCATGACGACCACCGCGTTGCGGAAGTCCACCGTGCGGCCCTGCCCGTCGGTGAGGCGGCCGTCGTCCAGCACCTGGAGCAGCACGTTGAACACGTCCGCGTGCGCCTTCTCGATCTCGTCGAAGAGGATGACCGCATACGGCCGGCGGCGCACCGCCTCCGTGAGCTGGCCGCCCTCGTCATAGCCCACGTAGCCCGGGGGCGCGCCGATGAGCCGGGCCACGGTGTGCTTCTCCATGTACTCCGACATGTCGATGCGGATCATGGCCCGCTCGTCGTCGAAGAGGAACTCCGCGAGCGCGCGGGCCAGCTCGGTCTTGCCCACGCCGGTGGGTCCGAGGAAGAGGAAGGAGCCGATGGGGCGGTTGGGATCCGACAGGCCCGAGCGCGCGCGCCGGACCGCGTTGGACACCGCCACGATGGCCTCGCGCTGGCCGATCACGCGCCGGCCCAGCCGCTCCTCCATCTTCACGAGCTTCTGCACCTCGGCCTCGAGCAGCCGGGTGACGGGGATGCCCGTCCACTTGGCCACCGTCTCCGCGATGTCCTCCTCGTCCACTTCCTCCTTGAGCATCTTGCCGCCCTTGCGGAGCTCGGCCAGCCGTGCGTTCTCGGCCTCGAGCCGCCGGTCCAGCTCGTGCAGGGTGCCGTAGCGCAGCTCGGCGGCCTTCTGGAGGTCGCCCCGACGCTCGGCGTCGGTCATGGCCAGCCGCGCGGCTTCCGTCTCCTCCTTGGTCTTGCTGATGGCCAAGATGGCGGCCTTCTCCGCGCTCCACTGCGCCTTGAGGCCGGCGCCCTTCTCCTTCAGGTCGGCCAGCTCGGCGTCGATGCGGGCCAGCCGCTCCTGCGACATGGAGTCGGTCTCGCGCGCCACCGAGACGCGCTCGATGCCGAGCTGCATGATGCGGCGCTCGATCTCGTCGATCTCCACCGGCAGGGAGTCGATCTCGATGCGCAGGCGGGACGCCGCCTCGTCCACGAGGTC
>DASRWT010000085.1:0-102670 GCA_035654455.1 Candidatus Nitrosocosmicus sp. | reverse complement strand
CACGGCGGACTGGGGCTATTTTCGCCTCCGCGCCGTGGAGTACTCGGCGGAGGCGCTGGCGCGCTGGGCGGGAACGATCCGCGAGCTCTTCGCCGCCGGCGGCGCCTTCGTCTACTTCAAGCACGAGGACGGCGCGACGGGCCCGCCGCTGGCCCGGAAGCTCAGCGCCTTGCTCGCGTAGCGGTCAGCGCTCGAGTCGACTGAGCGTTTCCGCGAGGTCGATGCCGGGGTGGGTGAGGACGGGCGCGAGCGGATCCGCCAGCCGGGCGAACCGGGCGCGCGCGGTGGTGATGGTGAAGCGCGCGGGATCGAGCTTGGGGGTGACCTCGTCCCAGCGGAGCGGGCAGGACACCGGCGCCCCCGGCAGCGGGCGCACCGAGTACGGCGCCACGATGGTGCGGCCGTGGCCATTCTGGCCGAAGTCGATATAGACCTTGCCGCCCCGGGCCCGGATGGGACGGGCGATGGTGGCGATGCCGCCGGCGGCCTCGACGCCGAGCGTGGCGAGCAGCCGCGCGAAGGTGCGCGTCTCCTCGTGGGTATAGCGGGCGCCCATCGGCACCAGGATGTGCAGGCCGGTGGCGCCCGAGGTCTTGACGTGGCTCGGCAGCTCCAGCCGATCGAGGATGCGCCGGAGGGTGCGGGCGACTGCCACCACGTCGGTGAAGGGGGCTCCTTTCGGGTCCAGGTCGAGGATGAGCCAGTCCGGCCGGTCCAGGTGCGGGATTCGCGCGCCCCAGAAGTGCAGCGGAATGGTGCCGAGATTCGCCACGTAGCGGAGCGACTCGACATCGTCCACCACGAAGTAGTCGATGTCCCGCTCCGTGTCGTGCGAGTAGATCCGCTCGGTGCGGATCCATTCCGGCGCGAACTCCGGGGCATCCTTCTGGAAGAAGGACTTTCCGGTGATCCCGTCGGGATAGCGCGTGAGGACCAGGGGCCGGTCCCGGAGATAGGGCAAGAGGTGGGGCGCCACCGTCTCGTAGTACGCGACGAGGTCCGCCTTGGTGTAGCCCTCATTCGGCCAGAACACCTTCTTCGGATTGGTGACCTTCACCATCTGGCGCTCGATCGGCGGGCGCGGGGCCGCGGGGGCTTCGCCCCCGGCCTTCGCCGGTACCTCGGCCGGAGGAAGCTCGAAGGGTTGCTCGCGCCGGCACTCCTCGGGCCGGCGGTTGTCCCGGAGCCCGACGAAGGCCGGGTGTCGGATGCCGCCGTCCGTCGTCCAGTCGGTGAAGCGCACGTCGCAGACGAGACGCGGCTCCACCCAGCGGTGACTGCGCCCCGTGGGCGAGCCCGCCGCGAAGGGCGAGGTGGGGCGGGCGAGGGGAGCGAGGCGCCGGGCGATGTCGGCGAGCGTGCGCCCGTCGAATCCCGTTCCCACCTTGGACACGTAGACGAGCCGGTCGTCCTCGTAGAGGCCGAGGTGAAGCGCGCCGAAGTGGCCGCGTGAGCCCTGGGGCGCGGTGTAGCCGCCGATGACGAACTCCAGGCGGCGCGGGCACTTCACCTTGATCCAGTCGCGGGAGCGCCCGCCTGCGTACGCGCTCACTCCCCGCTTGGCCACGATGCCCTCGAGGCCGAGCGAGCCCACCGCCTCGTGGAACGCGGCGCCGTCTTCCGCGACGTGCTCGCAGTAGCGCGCCACGCCGCGCGCAGGCATCAGGAGCTCCAGGCACTGCTTGCGCTCGAGGAGCGGTCGCCGCCGGAGATCGCGGCCCTCGAGGGCGAGACAGTCGAAGAAGATCCCGGTGACGGGCACCGCCGCGCGGGCGGCCTCGATGTCGTCGGCGCGCGTGAGGTGCATCCGGGACTGGAGGCGCTGGAAGCTCGGCCGGCCGTCCTCGTGCAGCGCCACGATCTCGCCGTCGATCACGAAGCGGGAAACGGGCAGGGCCCGTAGCGCGCGCACCACCTCCGGATAGCGGGCGGAGATCGCGTCCCCGCTCCGGCCGTAGAGCGCCACCGCATCGCCGTCGCGCTCCGCGAGCGCCCGCACGCCGTCGTACTTGATCTCGAAGAGCCAGCCGGGTCCCGCCGGGGTTTGCTCGGCGAGGGTGGCGAGCATGAGCGGCTGCTTGCGGGCGGGCACCTCTCCCATCGGGGCCCCGAGCGAGGCGAGGAGGGCGTCGAGCGCGGCGCGCTTCTCGCCCGCCCCGCCGATCTCCTCCACGGTGAGACCGGAGAAGACCGACTCCGGCGCGCGCTCGACCGGCTCCTCGCTCCCGGCGTAGGCGTCCGGGGCCTTGAGGAGGAGCCAGTCCTTTGCCGGCGCGGCGCCATCCGCGCGACGGCCCCCCATTCGCGCCAGCGTCCAGCGCCCGTGAAGCTTCATCCCGTGAAGCTCGAATTCGAGCTTGCCCTGCGCGAGCTCGCGGAGCGGATCGTCGCCCTTGACGAGACGATACCAGCCGCGGTCCCAGACGATCACCGAGCCGGCGCCGTAATTGTCCTTCGGGATCACGCCCTCGAAGTCGGCGTACTCCACCGGGTGATCCTCGACGTGAACGGCCAGGCGCCGCTCGCCGTGGCGCATCGACGGGCCCTTGGGCACCGCCCAGCTCTTGAGGACACCATCCATCTCGAGCCGGAGATCGTAGTGGAGGCGCCGCGCGGCATGCTTCTGGACGACGAAGAGCCGGCTCCCCGTCGCGCGCCGTCCGCTGAAGGGCTCGGGCGTCCGCGCCGGATCGCGCTTGGCCCGGTAGGCGTCGAGCGCCCGGGAGCGCGCGCTCATACCATCCCTCGCATGTGGCCTCCGCTTCGCACCCTATCCATTGGAGCCCGGCCGGACGCGGTCAAGCTTTTGAACCCCCGAGAGCACCGTGGTACCGTCGAATTCAGTTCACCATACAGGAGGAGCGTTCCCATGCCGCCGCATTCCCTCGGGTCCGGAACCATCTCCTTCGGGCTCGTCTCCATCCCCGTGAAGCTCTATTCCGCCGCGGTGTCCGCGAACGTGGCCTTCAACATGCTCCATGCCAAGTGCGGCTCTCGCATCAAGCAGCAGACCTTCTGTCCCGCGTGCCAGGTCGTGGTGGAGCGGAGCGAGCTCGTGCGCGGCTACGAGTTCAGCAAGGACCAGTACGTGCGGGTGAGCGACGAGGAGCTCAAGTCGCTCGAGGGCGAAGAGTCCAAGGTGATCGACATCGCGGAGTTCGTGCCCCTCGAGCAGGTGGATCCCATCTTCTTCGAGAAGACGTACTTCCTCGGCCCCGACAAGGGCGGCGACAAGGCCTACCGGCTGCTCGCCGAGACCATGGCCAAGGCCAAGCGGGTGGCGGTGGCCCGCTTCATCATGCGGGGGAAGGAGAGCCTCGTGCTCGTCCGCCCCGCGCAGGACGGCCTCATGCTCCACACCATGTACTTTGCGGACGAGGTGCGTGACTTCGGCGAGATCGACAAGGGGAAGTCCGCCAAGGTCCAGGAGCGCGAGGGAGAGCTTGCCCGCAAGCTGGTCGACGAGCTCTCCACGGAAGAGTTCAAGCCCGAGCAGTACCGCGACGAGTACCGCGAGCGCGTCCTGGAGCTGGTGAATCAGAAGGTCGAGGGCAAGGAGATCACGACCACGACCTCGGAAGCGCCCCGCACCCAGGTGATCGACCTCATGGAGGCGCTCAAGGAGAGCCTCGCCAAGCGCGCGGCCGGCGGCGCTCCGCGCAAGCCTCCCGTGAAGGTCGCCGACAAGACCGCCCGTCCCGCGGCCTCACTGCCCCGCAAGGTCCAGGGCGGGAAGAAGTAGCGGCAAGGCTGCCCGCGGTGCGGGGACGAGCCCTCAGCGGCTCGCCCCCGCGCAAGGAAACTGTTGCCGCTGTTACCGGTAGCCGCGCCTCTGCCAGCCGTAGCCCTGATGCCCGTACCAGCCTCGCGGGCGCGGGGCGACGACTACCGGCGGTCCGATGACGATCCCTGGCCCGGAGACGTGCGGGCCGGGAAACGGATCTATCACTGCAAAGCACCCGCCGAGAAACGAGCCTGCCACCACGACCCCGAGAATCGATCCAATCAGACGTTTCATGGTTGTCCTCCTGTGTCTTGCTTCTGCTGGAATAGACGCAGGTTGGGGCAAGAATATTTACAGACCATATTTACAGGGGAGAGACGGAACCCGGGCGACTTCACGAGTGTTTCTGACCATGGGCCGGCTTGAGCGGACGGTGTAAGCTGGGCTCCCATGCGTGACGAGGCGTACGTCCAGTTCACCGAACATCAACTGACGCGCGAAGACCTGCATGCCCTCATGCTCCGCTCCGACGGGCCGGCCCTTCTGCGGACCATCTGGCACTTCGGCGTGCTCGCGGCTACCGGCTTCCTCCTATGGAAGCTCCGCGCCACCATCTGGGTGCTGCCCCTGCTGGTCGCCCACGGCTACGTGCTCGCGTTCGTCTTCTGCGCGCTTCACGAAACCGCGCACAGGACGGCATTCCGCCGTCGCGGGCTGAACACCGCGATCGGCACCCTGGCCGGCCTCCTCACGTTCTGGCCGTACCGGAACTATCGCGTGTACCACTGGGAGCATCACCGTCACACGCAGGACCCGGACCTGGACCCCGAGCTGTACTTCCCGAAGCCCGCGATTCTCGCCGCCTATCTGTTCGTGTTGACGGGGCTTCCCAACCTGCACCGCCGGCTCGGTGATGTTCTCCGGCTCGCCGGTGGCCGCGCCGACCGGCCGTGGATGGGGCCGCCCGAGCGGCGGCCGCTGATCATCGAGGCGCGCGCCTACCTCGCGGTGTACGTCGCGGTGGCGGCCGCCTCGGTGGTGGCCGGCTCCCCGATGGCGCTCGTGGTCTGGATCGTCCCGCTCCTCGTCGGGCAGGCATTCCTGCGGCCGTATCTCCTCGCCGAGCACACCGCCTGCGCGTTCACGCGCGACTGCCTCGACAACACGCGCACCACGCTCACCACGTCACTGGTGCGGTTGTTCGCGTGGAACATGCCCTACCACGCGGAGCACCACGCCTACCCCGCGGTGCCGTTTCATGCCTTGCCGCGTCTCCACGCGCGCGTCCGGGGCCGGATCACGAATCTGGATCCCGGCTACGTCGCCGCCACCGTCAAGGTGAATCGCTATCTGTTCCGCCAGGCCTATCGGGTGGGCCAGAAGTCGGCAAGGTAGACCCGGAGACCCAGGGAGGCGAAGACCGTACCCAGGTTCGCCTCATGGGCGGTGCCGCCGGCGAGCCTGAGCGTGAGCCCGCGCGTGTAGAGGTACTTCGCCTCCACTCCCAGCGCCACGTTCCGGGTCACCAGATATTCGACGCCGCCGCCGATGGTGGCCGCGAGCCCGATCCCGTCCGCGCCACGGACCTCCACCCCCACGCCCGTGGGCTTGCGGTCGTTGGTCTCGCCGCTGGCCCCGCCGAGGCCCACGAGCAGGTAGGGCACGAGTCGGCCATCGAGCAGGGGGTAGCGGAACCGCGCTTGCGGGAGGATCAGGTACACGGCGTACTCGGTCACGCTGCCGACGCCCTTCAGCTCCAGGTTCGTCTCGTAGCCCTCGAAGGCCAGCTCGAGGCCGAAGTGCCGCCCGAAGTCGAGTCCGAGCGCGGCGCCGAAGTACTGATTCAGCGGGCCGATCGCGGGCGGCTCCGGCCGGATCTCCAGCTCGGAAGAGACGTGCGGGTCGGTGACCATGGCGCCGCCCACGCGCAGAGCGAAGTACAGGCGCCGCGGCGGCCCCTCCCGCGCCTCGCTCGGTCGCGCCGCCGGCCGCTCGGGGTAGAACAGGCGCAGCGCGAACGCGGCCCAGAGCGAGTTGATCGAATTGGAATGGGAGACGCCGTCGATCCGTACGTCCTGGCTGCCCGCGAACAGGTACTTGACCTCGACGCCGACCGCGACCGTATCGGCGAGGAAGTACTCGATGCCGGCACCCACCGTTCCCACCGGCACCGTGCGGTTCGCGTCCACCGATTTGCCGAAGGTGCCCGCCTTCCGGTCGTTGAACTCGCCGAAGGCGACCCCGCCGCCCGCCACGAGATAGGGAGTGAGCCGGTCATCGAAGAGCGGGTAGCGCAGGCGGATCTGGGGCACCAGGGCGGTGATTCCGTACTCGCCCACCGAGCCGAAGCTGTCAACCTTGATCCGGCGCTCGAACGAGTCCAGGGACAGCTCGCCGCCGAGGTAGCGGTTGTAGTTGCCGCCCAGCGAGACGCCCCAGTAATCGCGCACGCCGGTAATCGGATTGGTGTCGAACCCGCGGATGGCCAGATAGCCGCGCGGCTCGTCGCCGTCGCGGGCGAGGGCGGGACCGGCCGCGCCGCAGAGGAGGGTCGCGCAGGCACCGGCGGCGCCGACTCGCGCGAGTAGCGCCCGGGTGACGAATCGCCGGAGCTCCCGAACCATTCAGGTCTCCTCTCAGAGTGTGGGCTCCCGGGAGCACGGTCCTGACCAGTCGATCCACTATAGCGAATCCTGCGAGGTCTGCGTATAGGGCTCGTCGAGGGCCTCGAGGCCGCCCAGCTTGTGGAGATCCTCGGTCTGCTCCTTCACCAGCGCGTCGATCACGTCGTCCACGATGATGGTTCCGAGGAGATGATCGTGCTCGTCCACCACCGGCATCGCGAGGAGGTTGTACTTGGAGAGGAGCCGGGCCACCTCCTCGCGGTCCGTCACCGGCGCGACCTTCACGATGCCCCGGTGGTTGCCGAGGTCCATGACCCGCGTGGCGCGATCCGAGACCACCACCTCCCGCAGCGAGATCACGTGGACGAGCCGATGGTCCGCCGGATCGAGAACATAGATCGCGTATACGGGCTTCCGGCGAGCCACCTGGGCAATATGCTGGAGCGCTTCGCCCGCCGTCACGGTGGTGGGGGACGCTCACATAGTCGGTGGTCATGATGCCGCCGGCGGTGGTGGGTGGATAGGCGAGGAGCAAGGCCAGGGTGGCGCGGGTGGCGGTGTCGAGATCTTCCAGGAAGCGCGCGCGGTCGGTATCCGGGAGCGTGCGGAAGAGCTGAGCCTGGCGGTCGGGGGACATGGCCTGGACGAAGGCCACCCCGTCGCTGGTCGGGAAGTGCTGGAAGAGCTCGTGACGCCGCTCGAGCTCCGGATGCTCGAGCACCCCCGGATGATCTGGGCCGCTCGTCCCGGGTCGATCCGATTCAGGGCTTCGGCGATGTCGGCCTCGTGGGAGGTGGCCAACGCGGCCGCCACCTCCTCCGGAGCGCCCTCGGATAGACGGCGCCGCAGCTCCGGCGAGATCTCGATCCTCGAGATGGGCATGTCGTCTCCTGCGGGATCTATCGCGGGCGGGCACGGCGAGTGGGTAGCCCCTAGAATACCGCGCCCCCTGGGCTACAATCGGCGCGTGAGCGCTCCCGCATGAAGACCTTGGTGCTCGGCGGCGGCGTGGTGGGCGTCACCACGGGATACTTTCTGGCCCGCGCCGGGCACGAGGTGACCCTCCTCGAGGAGAAGGCGGGCGTCGGGCTCGAGGCCACCGCGGGCAATGCCGGCATCATCGCGCCCGGCCACTCCTTCTCGTGGGCCTCGCCGCGCGCGCCGCGCATGCTCTGGCAGTCGCTGCGGGGCGGTGAGACGGCCATTCGCGTCCGCCCGGGCGCCGATCCGCGGCTCTACGCCTGGGGCCTCCGCTTTCTCCGCGAGTGCACCTCGACGCGGGCCCGCCGGAATACCCTCATCAAGCTCCGGCTCTGTCAGTACAGCCAGAGCGTGCTGAACGAGGTGGTGAAGGCGGAGGGCATCGAGTACCAGGCCATCCACCGGGGCGCGATCTATCTTCATCGCGACCCCGCCGAGCTCGACGCCGGCATCAAGAAGATGGCGCTGCTGGCCGAGCATGGCCAGAAGCAGGAGATCCTCGATGCCGGCGGCCTGGCGCGCCTGGATCCCGTCTTCGAGCCGGTCCGGACGAAGATTGCCGGCGCCATCCGCGACCTCGGGGACTCCAGCGGCGACTCGCGCCTGTTCTCGGAGGCGTTGGCGCGGATCGCCCACGAGAAGCACGGAATGGTCGTGCGACTGGGGACGCGCGTGTCCGCGCTCCAGGCCGACGGCGAGCGCATCGCGGGGGTGATCACGAGCGAGGGCCTGCTCACCGCCGACAACTACGTGCTGGCACTCGGCGTGAACGCGCCCATCGTGGCGCGTACCGCGGGCGTGAGCTTGCCGATCTACCCGGCCAAGGGCTACTCCTCGACGTTTCCCCTCAAGCCGGGCGGCCTGGCGCCGGCGATCTCGGGCGTCGACGAGCAGTGGCTGGTGGGATGGTCGCGGCTCGGCGACCGGCTCCGCTTGACCTCCACCGCCGAGTTCGCCGGCTACGATTGGAGCTGGACGCCCCGCGACTTCAACAATGTCCTCCGCCTGGCCCGCGACCTCTTCCCGGATGCCGCCGATTACGATCGCGGGGAGTATCGCGCCTGCCTGCGCCCGATGACCCCGGACGGGCCGCCCATCCTCGGGCTTGGACGCCACCGCAACCTGTTCCTGAATTGCGGCCATGGCCACATGGGCTGGACCATGGCGTGCGGCAGCGCCCGCATCGTCACCGATCTCATGACGGGACGGATGCCGGAGCTCGACCTCGCGGGCCTGACCGTCCGGCGCTGACGGCCGCGGTCACCGGGGAACGTAGGTGATGCGCTGGCCGTCGATGGACGCTTCCGCCATCGCCCCCGCGGTCGGCCGGACGAAGACGGCCACCCCGTCGACGAATCGCAAGTTCGCGGCGGTGCCGGTCCTTGCGATCACCGCGGTGGCATTGGCGCCGAAATCCATCCGATTCTGCTTGAAGCGCTCCAGCGCGGACTTGTTCTCGAACACGATCAGCTCGCTATAGGTCTGGCCCCCGAGCTGGAGCCCCACGGAGCCCTGGGTGATGTCGGCATACCCGACATGCTGCCCCCCTTCGTACACGACCCCGCGGCCGTACGCGCCACCGATCCCCGCCCCGCCCTTGGTCACCTGGGGAAAGAGAGCGAAACCGTGACTCTGCCGGACAAACGTCTCGAAGTTCGGATCCAGCCGGTTCCACTCCTGCCTGTCGGACGCGGCGGACCGGGAGAGCGCTTCCTTGGCCTCGGGAGTGGGCGGCGCGGTGCTGCAGCCGGCCAGGCAGGCGGTGGAGAGGGCGACCATTGCGGCCAGACGCGCGGACATGGTCATGGCGTATCCTCCTTTCCGAAAGTGTAGAGGGCAGCCGCGCGAAGTCAATGCGCGGAGAAGCCAAGAGAACAATGGGTTATCTAAAGGTAGCGCCCCAGCCGGCGCCATGCGACCAGGATCAGCGCCAGCACGCCGATCCATCCCAGGGAGACGATTCCCACCAGCCAGAAGAGGCGCTTCCGGTCGGACTGCGGCGTGAGCGTGGAGACCCGTCCGGTGAGTAGCGGCTCGCCGGCGATGGCAATGGTCACCGCCGGATCGGCTCCGTCCGGGAAGACGAGCGGCACCACGTAGGTGCCGTTCGCGAGGTCGCGGACCTCGCCGGACTTGGCGCCGTCGCCGACGGTAATGGCGACCGCCGCGCTCTGGTCTGGTCCGAGAAAGTTGCCGGACGCGTCGCGCGGGGTCACCACCAGCTCGGCCTCGCGGCCGCGGGCGGTCGTCGCCAGGGCCACCACCCTCACGTTGGACTGCTCGGCCGATGTGCGGCCGACGCGTACCACCGCCGAGACCGCGCCCGCCCGGCGCAGCTCGACACCACCCGGCGTGGGCGCGGCGGCCTCGAACAGGAGCGTGTAGACGCCGGGCACGGTGCCCGCGGGCAGGCTCGCGCGATAGGCGCCCTTGCCGTCGTCCTCGAGGCGGACCGACGTCGCGGTGGGAAGGACACGCGCCCATACCCGCTCGTCCTGGAGGAGCTGCGCCGCCGCGCGCTGGCCCGCGGGGGCGAGGGGCTCGAAGCGCTGCGCCGGCTCGGTCCGCGCGGGATAGGCGGCCAGCAGATTGGCGACGCTGTCGATCGGCCGCAGCAGGGTGGCCGTCACCGTTGCCCCCCGCACGGCCTGGCTGCCGTCGCGCAGCTCGAGCACGACGTCGAGCGCGTCGCCGACCCGGTAGTCGCGCCGCGCGAAGCGGGCTCGGGCCGAGCGGCGATGATCGTCGACGATGGCGGCGGCCTGGAAGGGAATGCCCGGCCGCCCGCGGATCTTGAGCCGCCATTCGCCGCCCGCCACCACGCCACCCGACGGCGGCGCGATCGAGAAGATCCGGTAGAAGGGACCCCCGACGACGCGGCCTTTCGCGGTCACGTCGACACCGTCCTTCTCCACCCGGAGATCGAGCGTCGCGCCGCGCGGCCAGCTCAGCTTGAGGACGACCTTGCGGACGCCCGCCGTGACGGGAAACGCCTCGACGGCCTCGTCGCCCGCGAGCGTGCCGCGCCGGTAGGCAACCAGCTGGGGCGAGGAGGTGTTCAGCGCGTCCATCAGGGACATGGTGAAGAATTGCTCCAGCGCCGCCGCATCGACGTCGAAGCGCGAGACGCCCCCGGTGGCGGTGGCGATGGAGCCGAGGATCGCCTGCGACGGCTGCACGACGCCGGGCCCGATGCCGATGGTGTGGATCCGGATGCCGTAGGTGTTCAGCGGCTCGGTGAGCAGGGTGGGGACGCCGGCATCGACCCCGCCCGGCTGGTCGGCGATCACCAGCCCCGGGCCGAGGGGCTGGACCATCGGGTTGACGTTTTGCAGTCCGTCGGTGAAGAGGATGATGTTGCGGTTCGGGCCGACGGTCGCCAGAGGGCCCGCCGCCCCCTGGAGCTGAAGGATGGCGGCCTGCAGGCCGCCGCCCATCGCGGTGAGGCCGCTCGAGGTGGTGACCTGCGCCTGCAGGTCCGTGACGAGAGGGGTGACGTCGGGCAGCACCGGGACGAGCGAGTCGCCCGGGCCCGGCGCCACGTACTGGCTCACGGTGGTGCGGAAATACGTGATCCCGGCCCGGTCCTTGGGCCCGGCGACCGCGAGCCAGAGGTTGAGGAAGATCTCGGCCGCGTCCCGCAGCACGGCCTGCTTGCTCTGGCAGGTCGGGCAGGCGGGAATCCCCATGCTGCCGGAATGATCCAGGACCAGAGTGATCGCGGTGCCGAAGGGAATGATGGGATTGCCGTCGGGGGCGGCCGGGCATACCGATGCCGCCCCTTCCGGCGCGCGGTGATTCACCACCGTGTACAGCGCCCGGCAGATGACCTCGGCGTGCTTGACGGTCGCGCGGTGAACGTCCACTCCCTGGGTGAGCCCGGTCGGCGCCGGAACGTCGATGGCGAGGTTCACCGCATTGGCGCCGCGATTCCGCGCCTGCTTGCGGGGCGGCGCATTGCAGTCATTGTCCGGATCGGGGCTCTCGCCGCCGACGAGGTCGCGGTCGCCGGTAGCGTAGATGGCGACGAAGAGCGTGCCATCCGCGACGGGCGCACCATTGGCGCGATTGCCGGGGGTCTCGTGGGCGCCGGTCCACTGGCCATTGGCCTCGCCGTTGAGCCGGGACATGAAGCGGGTGGCGAGGGGCTCGTTGTAGCTGGTGCAGGCGGTGCGCCTCACGCCGTCATTGAGCTGCCGGATCGGAAGCTCGGTGTCGAGGAAGGCCACCGCCCGGAGCCCGTGATTGGGCGGGGCGATCGCGACGAACTCGGACACCGGATTGGCGCCGGGAGGATCGAGGGCGACCTCGCCGGGAAAATCGGCGCTCAGGTCGGCCTGGCGGCTGCGCAGATAGACCCGGGTGCTGATCGTCCCCTTGCTATAGCCGATGACGGCCACCCGGACGCCGGCGGGACTGGCCGGGTCCTGGCACGCCTGGATGAGAGCGATCGCCTGGCCGATCCGCTGGGCGTCCTCGAAGATGGAGCGATTGGCCTGCCGCATCTGGATGAAGTAGGCCTCGATGCCGAGGTCCTGGTTCTCCGTGCGGTTGAGCGCCCCCAGGAACGACGCGCCGCTGGCCGCGGTGAAATTGTCCTGATAGCTGCCGCCGTTGCCGCTGCTGCCGAGCTCGTGACCGTGAACGAGGAGCAGAGGACGCGGCCTGGGCGTGCTCGAGCAGGTTCCGCTCGTCCCATTGACGGCCACGAATTGCCCGGCGGCATCGACCCGGTAGAGGTCGAAGGCGGCGGCGCGTGGCGCCGCGACGATCACGAGGAGCGTGGCCAGCGCCAGCGCTCGCCAGGGCCACCGCGCCGCCCTCGATCCGCTCGAGCCTCCAGGACCGCGCCGTTGCATAGTCAACGATCCTGCCTCCGGGCATGCGCCTCGTCAAGGAGCCCGCGGGTTCCGCTACAATCACGCTCAGGTCAGTCCGAGGCGGTGAAAGGAGACGAGGCATGCTATCGATCGCGAAGCCCCTCATTCCCGGCGCACATCCCCTGGATCCTCTGAGCGCAGCGGAGGTGGAGCGCGCGGCCGAGATCGCGCGGGCCGAGCGGGGGCTCGGGCCGCGGACCCGGTTCATCTTCACCATGCTGCACGAGCCCGAGAAGAAGGTGGTGCTCGCGCACCGTCCGGGTGACGCGGTGGAGCGCGCCGCTCTGGTGGTGCTCGTGGACTGCGCAGCGGGCAAGACCTACGAGGCGACCGTCTCCCTCACCCAGGGCCGGGTGATGAGCTGGGAGCATGTCCCCGGCGTCCAGCCCGCCATCGTGCTCGACGAGGTCCTGGCCTGTGAGGCGGCCGTGCGCGCGGACCCGCGCTGGCAGGAGGCCATGCGGAAGCGCGGGGTCACGGATTTCACCCTGACCATGGTGGATCCGTGGTCGGCGGGCAATTTCGGCTTTCCGGGCGAAGAGGGCCGGCGGCTCGTCCGGGCGCTCACGTGGGTACGCCGCCACGCCGCGGACAATGGCTATGCGCGGCCGGTGGCCAATGTCCTCGCCGTCGTCGATCTGAACGAGATGAGAGTGCTCCGCGTCGAGGACGGCGGCGTCGTCCCCTTGCCGCCCGAGGATGCCAATTACACGGCGGAGGCCGCCGGGGAGCGCGCGGGGCTCAAGCCGATCGAGATCCGCCAGCCCGAGGGCCCGAGCTTCGAGCTCCGGGGCCACGAGCTCGCCTGGCAGAAGTGGCGGATGCGGATCGGGTTCACCCCCCGCGAAGGCCTGGTGATTCACACCGTGACCTACGACGACGGGGGGCGGGAGCGCCCGGTGCTCTATCGCGCCTCCGTGGCCGACATGGTGGTGCCCTACGGCGATCCGCGGCCGACATATTTCCACCGCAATGCGTTCGACGTGGGGGAATACGGGATCGGCTCGCTCGCCAATGCGCTCGAGAACGGCTGTGATTGCCTGGGCGAGATCCGGTACCTCGACGCGGTGGTCAACGACGGCCAGGGCCACGCGGTGCCGCTGCCGAACGCCATCTGCATCCACGAGGAGGACGCGGGCATTCTCTGGAAGCACTTCGACCTGCGGCTGCGGACCACCGAGGTGCGGCGCTCGCGGCGGCTCGTCGTCTCGTCCATCTCCACGGTGGGGAACTACGAGTACGGCTTCTACTGGCAGTTCTACCAGGACGGCACCATCCAGCTCGAGGTGAAGCTCACCGGCGTCATCTCCAACGGCGCCGAGCGCCCAGGGGACAAGCCCCGCTGGGGCGAGATGGTGGCGCCGGGCGTCTACGGGCCCATCCACCAGCACTTCTTCTGCGCGCGCGTCGACATGATGGTGGACGGGCTCGAGAACTCCGTGTACGAGGTCAATACCGTGGCCGATCCCCCGGGCCCCGACAACCCGTACCACAATGCTTTCCACGCGGAGGCGACCTTGCTGCGCTCCGAGGCAACCGCTTCGCGGGTGATCGATCCGCTCGCCGGGCGCTTCTGGAAGATCGCCAATCCGTCGGTCCGGAACCGGATGGGCGAGCCGGTGGCCTACAAGCTCATGCCCGGGGACAACGTGCTGCCCTTCGCGGGGCCGGAGGCCTCCATCACCAAGCGCGCGGGCTTCATGTCGCGCCATCTCTGGGTCACGCGCCACGACCCGCGGGAGCGCTACGCCGCCGGGGAGTACCCGAATCAGCACGCGGGGGGCGCCGGGCTGCCCAGCTACGTGCAGGACGACGCGCCCCTCGAGAACACCGACCTCGTCGTCTGGTACACCTTCGGCTCGCACCACGTGGTCCGGCCCGAGGACTGGCCGGTGATGCCGGTGACCACCATCGGTTTCATGCTCAAGCCCAGCGGGTTCTTCGACCGGAACCCCGCGCTGGACGTCCCGCGCCCGACCGCGCAGGGAGAGTGCTGCCACCCGGGCTAGGGGCGTCTACCCGCCATGCTGCTCCTGGACCCCGCCTCGGATCTGCACACGGCGCTCGCCGGCCACGCCGAGCGGGCGCGCGTGATCTTCGTCACCGGCCTGCCGGGAACCGGCAAGAGCCTCCTCATCCACCAGCTCGTCCAGCTCGCGCATCGGCAGGGGCGCCCGGTCTCGCTCCTGCAGTGGGACGTGGCGCGGCCGGCCATCGAGAATCACGCGGCGGCGCGCGCGTATCCGGCGCAACGCGGAGTGACCCACGGGGTCGTACGCGTGGCGGTGGGCCGGTGGGCGCGCGCCGCGGTGGCGCGCTGGGCCGAGCACGCCGAGGGCTCCCGGGCATTGCTGGTGGGCGAGGCGCCCCTCGTGGGCCACCGGCTCGTGGAGCTGGTTCGTGGCATGGACGACGCGGCCGAGCCCGTGCTGAGCGATCCGCGCACGCGGTTCGTGGTCCCGGTGCCGTCGCGCGAGCTGCGCCGTCACCTCGAGGCCGAGCGTGCCCGGCGCGCGGCCCAGCCGCTGCATCCGCGCGAGCGCGAGGACGCGCCGCCCGAGGTGCTCGAGGGCCTCTGGCGCCAGCTGGCCGGGGTGGCGCGGACGCTCGGCCTGACGCAGGGGCCCGCGTCCGAGGCCACCACGCCCTACGATCCGGAGCTCTATCGCGCGGTGTATCAGCATGTACTGCGGCGCCGTCACGTGGACCTCCTGCGTGTCCACGCCATCTTGCCCGCGTCGGCGATGTCCCCGTATGATCTCGGCGTCTCCGTGGACGACCTGCGGCCGCGCGCCGACGAAGCGGAGCCACTGATCGCGGGAGCAGGCCGTGACTGGGCGGATGCGGCGGCGCTCGAGCAGATGCTGGACTCCTGGTACGCTACGCCATGATCGTCACCACGCGACACCTGGAGGAGAGACCATGGCGCACACGATCGCGGTCCTGAACCCGATGGGCTTCGCCCCCAAGGTGACGCGCCGGGCGCTGGCCCCGCGCTTGCCCACGCTCGAGGGCAAGACGGTGTACCTCGTGGATTGCCGCTTCGACGATTCGGATCTCTTTCTCGAGCAGATGCGCGCGTGGTTCGCCGAGCATCTGCCGGGGGTCACCGCGGTGGTCAAGCGGATCTCCAGCGTGTACCTCAACGATGACCCCGCCACGTGGGAGGAGGTCCGGACGCGGGGACACGCCGCCATCGTCGGGGTTGGCCACTGAAGCACCTGCGCGCCGGCGGTCGCCGCGCACGCGATGACGCTCGAAGCGAAGTACGGCGTGCCCACCGTCGCGCTTCATACCGACAAGTTCGACCGGGTGGTCCGGTCGGTGGCGACGGTGAACGGCATGCCGGGCCTCCGTCAGGTTTTCGTCCCGCAGCCGATCATGGGCAAGACGGCGCGCGAGCTGCGCGCGTACGTGGATGGACGGGATCAGATCACGGGGCGGCCGGTGATGCAGGAGGTGGTGGAGGGGCTCACGCGCCCGCCGCGCGAGGGCGAAGAGGGCCCGGCCGAGTTCGATCGGACCAGTGACCGGCTCGTCGGCCCCGACTCCCCCGAGCGGCTCGAGCGGCTATTCCTGGACCAGCACTGGACGGACGGCCTTCCCATCGTGCTGCCCACCGAGGAGCGCGTGGCCGCCATGCTGGCCGGCACGCGGCGCCGGCCCGACGAGGTGGTGGGGCGCATGCGCTCGACGCACTTTCGCGAGTACTGGGAGTACACCGTCGAGAAGGTGGCCGTGAACGCGGTGATGGCGGGGGCGCGGCCCGAGTATCTTCCCGTGATCCTGGCCCTGGCCGCCACCGGCGTCACCGCGCGGAGCAGCAGCTCGAGCGCCATGGCGTCCATGGCCGTCGTCAACGGCCCCATCCGGCACGAGATCGGGATGAATGCGGGCACCGGCGCCATGGGCCCTTATAGCCATGCCAACGCGACCATCGGCCGCGCCTACGGCCTCCTCTCGCAGAACGGGCAGGGCGGCTCGGTGCCCGGGCTCAGCTACATGGGGAATCAGGGCAATAGCTATGCGTACAACAGCGTGACCTTCGCGGAGAACGAGGAGCGAAGCCCCTGGGAGCCCTTCCACGTCCAGGGCGGGCTCCCCGCCTCCGAGAGCGCGGTGAGCGTGTTCTCGGGCTGCCGATCCACGGCGTTCGGGCTGGGGCTCCGGGAGACGCACTGGCGCGATCACGTGCGCAATCTCCTCCGGGGCATGGACCCGAGCATTCCGCCCACGCTGCTCCTCGATCCCATCGCCGCCCGCCAGTTCGTGGATCGGGGCGGCTTCGGGAAGAAGGCGGCGCTCCTCGACTGGATCCACGACACCGCCCGGATGCCGGCCCGCGAGTACTGGGATTATCAGCTCGTCCAGAACTACATCTACCCGCGCGCCACCTTCGGCGAGGAGCCGTGGGCATCGAGGCTGCGCGCGGCGCCAGACGAGATCATCCCCATGTTCAGGCGGGAAGACATTCACGCGGTGGTGGTGGGCGGCGAGACCAACGGCTACTGGCGCATCATGGGCTGCACATACCAGAAGACCGTGTCGGTGGAAGACTGGCGCTAGGCGCGCTGCGCGAGCGCGGCTAGGCGCCCGCGAAGGCGATACGCGCGAACCGGGCGGCGGCGGTGGAGCGGGTATCGTTCGTGTCGATGGACAGGGCGATGGCCTGGGGATTGTCCGGCGCCTCGCCGAAGACCCGCCGGTGATCGTCGATGACGTTGCGCCGCTCCAGGTGCCAGTCCCCCCGCCCGCCCTCGCCCCGACGCGCCACGATGAAGGTCACCGTGGACGTCTTGCTGCTCTTCACGATGGATCCTACCGGCAGGCTCGCGTCCCACACATAGCCGATCAGCCGCGAGCGCAGGAGGGCGGGGAAGCGCGGCCAGATGACGAAGAGGTGGCCGGTGGTGTCGGAGGTCGCGCGCTCCCTGAGATCGGCGCCCCGGGGCAGGGTCAGCGCCTTCCACTCCCACTCCAGCAGCGGGGTGGCGTCGAGCGCCACCTGGACTTCCTTGGCGATGGTCGAATGGTCCGCGGCGCTCCTGAGCTCCAGCGCGCGCCGGGTTCCGTCCTCCACCACGGTGAAGTCGTAGGCGGGGTGGCCTCCCGGCGTCTCGTACTTCCGCCACCCAGGGGGCACGCCGCGGGAGCCGACCGGCATGTCGCGCCAGTCCTCCACGAGCTGTCCGGCCGCGCTCCACGCGGGTGCCGGCGGTCGGCCGAGCACGCCGGCCAGGGCCGTGAGAGCGAAGGCGCGTCGAGTCAGCCTGGCCATCAACGGAGGGGGACGCCGAGCATGAGCTCGTTCTCGAGCCAGCGGAGCACCTCGTCCGCGCCGTCGCCATTCCCGCAGTCGGCGAAGACGACGGGTCGCCCGCGACGACGCTCGAGGAGTGCCGCGCCGACCAGGCCACGATCAGTGGCCGCGCCGGCGCCGAAGGTGTTGACGACGAGCAGGTGCGACCGGGTCACGACCCACGCGCCGAGGCGGGCGAGCTCGGCGCCCGATCGCTGATCGACCACGCCGATCACCGCGTCCACCAGGTCCGGTCCGAGCGCGGGGGCGAGGTCCTCGCTCGAGCGCTCGATCAGCACGAGATCCGGGTCGGGGTGCTCCAGCGAGGCGTCGTCGCCGACATTGGCCCGCACGCCAAGCCGGCCGGTGAGCCGCCGGCCGAGCGCGAGGATGAGGGAGGTCTTGCCGGCGCCGGGTGGGCCGGCCACTCCCACTCTCAGCGGTCGCGGCATACCGGGCGTCGCGGGCGCCGGCGATGCGGCGTGCCCGAGGGGCAGGTGCGCGGTCCAGTAGTGATGCGTCTTGGCCATCACGGTGATGACGCTCTTGACCTCGTCGGCGAGCGTGAAGCGCGGGCCGGCGGGGAGCAGGAGGTGGCGCCCTTCGGCACGGGCGGCCACATTCTCGAGGACGATGGCCGCCCGCAGCCACTCCGCCATCTCCGGGGAGGCGCAGGTCACCGTGAGCCAGCCGGTCGACGTCGCCTCGGCGATCAACCCGGTTGTTTCCAGGATGCCGCGGCGCAGCTCGCGAAGCATGTCCGGGTCCGAGGACGGCGCCGGATCCGTCGGTGCGGGGCCCGGGAGCGCGTGGGCGGAGCCGCGATGCGGAGGCCCGCCGTGCAGCGCCAGGTCGCAGAAGCTCGCCCACATCACGCCCCAGTCCGGCCTGCCGTCGGCGCGCCAGACGAAGGAAGCCGCGGCCATCTCTAGCTCGGACATGGGTGGCCAGTTTACACCACGGCATCGGAGGCAGCCTGCGCGGCGCCCATCTCGTCTCTCCCGGTCGGAGGTGGTAGGCTGGATTGCGCGATGAAGAACGAGCGAATCGTCATCATCGGGGCCTCGCTGGCCGGGGCCAGCGCCGCCGCCGCCCTGCGCGAGGGAGGCTTCGACGGGACGGTGGCGCTCGTCGGCGCCGAGCGCCAGCTTCCCTACAATCGTCCGCCCCTGTCGAAGGGCTACCTCCGCGGCGAGGAACAATTCGACGGCCAGCTCGTCAATCCGGCCGACTACTATGCCGCGCACGATATCGATCTCCGCCTCGGAGTCCGGGCCACCGCGGTCGACCCTCGGCGTCGGGTGGTGGCCCTGGAGAGCGGCGGGGAGCTGCCCTATGACCGGCTCCTGATCGCCACCGGGGGGCGGAACCGGACGCTCACGACCCCGGGCGCGGACCTCGCCGGTGTCTTTCAGCTTCGTACCGTGGAGGATTGCGACCGCATTCGCGCCGCGGCCCGGCCGGGCGCCCGCGCGGTGGTGATCGGCCTGGGCTTCATCGGCTCCGAGGTGACCGCGTCCCTCCGGCAGATGGGGTTGTCGGTCACCGCCATCGAGGGCCACCCGGTTCCCCTGGCCCGTGTGCTCGGCCCCGAGGTGGGAGCGGTCCTGGCCGGGATCCACCGGGAAAAGGGCGTGGAGCTGGTGATGGAGGACGCGGTGGCCGCCATCGAGGGGGCCGGCCGCGTGGAGCGCGTCCGGACCAAGAAGGAGCGCGTCCTTCCCTGCGACCTGGTGGTGGCCGGGATCGGCATCGTGCCCAATAGCGAGCTCGCCGGTGACGCGGGGGCGGCAGTGGACAATGGCGTGCTCGTGGACGCGCGGTGCCGGACCTCGCTGCCCGATGTCTATGCCGCCGGGGACGTCGCCAATCACCTCCATCCGCTGCTCGGCCGGCTGCGCGTGGAGCACTGGAACAACGGATTCCAGCACGGGCGCGCCGCCGCGCGGTCCATGCTCGGCGGCGCCGACCCCTATGACTATCTCCATACGTTCTGGTCGGATCAGTACGAGCACTCCCTCCAGTACGTGGGCTTTGCCGACCGCTGGGACCGCGTCGTCTTCCGTGGAGATCCGGGGGCCCGGAATTTCCTCGGCTTCTACATGAAGGACGGGGTCATTCGCGCGGTCATGGGCCTCAACCGGGGCGGCGATCCGGAGGATCCCAAGACGGACGGGGAGCTGAAGGTCGCGGCGAAGCTGATCCGGGCGGGCGCGGCCGTCGATCCCAAGCGTCTCGCCGACGAAGGGCAGGAGCTGCCGCCCCTGGCGGCGGAGGACTCGCAACCGCAGCGACATTGACGACCCGGCGAGTGGTTTCTGTCGCTTCCCACTCTTGCATGCGCGTGAAGCCGAGCGACGCCAGCGCGCATGACGAGTCGTCAATCCACTAATCATTCGTTGACTTCCTCGCCGGGAGGGTCCATATTGGCACTCGAGTCAGGTGAGTGCCAGGCTTCTCCTCTCCCCTCCTGATGGACCCGTCCTAGCAGTCCCCCCTTTAGCCATTGGGAGGCGTCCTGACCATGAAGATCCGTCCCCTGCATGACCGGATTCTCGTCAAGCGTGAAGAAGAAAAGGAACGCAAGAAGGGCGGGATCATCATCCCGGACACCGCCAAGGAAAAGCCCCAGGAGGGCAAGGTCATCGCGGTGGGCAATGGGCGAGTGACGGAGGAGGGAAAGAAGATCCCTCTGGACGTGAAAGCCCACGACCGCATCCTGTTCGGCAAGTATTCCGGCTCCGAAGTGAAGCTGGACGACGAGGAGTACCTGATCATGAAGGAAGAGGACGTCCTCGCCATCATCGAGTAGCCCACCCCGGCCAGCAAACCCGACCGGGCCCAGCGAGCCGGTCAATCCGATCAACCGATCGAGAGGGAGAGTCAGCATGCCGAAGCAAGTCCTGTTCAACGACGAGGGGCGCGCCGCCCTGCTACGTGGAATCAACATCATGGCCGCGGCGGTCAAGGCCACCATGGGCCCCAAGGGCCGCAACGTCATCATCGACAAGAAGTTCGGCAGCCCCACCATCACCAAGGACGGCGTGACGGTGGCCAAGGAGATCGAGCTCAAGGATCCCTTCGAGAACATGGGAGCCCAGATGCTCAAGGAGGTCGCCTCCAAGACGTCCGACATCGCCGGCGACGGCACCACCACCGCGACGGTGCTGGCCCACGCCATCGTGCGTGAGGGCCTCAAGAACGTCACCGCCGGGGCCAATCCCATGGGCCTCAAGCGCGGCATCGATCAGGCGGTGGACGTGGTGGTCGGGGAGCTGAAGCGGATGTCCAAGTCCACCAAGGACCGGAAGGAGATCGCGCAGGTCGCCACCATCGCGTCGAACAACGACAAGACCATCGGCGATCTGGTCGCCGAGGCCATGGAGAAGGTGGGCAAGGACGGCGTGATCACGGTGGAGGAGTCGAAGTCCGCCGAGACCGCCCTGGATGTGGTCGAGGGCATGCAGTTCGACCGCGGCTACCTCTCGCCCTATTTCGTGACCGACCCCGAGCGGATGGAAGTGGTGGTCGAGGACGCGCTGATCCTCATCTACGAGAAGAAGCTCAGCGTGATGAAGGACATGCTCCCGCTGCTGGAGCAGGTGGCGCGGGTCGGCAAGCCGCTGGTCATCGTCGCCGAGGACGTCGAGGGCGAGGCGCTGGCCACCCTCGTGGTCAACAAGCTCCGGGGCACCCTGCACGCCGTGGCCGTGAAGGCCCCGGGCTTCGGTGATCGACGCAAGGCCATGCTGGAGGACCTCGCGGTCCTGACCGGCGGCCAGGCCATCACCGAGGATCTCGGGATCAAGCTGGAGAACATCAAGCTGGACGACCTGGGCAAGGCCAAGAAGGTGGTGGTGGACAAGGACAACACCACCATCGTGGACGGCGCCGGCAAGCCGGCCGCCATCGAGGGCCGCATCAAGCAGATCCGGGCGCAGATCGAGGAGACCACCTCGGACTACGACAAGGAGAAGCTCCAGGAGCGGCTGGCCAAGCTGGTGGGCGGCGTCGCGGTGATCAAGGTGGGCGCGCCCACCGAGACCGCCATGAAGGAGAAGAAGGCCCGCGTGGAGGACGCGCTCAACGCGACCCGTGCGGCGGTGGAAGAGGGCATCGTGGCCGGGGGCGGCGTCGCGCTGCTGCGGGCCGCGACCTCGATCGACAGCCTCAAGCTTGAGGGCGACGAGAAGGTGGGCGCCCAGATCGTGAAGCGCGCGCTGGAGGAGCCCATTCGCCAGATCGTGGCCAATGCGGGGCTCGAAGGCAGCGTGATCGTGGCGAAGGTGAAGGCGGAGAAGGGCGTGACGCGCGGATTCGACGCGGAGACGCTCGAGCTCGTGGACATGATGCAAGCCGGGATCATCGATCCCACCAAGGTCGAGCGCGTGGCGCTGCAGAACGCGGCCTCGGTGGCCTCGCTCATCTTGACCACGCAGGTCCTGGTGACGGATCTGCCGGACGACAGCAAGGCGGGCGCCCCGCCGATGATGCCTCAGGGTGACTTCTAGGAGCGACGTGCCCGTCTAGCGATCGAACGATCTGAACGGCGTGACCAGGAGGAACTGGACAATGGAACCGAGAAAACTGAGCTTTGGACAGAAGATGAGCGAATCACGGGCCTCGAAAACTCTCCTCTTCTGGTCCGCCGTGGCGGCCGTCATCGCCACCATGATCGTCGGGTTCACGTGGGGCGGGTGGGTCACGGGCGGCACCGCCCGGGCCATGGCGCAGACCCAGGCCGACGAGGCCGTGGTCAAGCGGCTGGCCCCCATCTGTGTCATTCAATCCGGCCTCGATCCCAAGAAGGCCGAGAAGCTGAAGGAGCTGAACGCGCTCAGCGGCTATGAGCGGGGCGAGTTCCTGAAGAAGGTTGGCTGGTCGAAGATGCCCGGCGAAGCGGAGAGCGACAGCCGGGTTTCCGAGGAGTGCGCCAAGCTCCTGACCGCGTCGAAGTAGCTCGAGCCCGGCCGCGCGGCGGCGAGTCTCCCCGACTCGCCGCCCCGGCCGCGGTGTCCCTTCCGGCCGCGGCTTCCCTCAAGGAAGGCGCCGGCGGGCCAGATAGTGATCGAGGTGGTTGGCGAAGCGCTGCCGATCGCTCGCGCCCAGCGGCGCGGGCCCCCCGATGAGCGCTCCTTGCGAGCGCAGATCCTGCATGAGGTTCCGGAAGGCGAGCCGCTCGCGCACATTGTCTTCCGAGTACAGCTCCCCCCGCGGATCCAGGGCCTGCGCGCCGCGCGCGATCACCTCGGCGGCGAGCGGGATGTCGGCCGTCACCACCAGATCTCCCGCCTCGAGCTCCTGCACGATTCGTGAATCGGCCACATCGAAGCCCTTGGCCACCCGGAGCGTGCGGATGAACGGCGAGGGCGGGGTGCGTAGCGGAGTATTGGCCACCAGCGTGGTCATGATCTGGGCGCGCTCGGCGGCGCGATAGAGAATGTCCTTGATCGGCTGGGGACACGCATCGGCGTCAACCCAGATCTGCACTCAGCTCCCGCCGGCGGACCGGCTCACTCGGCCAGCGGGACCTCGAAGCGCCGGTCTCCCAGCATGACCCGCATGACGAGCCCGTCGGTGTTGGGTCCGCCATTGGGAAGCGCCCCCCGGTAGCTCCCGACCGTGGTCGCCTGGAGCTGGGTCTCGCGGACGGCGCCGTCGGAGAACTGGCGAAGGATCCGGACGTCGGCGCTGGGCAGCGGTCGGCCCACCGCATCCGTCACCCGCACCGTGATGGCGGCGGTACGGCCCGCGGCGTCGCGCTCCCGGGACATCTCGAACCGCGGGACCCCGGCATACGCAACCGCGGGGGACGCCGGCGCCGTCACCGGATCGGCTTTCGGCGGCAGCGCACTCTCCACGCGGGCGCCATTTCGTCGCGAAGGCTCAGCGCGTGTTGCCGTGGCCGCGCCCGTCTCCGCGATGGGCCCCGGCGCGGCGACCCCCGACGTATTTGCCCCCGGTGTATTTACCCGAGGAGGGTCCGCGGGCCGCGGCGGGGCTACGGCTGGCGCGGAGGCGAGGGTGCGCGACGGCTCGAGCGCGCGCATCAGCTCCGGCGGCCGCTGCGGCTCGGCGGCCCGGGACGACTCGAGCGCCTTCGGGGTCTCGGGCGCGCGCGTGGGCTCCGCGAGTCGCGTCACCTCCGCGGGGCGTGGAGGCTCGGCGGGGCGCGGGGCCGTGATCGCGACGCGTTCGCTCGTGCGCGCGGACTGGAGAGCCGCGACGTTCGCTGGGGGCGCCGGCGGGCTCGGCGCCGCGACGATCGGGCTGGAGGAGGGGCTGGAGGGACTCGCCACCGCGGGATTTTCCTCCGCCGTGAGCGCTGGGCTCGAAGCCGGCGGCGAGACGGTCACGGGGGCGCGCAGCCAGGACGTTCCGCGGTCCGCGATGCCGACCAGGCCGTCGCCGAGGCGATACATCGAATCGCGAGGCAATGCCACGGCCACCCCCACCACGGCCGCCACGACAACGAGCGCCGACAGCAGGGTCCGGCGGCGGTCCGGGACGCGGGCCGCCTCCTCCTCCTCGAGCTCGTCTACCGGGGCGAGCTCGTCGATGTATTGCTCACCACGATCGCTGAGCTGCCAGGGCGCGCCCTCCGCGCGGGAGACGATGGCGTACCCTTGGGTCCGCAGCAGCTCGTCCACTCCGTGGAGTCGCCGCTGGTCGGGAGCCACCATCGATGGAGCCGAGGCCGCGTCCCCGAGCTGAAAGGAATCGGGCCGCCGGTCGATGACGATCTGCAGCTCCTCGCCGTTGGCGGAGAGGTGCTCGAGGGCAAGGTTCAGATAGCCCAGAAGAAGCGGCTTGTCGCGCGCCACTATGCAGAGGTGCTGGGCCATGGGGTCACCTTCCGATTGATCTTGCGCCCGTCGCGGGGCGCAGTCAATGGCATCCGGGATAGGTAACGATTTTCCTCGATCGAGGCTAACAGTCGCATAAATATGATCAATTGTTGCTGGGTATTGGGCGTGGGCGACCAGAAATGGAGGAGCGAATGACCGAGGACTCTTCGGAAGCGAGAAGAGCGGCGGCGCGCCGCTATATGGCCACCAAGCCACTAGTGGAACCGCTGCTGGCTCAGCTCGTGAGCCAGATGGATTCGGTCGAACCGGACCTGCGCTCTCGGTACGAGCAAGCCTGGCGCGCGCGAGCCGACGCGATCGAGGCCATTCTCGAGGACGCCGAGGCCACGCTCTACACTGTGGCCGAGCTGGAGGCCCTCGCGCGCTTCTGGGGCTCCCCCGAGGGCCGGTCCATCCAGCGCAAGGGCGCGCAGGAAATGGTGATGGTGTTCAACCGTCTCCAGCCCCTCATCGAGGCAGTCAATGACGAGGTCGGTCTATGACGTCCGTCATACCAGCAGCCGAGTCCAAGACCTAGGCTGAGGGATAGGCTGATATCAAACACCGCGCAGAGGAGGATCGACCATGTCATCGTCCGCCTATCTATCGCTCGCGCTCGCTGCGGGTCTCGGACTCGCCTGGGGTGGAGCGGCGTGGGCCCAGACGCCGTGGACGGCGCCCGAATCGGAAAAGGGTAAGAAGAGTCCGATCGCCGCCAGCGCGAAGGTCGCCGAACAGGGCAAGAAACTGTCCCAGGCCAACTGTGTCTCCTGCCACGGGGCCACCTGGAAAGGGAATGGCGTGGCGGCCGTGGCGCTGGACCCCAAGCCCGCTGACTGGACCTCGAAGAAGATTCAGGCCGAGACGGACGGACAGCTCTTCTGGAAGATCACGAACGGTCGGGGTGCCATGCCGGCCTGGCGGCACCTGCCGGAAAATGACCGGTGGGCGCTCGTGCAGTACATCCGCACGCTGAAGAAGTAGCAGCCCGCCGCGTCCGCGGAATGTCCCTCCCTCTCCCCACCGGGAGAGGGAGGGCTCCAGTGCGGCTCTAGTGCCCGCCCGTCCCGTGGCTACCGGGAGTCAACACCCGGAAGATTTCGGGCTGCTCGGACCCGGCGACCTCCAGGATCCCCAGGGCGCCCTTCTCCATGGCCCGGACGATGCTGTGGTCGACCAGGAGAAACCGCCCCGGTACCTGTACCTTCATCTCCACGATAGCGGCACCCCCGGCGGGAATCAGCGTGGTCTGGATGTTCTTCGCCGGCGGTCCCCCGCCGATGGCGCCTTCCGGGTAGACCGAGTCGAAGATTTCCCCGATCACGTGGAAGGAAGAGATCAAGTTCGGCCCTCCATTGCCCACGAAGAAGCGCACGGTCTCGCCTACTTTGGCCTTGACGCTGCCGCCGCCCAGGAGGGCACCCATCTTGCCGTTGAACACCACGTACTCCGGGCGCTCGGCAGACAGTTTGCCGAGGTCGATGGGCTGGAGCCCCGGCGCCCGCGTCTTGCCCCGCGTGTAGAACTCCCCCTGCATGACGTAGTACTCGCGGTCCATGCGCGGCAGGCCGGCCTCAGGCTCCACGAGGATCAGCCCGTACATGCCGTTGGCGATGTGCTCGGGGACGCTGGGCGTCGCGCAGTGATAGACGTAGAGCCCGGGATTGAGCGCTTTGAACTCGAACGCGCCCTCCTGGCCGGGTCCGAGCTGCGTCACCGCCGCGCCCCCGCCGGGCCCGGTCACGGCGTGGAGGTCGATAGAATGGGGGTGCACGCTCTTGCTGGCGTTCTTGAGGCGGAGCCGCACGACGTCGCCCACGCGCACGCGGACGAATGGCCCCGGTACGGTGCCGCCGAAGGTCCAGAACGTGTACTGCACGCCGTCGGCCAGCGTGCCCTTCACCTCGGTGGTCTCGAGGTTCACGACCACCCGCGCGCTGCTCGCGCGATCGACCGGCGGAGGCACCGCGGGCGCGGACGTGAGAATCGCCTCGATCTCCGGGAGCGCTTCCGGCGTGGCAGCGCGGGCGCGCGCCTGCTTCTGCCAGATCGCGGTACCGCCGATCAGCGACCCCGCCACTGCCAGTGCCGCTACGACTACCAGTCCTCGTCTCATGGGCCCCCTCCTTGGAGAGTGTGCTCTGAGAGCAGCATCCGGCGAATCCACTTGGACGAGGTATGACCCCGGTCATAGTGCCGGCCGGGGCGGTGGCGAGACTCAGGAGCGCGCGTTCGCGCGAATGCGGTCGGGTGACCAGGGCGGATCGAAGGTGACGCTCACGTCGACCTTCTCCACGCCGGGAATCTTGCCCACTGCGCGCACGACCCAGTCGGTGATGGCGCGCTGGAGCGGGCAGCCCGGAGCCGTGAGCGTCACGGTGATGCGGACATGACCGGCGTCGAGCGCCACCCCGTACACCAGACCCAGATCCACGATTGACATAGCCAGTTCAGGGTCCACGACGCCCTGCAGCGCTTGCATGATCAGCTCGCGGCTGACCGCCGGCGCAGGCGTGCGGGAGCGCATCGCATCGGGCTTCATCGCGCGTGGGCTTCCACGTGGACCACGCCTCCGGACCGCAGATGGCCCAGGATCCGTGCCAGCGCGGTGGCGAAGGCCAGGGCGCCCAGCGCGACCACCGCGCCCGCGCCGCGAATCCAGACAACGCCGCCCAGCCACACCGTCGCGCCGAGCAGCCCGATGCCGGAGACGAGGAGCGCATAGGCCAGCGACTCCGCTCGCGGCCAGGAAAGCTGGGCGAGCGTAGGCACCGGCTCCCGGCCGGCCCGCGGGCCGTACACACGAGACCAGACGAGGAACGGCACGACCTTGAGCATCATCCCCACGATGGTGAGCGATATCCATCCGCCGAGGAGAAGGACGGCGAAGGCCAGCGCCGGACGCGGTCCCGCGAGGAAATTCACCGCGAGGCCGAGCCCCACGACGGCAGCGGGGAGGAGGAAAGCGGTGGCGGTGACGACGAAGCGAAAACTCCAGTCGAGCTGGGGCCGCTTCCGGCCGCGCACCATGTTGAGGATCGAAGCGGCATGGCTGCCGGCGGTCAACGCCAGCGCGAAACCGCCGAGTGCCAGCAGGGGGGGACGGTCCATCACGCCCAGCACCACCGACGGGACGCCCAGCGTCAGGGACCAGAGCTGCACGCGTGAGACCGTGCGATTCGGCTCGGGGGTCAGCAGAAACATCGGGTATATGCGCGCCGAGACGCCCAGGACCATGGGTGCCACCCACCCGAACAATGCCAGCAGGAGGTGGGCGTGCAGGATGGGAAAGAAGTCGTCCGGCAGGAATCTCCACACCCGATTGAATGCCAGCGTGACGCCGAAGAGCGTGGTGAGGGCGAGTCCTCCGTGCCCCAGCAGGATCAAGCGCGCGGTGAAGGTCCAGCGAGTCACGCGCCGGAAGGTCAGCCCCACGTTGAGGAGATGGAGGGCGATGCCGACCGCCAGCAGGCCCGCCGCGCTCGCGAGCCCGAGCCCGGTGCCGAGAGCGAAATGCGAGACCATGCCGGCCACGGCGACGGCCATCACGGCCAGCTGCCAGCCGGCCAAGCGCTCGCTCCAGATCGGGCGCTCGAGCACGACGGGGACGAGCTGATAGCTCGCGCCCATGATCGCCACGGTGATCCAGCCGAGGGTCACCAGGTGCGTCAGGGCCAGGAGCCGGGGGTGATAGTAGTGCCCGGCCATATCGGATGCGAGCCACACGGAGCCCATCGCCGCGAGCAGGAAGGCGACGGCGGCGCACGCGAGGTAGCCGAGCGGAAGCAGGGGGTGTCGCCTCACGCTCGCGCCTCACGCCTTCGAATGAGGATCCGGACCAGCCCGGGCTCCGGCTCATCCGTCTCGTGGTCGAAGCCGCGCTCGTCGAGCTGCGGGTAGAGGAAGATCGGGCGGCGCTCGTGCCGCACCTCCAGCACCGAGCCGAGCGGCAACCGCTCAGCGGCCTGGAGCACCCGGACCATCGGGTGCGGTGGCTCCAGGCCCCGGACATCGAGAACCACGCGTGCGTCGCGAGCGGGTGCCGGGCGGGGAGTCGGGGCCGAGACCGGCTCCGCGTCGCGGAAAAACCACACCGACCAGTCGTCGGGGTCCGCGCGCTCGGTCCAGTGGGCAAACCCGCGCCGCCCGAGCACCTCATAGAGCGGGAGCGGCTCGAAGGGCGCGCGAAGTACCAGCACCTGTTCGGCCCCGAGCGCCTTGACCGCCGTCATGATGCGGATGAACGGCTCCCGCCCCGCGCGGATCTCCTCGCGCACATCGAGATGCACGCGGCGCGCTTCCGGCAAGTCCGTGAGCGGCCAGGGACGCTCCATGTCCAGCACGGTAGCCCGGAAACCGCCACCGTCATATGACGCCGGTCATAGTGGGGGAGGGCGGAGGAGGCGCGCGGGGAGCGGGAGTCAGCGCCCGGGCGGCGGCGCCGCGGGGGGCATGCGAACGCGCCACCACATGTTTACGACGAAGAGCGTGGTTCCGACCACTTGCCCGAGTCCGCCCACGGCGATGAGCCCGCGCAGGCCGAGGGGCGCCGCGAGCGAAAGGGCGATCTCGGCGGCGGCGCGTAGCGCCGTGGACAGCGTCACGATCCAGTAGACTGCCTCCGCTACCTCCGGGCGGTAGCGGGTGTCGTCGCGGGCAGGCCGCGGGAACATCCAGGTGGCCACCCCCATCACGATCATGAGGAGAAAGCCCACCAGCAGCAGGTGGACATGGGCGGTCACGAGCAAGCGCGGAGGGTAGACGTCCAGGAGGAACTGGGCCGTCACGAGATAGGCGCCGATCGCGAGCCCGCCGAGGAGGAAGAGAAAGCTCGTCTTGATGTACCGCCGAACCAGTGGGGTCATCCTATCCGGCTTCGCCTTCGGCCCGCGCCCGCAGCCCGTCCCCATCCGTGAGAACGAGGCGTCCGGCGTCATCCGCGAGCAGGCCGTCCCGGATCCACCGGCTCAGGATCCGGATCGTCGTTTCCACGGTGGTGCCGGTCATGTCGGCCAGGCTCTGCCGCGTGAGGGGGAAGGGCAGGGTCACCCCCGTCTCGCCGGGAGCCCCCTCGCGGTCGGCCAGGCGGAGGAGCGTGGCGGCGAGTCGTGCTTCCACCGGATCGACCGCGAGCGACTCGACGGAGTCGTGAGCGGTGCGGAGGCGCCGGCTGATCAAGCGCGCCATCTCCCGGACGATCGAGGGGTGACGCTCGCTCAGCGCAACGATGGGGCCCGCCGGGATCTTGAGCACGACGGTGGGCTCGGTCGCTTGGGCTGCCGCGGGATAGGGTCGCTTCTCAATCACCGCCACGCCGCCGAAGACCTCGCCCGGCCCCAGCAGCTCGAGCACGACGTCCTTGCCCTTTCTCGAGTGACGCACGATCTTCACGTGGCCGGACTTCACCACGTAGAACCAGCGGGCGGCGTCGCCTTCCATGAAAATGAAGGTGCGCGGCTCGTGGGCCACTTCGGCGGAGAGGGCGGCGAGAGACTCGATCTCGCACGCCGGGACGCCCGCGAAGACGGGATTCGCGTGCAGGAACGCGGAGAGCTCCTGCGCTGACATCGGCGGGAGCATAGCACACAGGGTCGGAAGGCCTCGCGCCTCCCGGTCAGGGGTCCGCCCCGACCAATCCCGTCTTGGCATACTTCACGTCGCGGTACTCGCCCGAGAGCACCGGCGCATGTCGGGGCGCTCCCTGCGAGGGAAGACACTCGATCAGGGCGTCGTAGTTCGGGTGATTGAAGAAGGCGATGGACAGGCGTGGGGTGGGGGACGCATCGGCGACGGGCGGGTTCACCACGCGGTGCAGGTTCGAGAGCCACCGGTCGTTCGTCCAGCGCATGAGCAGGTCGCCGATATTCACCACGAAGGTGGTGGGCGCGGTCGGCACGTCCACCCAGCGATCGTCGCGCGTGCGGACCTGCAGGCCACCCGGCACGTCTTCCCCGCTCAGGATGGTGAAGCCGCCGTAATCCGTGTGGGCGCTCGCGCGAAGCTGACCGGGCGCGGGCGGGCGGGCCTGGGCCGGATAGTAGTTGAGCCGCATGGTGCCGATGGAGCGATCCACCTTGTCGTCGAAAAAGCCCTCCTCCGCGTCCAGGGCCAGCGCGGCCAGCCGCATGAGGAAGACGATGAGCCCGCTCATGGCGCGGTAGTACGCGGTGGCCGCGGCCTCGAAGCCCGCGGGGGCGGGCGGCCAGAGATTCGGGGCGAAGTGCGCCCGGCCGCGGGGCCCCGTGTAGTACGCGTCGCCGGAGACATCCACGGGACCGACGTGGAAGAACTCCTTGAGATCCGGCGGCGCCGCCGCGTCATTCGCGGAGGCCAGCGTCTCGCCCCCCACGGGGTGATAGCCGCGGTTGGTGCCGGGGACGGGGTGGCGCGCGGCGAGCTTGTCCGCCAGCGGCAAGGCGAAGAACTCGTGCGCGCGGCCGCGAAGGTCGTGCACGAGCGCCTCCGGCACTCCGTGGCCGCGGACGGCGAAGAAGCCGATGTCGCGGCAGGCGGCGTCGATGGCGCGCGCCACCGCCAGTCGCTCGGCCCGGCCGCCCCCGCGCGCCGGGGCGAGGTCGATGACGGGGACGGCGTTCATGGCCTAGAGGGTCGAGAACACCGAGCCGCCGTCCACGATCAGCGTCTGGCCGCTCATGAAGGCGCTGTCGTCGGAAGCCAGGAAGACCACCGTCCCCTCCACGTCGTCGGGAAAGGCCTCGCGCTTGAGCGATCGGGCTTGCATGATCGCCGCGCCCTGGAACCCCGTGAGGTCGGGGTTGGCCTGCACGGTGTCGCTGAGGATGAGCCCCGGCGCCACCGCGTTGACGGTGATGCGGTCGGGCCCGAGCTCGCGGGCCAGCGCGCGCGTCATCGCCACCACCGCCCCCTTCGACGTCACGTAGTGCAGGAGCAGCGCGGTGCCCTTGGCCACGATGGCGGAAGCGACGTTGACGATGCGCCCGCCGCCCTGGGCGCGCATGGCGGGCGCCACCGCGCGGGCGCAGTTCCACACGCCCTTCACGTTGACCGCCATCACGCGATCCCACTCCGCCTCCGGGATCTCGTCGAAGCGCTGCGGCTTGAGGGTGGCGAAGACGGCGGCGTTGTTGACGAGCACGTCGATGCGGCCGAAGCGGGCGAGGGTGGCCGCGACCATGGCGCGGACGGATGCCGCGTCGCTCACGTCGGTGGAAACGGCCAGGGCGCGTCCGCCGGTGTCGAGCTTGTCCACCGCGGGCCGGGGATCGGCGATGTCCGCCACCACCACCCGCGCGCCCTCGGCGAGAAAGCGCTTCGCGTAGGCGAACCCGATGCCCGCCGCGCCGCCCGTGATCACCGCCACCTTGCCCTCGAGCCGCATGAGTGGCGCGAGCATAGACGACGCTCCCGGAGGGGTCAAGGCGAGGCGGTCAGGGCGCGATGATCACGTGCTCGCGCGTGATGATGAAGGGCAGGTCGGGCGCCACGAAGTTCGGCTCGTCCGCCCGCACGCGCGCGTACTCCGGGCTGGCGGCGGAGGCGCGCATGGCGGCGGTGTCGTCGAACCAGGTGATGGCGACGCCGTCCCAGGCGGGGCGGCGTCCGCCCTCGTAGGCCGACCGGCGCACGTGGCTCTGGACATATCGCCGGATCATGGGGATGGTCGCCGCCAGCGGCCCGTGGGTCTCCCGCCAGTAGCGCTGGAAGGCCTCGACCTCCATGCCCGGCTTGCGGGTCACGAGCTCCACGTTCTTCACGCCGCCCGCCGGCGCGGGAGCGCCCTTGATGACGTGCTCCTCGACGATGAGGAGCCCCATGGTCGATCGGTCGATGAACTTCGCCTCGTCGGCTTCCACGGCCTTGATGGCCGGGGTGCCCGCGAGCGCCCGCATGGCGGCGGTGTCCTCGAACCAGACCTCGGCGATGCCGTCGTAGAGCGGACGCGCCTTGCGATAGCCGGAGGGCAAGGTGTGCGACTGCACGTATCCGCGGATGCCGGGCAGCCGGGTCACCACCTCGGGATGCTTCGATCGCCAGTAGTCCTGGAAGGCCTCGACGGTGAGCTCGGGCCGGCGGCGGAAATAGGAGAGCGCCTTGACCATGGTCAGTCCTCCAGCAGCACGCAGTGCCGCGGCTCCACGGTGAGAAAGACCGCCTCGCCCTCGGCCACCGGGTCCGTCGCCACCTCGCGGATCACGAGGGACCGGCCGCCCCAGTCCACATGGTACTGGGTGAAGTCGCCCTGGAACACGCGGCGGCGGACGGTGGCCGGCCACACGTTCAGGGCGCCGGCCGGGCGCTCGCGCGAGAGCCGCACGTGAACGGTCCGCACCGACAGGAGGGCCTCCGCCCCCACGCGGCGGCCGTGGGCGGTGCCGTGGACGAGGTCGCCGCCGGGCGTTTCCAGCACCACGAGCCCGTCGCGCTCGAGATCCGGCCGGTGGCGGCCCCGGATCAGGTTGGCCGACCCCACGAAGTCGGCGACGAAGGTATTGCGGGGCAGGTCATAGATCTCGTTGGGCGTGCCCATCTGCTCGATCACGCCGTCGCGCATGACGAGGATGCGATCGGAGATCGCCAGCGCCTCCTCGAGGTCGTGGGTCACGTACACCGAGGTGATGTCGAGACGGCGCTGCAGCTCCTTGATCTCGAGCCGCATCTCGGCGCGGAGCTTGGCGTCGAGGTTGCTGAGCGGCTCGTCGAAGAGCAGCACGGAGGGCGAGAAGACGAAGGCGCGCGCCAGGGCCACCCGCTGCTGCTGCCCGCCGGACAGCTTGGCCGCGCTGCGGTCGGCCAGCTCGCCCATCTGCACCAGCTCGAGCGCCCCGCGCACCTTCTCCGCCACCTCGGCGGCGGGCAGCTTCCGCACGCGCAAACCGTAGGCGACGTTGTCGAACACCGTCATGTGCGGCCAGATGGCATAGGACTGGAACACCATGGAGAGCCCGCGCTTCTCCGGCGGGACGTGGACGCGCGGGGAGGTGGCGAATACCGGGCTGCCGTCGATGCGAATCTCGCCCGACTCGGGTTGCTCGAGCCCGGCGATGGCCCTGAGCGTGGTGGTCTTCCCGCAGCCCGAGGGCCCGAGCAGCGTGAGGTGCTCGCCCGCCGCCACCGTGAAGGAGACGCCGCGGACCGCGGGAACCTTGCCGTAGCGGACGACGAGGTCGCGCACGTCGATGGAGCCCCGGCGTCCCGCGCCTCCCGGCCCCCCGCTCACGCTATTCCCCCGGGTGCTGAATGGCGCGGCGGGCCACGGTGAAGAGGAGCACCAGGGCGACCGCGACCGCCAGCGTCTGCAGCAGCGCCATCGCCGCGGTCAGCTCGGTGCTGGTGGAGAACCACGACTCCACGATGGCCGGGGTGATGACCTTGGAATGGGGTCCCATCAGCAGGATGGACGCGCCCAGCTCCCGCACGCTGGCGATGAAGAGGAGCAGCCAGGCCGCGATGAGGCCGGGACGTAGCAGCGGCATGGTCACGGTGCGCATGCGATAGCCCCACGAGGCCCCGCACATCTGGGCGCTTTCCTCCAGCGAGCGGTCGATCTGCAGGATCACGCCCGCGATGGTGCGGAGACCCAGCGGCAGGAAGACGGTGAGGTAGGCGATGAGCAGGAGCCAGAGGGTCCCGTAGACCGGAATGGGGAAAATCAGCCACGCCCAGAGCATGCCGAAGGCGAACACCAGCCGCGGCACCGCCTGCGGGAACATCAGGACGTACTCGATGACGCCCACGCCGGGCAGGCGAGAGCGGTAGATCATCCACGCCAGGAAGCCCATGATGAGCACGCCGAGGGTGGCGGTGCCCACGCCGAGCAGGAGGCTGTTCCACAGCGCGCCCCGCACCGCGTCCAGCGAGAGCGCGGTCCGGTAGTTCTCCAGCGTGAAGTTGCCGGCCTTGGGGAAGGCGGTGGCAAGCCGCTGGATGGAGGCGTAGAGCAAGGTGAAGATGGGCAGGATCACCGCCACGCCGAGATAGGCCCAGCAAATCGCCAGGAGGGACCACCGGAGCGAGCCCACGTTCATCACGCGCGGGCGGAAGGCCTTGCCGGTGATGGTCACGAAGGTGCCCCCACTCACCACCCGCCGATAGATGTAGACCATGAGGAACATCACCGCGAAGAGGGAGACCCCCATGGCGGCGGCGCGCGGGAACTGCGGCGGATACTGCGAGACGAGCTGGTACATGGCGGTGGTGACGACGTAGAACCGGCTGGGCAGCCCCAGCACCAGCGCCGCCGAGAACGAGCCCAGCATCTCCGCGAAGACGAAGATGGCCGCGCCGAGCACGCCGGGCAGCACCAGCGGCAGGGTGATGCGCAGCATGGTGCGCAGACGGCCCGCGCCGAGCACCTGCGACGCCTCCTCCAGCGCGGGGTCCATGGATTTCATCACCGCGCCGATCATGACGAAGGCCACCGAGCCCTCGAAGAGCGCCATGACCCAGGCGATGCCATAGGGCGTGGTCACGTCGATGAGGTGGCCCTCCCCCCCCAGCGCGCGCCAGACCTGGTTGAGGAAGCCGCCGCTGGGCGAGCCGATGAGGCTCCAGGCCAGGGCGCCCATGAGCGGCGTCACGTAGTAGGGCAGCGCCATGAGCTGCTCCAGCGCCGCGCGCCCGGGGACATTGGTGCGCGTGAGGATCCAGCCCATCACGAACCCGAAGACAACGGCCATCGCGGTGGCCACCAACGCCACCGTCACCGTATTGCCGAAGATGTGGCTATAGCGGGGAAGGTCCGCGAAGTTGTCGAGCCCGTAGGCTTGCGGGGGCCGCGCCTGCGGGTCGCCCACGCTGAGCGAGGCCTGGAGCAGGAAGAAGATCGGATAGAGGACGAGAACCGCGGCGGCGCCCCCGACCAGGAGGCTGACGAGGCGCGCCACCGCGGCGGCTCCTCTAGAGCCCCATGATCCCGTTCCACTCCTTCACGAAGACGGAGTGGCTGTTCTGGAAGTCCGTCCAGTCGGTGGGGAAGAGCAGCTTGAAGTCGGACAGCTTCTTGCCCGTGGCCATCGGCGGCGCGTCGTTCTTGACCGAGCCGTAAATGAGAAGAGGATGGGTCTGGTTCACGGTCTGGCCCCGGTTGGATAGCGCCCAGTCCACGAAGAGCTTGGCCGCTTCCGGGTGCGGCGCCTTGTTGGCGACGCCGATGAGGGCCGGCGTCGCCGGCAGCCCGTCCGGCGGCGCCACGAACTCGATCTCCGCGCCCTTCTCCTTGAAGAGGGTATAGCCCGCGTACTCCGCCAGCCCGCAGATGCGGTCGTCGCCCTTGGCGAGGCGGTCGAAGAGCTGGGCCCGCGAGTCGAACCCGCGCGGGCGCAGCTTGCCGAACTCCTGCCAGTAGTCCGCGCCGTAGAGCTTGCGGAGCATGTACCACTGCATGTGCTGCATGCCCGAGGTGGCCAGCTTGGCGCTCATCCCATCCTTGTGGATGGGGTTCAGCATGTCCTTCCAGGTCTTGGGCGCCTGCTCGGGCTTCACCTTCGACTTGTTGTAGGAGATGCCGGCGAAGGTGACCCCCATCCAGGTGAAGTGGCCGCCGGGCGTGCTCTGATACGGCGCCTTGTAACCCGCGTGCTCGGGGGAGACGTATTGCTCGTAGCCGCCCTTCTTCTGGAAGTCGATGGCGGGCGAGATGTCGGAGAGCTGGAGCACGTCGCACGCGAAGCGGCCCGCCGAGCGCTCGGCGGTGATCTTGGCGTAGAGCGCGCCCGTCTGGGCCCGCACATAGCTGGTCTTGATCTTGGGGAAGTCTTTTCGGAACGCGTCGAGCAGGGCGGCGATCCCCGCCTCGCCGTCGTGGCTGTAATAGACGACCTCGCCCTCCGCTTCCGCCTTGGCGACGTCGGCGCCGGTGAGGAAGTCGAGGACCTTGGTGCTCTTCGCGGGCGCTTGCGCGGAGGCGGGCGCGACGCGGCTCAGCCAGGGGGTGGCGGCCAGGGCGGCTCCCGCCGCAAGAATCTGGCGGCGCGTGATGGAATGCGGCTCGTGCTCGGACATGTGGGCGTGTCCTCCTCGACGGGGTTGTGGGCCGGCGTCGGCGCCGGCGAGAAACTTCCGCTAGCATATGCCAAGTCCGACGCTCCGAGGGCGCCGTTTTCGGACGCAACGGTTCGGATATTGGGATAGGGTGAAGGGCCATGAAAACCCATATCGAGGGCGGCTGGGTGGTCGCGTTCAACGGCAAGACGCACGAGGTCCACGAGCGGGGCAGCGTGGTGGTGGAGGACGACCACGTGCTTCACGCGGGCGGGCCGTATGGGGGGACCGCCGACGCGACCATCTCGGCGCGGGGCAAGCTCGTCGCGCCGGGCTTCATCAATACCCATGTCCATACCGCCGGCAATGGCGGCGACTACCTGCTGCTGGACATGGCCAAGAACGACTACCGCACCGCCAACTACATGAGCTTCGCCGCGCCGCTCAAGGGCGCGATGACGCCCCCGCCGCCGGAGGCGGTGGCGGCCATCCGCGAATTCGTCTTCCTCCACGCCCTCAAGGGCGGCACCACCACCATCATCGACGTGGGTGGGCTTCGCGGCGACTGGGACGGCTACGCGCGGCTGGTGGACGACCTCGGGGTGCGGGTGTACGGGAGCCCGACCTTCCGCGACCGGAACACCTTCATGGACGCGCAAGGCCGGCTCTACTACGACCACGATGCCGCCGCGGGCGAGGCGGCGTTCCGGGAGGCGCTGGAGTTCGTGAAGAAGTTCGACGGCTCCGCCGGCGGGCGCCTGCGCGGCATGCTCAACGCCGCCCAGGTGGAGACCTGCACGGAGTCCCTGCTGCGAGCGGGGAAGGACGCCGCGCGCACGCTGAACATTCCCATCCACACCCATGCCGGCGGCAACCTCATCGAGTTCGAGCGCATCATGGCGGAGCACCGGAAGACGCCCATCCAGTTCCTCGCCGACATCGGCTTCCTCGACGAGCGGACCTTGCTCGGCCACGCCGTCTTCACCACCGCGCATCCCTGGCCGCGCTACCAGTTTGGCGACGACCTGCGCGTGCTGGCCCAGACCGGCGCCACCGTCGGGCACTGTCCCTACAAGTACGCCAAGATGGCGATGACGCTCCAGTCCTTCCAGCGCTATCTCGAGGCCGGCGTGAACATCGCCATCGGCACCGACACCTTCCCCATGGACATGGTGGCGGAGCTGCGCTGGGCGTCGATTCTGGCCAAGATCGCCGACGCCAACTACCAGGCGGGACTCGCGCGCGACGTCTTCAACGCGGCCACGCTGGGCGGGTGCAAGTTCCTCGGCCGTACCGATCTGGGGCGCCTCGCGCCGGGCGCCAAGGCCGACCTCCTCCTCATCAACCTCGATCACCTGGGGGCGGGCATCTACGCCGATCCCATCAAGTCCCTGGTGGACGCCGGCTGCGGCCGGGACGTGGACACCGTGATGGTCAACGGCAAGATCCTCGTGCAGGGAGGCCGCGTGAGCCGTGTGGACGAGGACGCGGTGTACGCGAAGGTGCGTCAGGTGACCCGGCGCTACTGGGAGCATGTGCCCCGCTGGCGCTGGGACAAGGCGGGGGTCGATCAGATCATCCCCCCGGCGTTCCCACTGCATCGCGCCGCGCCGTAGACGCGCCCGTCGCGCCCAGGGCGACGCCGCTCAGGATGAGGACGATGGCCGCGACGAGGGACACGGTGGGCGCCTCGCCCAGCCAGAGGGTGGCGGTCACCACGCTCACCACCGGGGTCAGGAGAAGCCCCAGCGAGGTCGTGACCGCGGGCAGGTTGCGGCTCGCCGTCGCCACCGCCCAGTAGGCGAGCGCGGAGCCGGGAATCCCGGCGTAGAGCAGCAGGAGCACGAGACGCGTGCTCCAGGCCACGGCGGGGAAGGGTGTGGTGGCGAATCCCACCGCGGTGAGGATCACGGTGGCGAGGAGGATCTCCCAGGGCAGGAGGTCGAAGGGTGTGCCCCGCCACCGGTGCGCCCGGATGTGCAGGATGCTGCCGGCCCAGAAGAACGCGGCGGCGAGGATGGCGAGATTGCCCAGCACCGCGCGCCGGTCTCCCCAGTCGAAGGCGAGGGGGTTGAAGAGCGCCACCAGGCCCAGCAGCCCCAGCGCCACGCTGGCCAGCCGCCGCGCGGTGAGCCGCTCGCCGAGGAAGAGGACGGCGCCCGGCGTCACCCACAAGGGCGTGGTGTAGGCGAGCACCACCGAGCGGCCCGTCGTCACCTGCTGAAGCCCCCACGTGGAGAGCAAGGTGAAGCCCACCATGTGGAGCAGGGTGATGCTCAGCAGCACGGGCAGGTCGGCCCGCGCCGGCCTCGGGAGACGGCCCCGCCCGAGCGCGACGGCGAAGATGGTGACCATGCCGATGGCGGTGCGGAGCGCCACCGACCATACCGGCGGCAGGGATTCGAGCAGGACCTTGTGGACGGGCCAGGTGAGACCCCAGCAGATCACGGTGGTGAACAGGAGGAGGAGGCCGAGGCGGTGAGCGGTCATCGCGGCGGCCGGATCATACACGATACTTGCGTCGCGGCCCTGGGCTTGGGATAATCCGCTCGGAGCTTCGAGGAGCGTTGCGACGGGAACCCTTCCCGCCAGGCTCGGAGCGGTCGGCCTCACGGGCCGGCTGTCGGTGCAACGGCGCTCGCAAACTCCATTCCTCAAAGGAGGGCGCGAGATGAGCGCCAATCGGAATTCCGCCCACGCCGACCACGTCGTCGCCGACCTCACCCTGGCCGACTGGGGCCGCAAGGAGATGCAGATCGCCGAGACCGAGATGCCCGGTCTCATGGCCATCCGCGAGGAGTACGCGGCCACCCAGCCCCTGCGGGGCGCTCGCATCACGGGCTCGCTGCACATGACCATCCAGACCGCGGTCCTCATCGAGACGCTCAGGGCGCTCGGCGCCGAGGTGCGCTGGGCCTCCTGCAATATCTTCAGCACCCAGGATCATGCCGCCGCCGCCATCGCCGCCTCCGGGGTGGCGGTGTTCGCGGTGAAGGGCGAATCCCTCGACGAGTACTGGGACTACACGCACCGCATCTTCGAGTGGCCCGACGGCGGCCACTCCAACATGATCCTCGACGACGGCGGCGACGCCACCCTGCTGCTCCACCTGGGGGCGCAGGCGGAGCGCGACCCGTCCGGCATCGCGCATCCGACCAACGAGGAGGAGACCTCGCTCTTCGCCGCCATCAAGGCCAAGCTGGCCAAGGACCCCACGTGGTACTCCACGCGGCTGGGCAAGATCCGCGGGGTGAGCGAGGAGACGACCACCGGGGTGAAGCGGCTCTACCAGATGGCGAAGGACGGCAAGCTGAAGTTTCCCGCCATCAACGTCAACGACTCGGTGACCAAGAGCAAGTTCGACAACCTCTACGGCTGCCGCGAGTCGCTGGTGGACGGGATCAAGCGCGCCACCGACGTCATGATCGCGGGCAAGATCGCGGTGGTGTGCGGCTACGGCGACGTGGGCAAGGGCTCGGCGCAGGCCCTCCGCGCCCTGTCCGCCCAGGTGTGGGTGACCGAGGTGGATCCCATCTGCGCGCTCCAGGCGGCGATGGAAGGTTACCGCGTGGTGACCATGGAGGAGGCGGCGAGCCAGGGCGACATCTTCGTCACCGCCACTGGCAACTACCACGTCATCACCCACGATCACATGCGGCGCATGAAGGACCAGGCCATCGTCTGCAATATCGGGCATTTCGACTCCGAGATCGACATTGCCTCGCTCAAGCAATACAAGTGGGAGAACATCAAGCCGCAGGTGGACCACATCCTGTTCCCCGACGGCAAGCGGATCATTCTCCTCGCCGAGGGCCGGCTGGTGAACCTCGGCTGCGGCACCGGGCATCCGAGCTACGTGATGAGCTCGTCCTTCGCCAATCAGGTCATCGCCCAGATCGAGCTCTTCACCAAGACCGCCGACTATCCCATCGGCGTGTACGTGCTGCCCAAGCACCTCGACGAGAAGGTGGCGCGGCTCCAGCTCACGAAGCTGGCCGCGAAGCTCACCGTGCTCACCGACGCGCAGGCGCGCTATATCGGGGTGGACAAGTCGGGCCCCTACAAGCCCGACCACTACCGCTACTAGGCCTCGCGCGGCGTTCCCCGCCGCCGGGCGGTCGGCATCGGGTACGATGACCCATGCCGACCGCCCGCGACGATTGGCAGCGCAACGTCTGGGCGCTGGCGCTGATCGTCTTCACCGCCTTCGTGGGCTTCCAGTTCTTCTCGCCCTTCCTCCCCCTCTACGTGCACGAGCTCGGCGTGACCGACCCGTCCCGGATCGCGATCTGGTCCGGGGTGCTCCTGGCGGTGACCCCCGCCGTATCGGGGCTGCTCGGCCCGCTCTGGGGCGCGCTGGCCGATCGGGTGGGACGCAAGCTCATGATGGTCCGCTCCCTGGTGGCCTTCGTCGTGATCATTGCGGCCATGGGACTGGTGACGTCCGTCTATCAGCTCCTCATCGCGCGCGTGCTGCAGGGCGTGTTCGCGGGCTTCTCGGTCTTCGCGATGGCGCTGGCCAGCGTCTCGTGCCCTCGCGACAAGGTGCCGGTGGCGATCGGCCGGGTGCAGTCGGCGCAGCTTCTGAGCGTGGCGGTGGGGCCCGCCGCCGGCGGCTATGTCGCCTCGCACTGGGGAATCCGCGCCGCCTTCTTCGTGACCGCGGGCATGTGCGCGCTCTCGCTGCTGGGGCTGATCCTGCTCTTCACCGAGGCGCGGCCTTCCGCGTCCGGCGCGGCGGCCGAGAAGCCGGAGCGGCTGCCGCTGGCGCAGATGTTCCGCATCCCGCACTTCGCCGCCGTGCTGGGCTTGCTCTTCCTCGCGCAGTACATCGACCGCAGCCTCGCGCTCATGGTGCCGCTGAAGGTCGCGCACCTGCCCGGCATCGAGCGGGTGGCCGCCACCTCGGGGCTCATCATCTCGGTGGCGGCGGTCTGCGCGACCATCTCCGCCGGCCTGGCCGGCCGGCTGGGGTTGCGCTGGCCGCTGGGCTGGCTCCTCCTCGTGGGGTGCCTCGGGGGCGGGATTCCATGCGCGCTGATGGCCTGGTCCGACGGCTGGCTCTCGCTGCTCCTCTTGCGCTGCGCCTCCGCGCTGTGCCTGGGCGGCTCCCTCACGCTGGCCTACTCGCTGGGCGGACAGATCGTGCCCAGCGCGAGCCGGGGCTCTGCCTTCGGCTGGCTCGCGCTGAGCGTTCAGGTCGGCACCGCGGTGAGCCCGCTCGCCACCGGGGCGCTGGCGGCGGTGACCCTGCCCGGCGCATTCCTCTTCGACGGCGCGCTGGCCTGGGTGGCGGGCGGGCTCCTGTTCTTCGGCGCGCGCGGCCTGCTCGCCCGGCGGGACTGAAGCCGGCGACCGGGCTCTGCTAGACTGCCACTCGATGCCGCCCGAGCGCCTCACCGTGCGCACCCCCACCCTCGAGATCGCGTGCGAGGCGCATGGTCCGCGAGACGGCGCGCCGATCATCCTGCTGCATGGCTTTCCGGACGACGCTCACGCGTACGACACGGTGGCGCCGCCGCTGGCGGCCGTGGGCCATCGCGTGCTGGTCCCGTATCTCCGGGGCTATGGCCCCACGCGGTTTCTCTCGGGGGCCGAGCCGCGGATGGCCCAGCAAGCCGCCATCGGCCAGGATCTCCTGGATCTCATGGCCGCGCTCGATCTGCCTCCCGTCGCGCTGGCGGGGTACGACTGGGGGGGCCGGGCCGCGTGCATCGCCGCCATTCTCGCGCCGGCGCGCGTGCGGGCGCTGGTCACCATCGGCGGCTACAACGTGCAGGACACCATCGGGCCGCCGCGGCCGGCGGACGCCATCCAGGAACGCGCGAGCTGGTATCAGTGGTATTTCAACACCGAGCGGGGCCGGGTGGGCCTGGAGAAGAATCGCCGCGAGATCTGCCGCATGCTCTGGGCCGACTGGTCGCCGGGCTGGCGCTTCGACGAGGCGACCTTCGAGCAAACCGCGCCGTCCTTCGACAACCCGGACTTCGTGGACATCGTCATCCACTCGTACCGCCATCGCCATCGCCATGCGCCCGGCGATCCGCGCTTCGACGCGGTGGAGCGCCGGCTGGCCGAGCGGCCGCCCATCAGCGTCCCTTCCGTGATCCTCCACGGCGCCGAGGACACCGTGGATCGGCCGCCGCGCACGGAGGGGCACCTCAAATATTTTCTTCCGGGGACCGAGCGCCGGGTGATCGAGGGCGCCGGACACTTCATGCCGCGCGAGCGGCCCGACGCGGTGGTGGACGCCCTGCGGGGCCTGCTGAGGCGATAGGGGGCCGCGAATCGGAGGCCCCGAGCGTCACTGCGTCAGGACTGATCCGCCTTGCCGATCGCGCGCTCGATGGCATCGAGCAGCGCGCTCTCCTCGAACGGCTTGCGCAGGTAGGCGGCGGCACCCGAGCGGCCGGCCCGGGCATGCGTGGCCTCGTCGTCGTGGGAGGTGATGAAGATGACCGGGGCCTCGCCCCCCATCGCTTTCAGCCGCTCCTGCACGTCGAAGCCGTTCAGCCCGCCCAGGTGGATGTCGAGGACGATGCACTGGCTCCGCCCAACCGGATCCGAGTCGAGGAACTCCGACCCCGACGCGAAGGTCTCCACCGAGAATCCGGCCGTGGCGACCAGGCGACGCAACGCGCGGCGCACGGAGAGATCGTCGTCGATGATCGAGACAAGCATCATGAGGCTCGCGATAGTCAATCCGTTCGAAGGGTAGACGATCCCGCGCGCCTTGGGCATTGGACCTTGGTCGGGGGTCCGGGGGGCGGCCCCCGGGAGGAGGCGGTGGGGTCAGGGCGCTCCGGCGGGGGGATGGAGGCGGCCGGCCATGCGCACCAGATCCGCCATGGAGTCGGCGCGCATCTTCTGCATCACGCGCGCGCGGTGGACCTTCACTGTCTTCTCGCTGATGCCGAGCTCGGCCGCCACCTGCTTGTTCAACAACCCCCGCACCACCAGGCGGAGGACGTCCCCCTCGCGCGGGGTGAGCGTTCGCGCGCGCCCCTCCAGCTCGACGAGCTGGGCCTCCTCGCGCCGCTCGCGTTTCTCCTTGGCCATCGCACGCGCCACCGCCTCCAGCAGATCCTCGGCGGAATAGGGCTTGGTGAGGAAGTCCACCGCGCCGCCCTTCATGGCACGCACGCTGCTGGGCACGTCCCCATGGCCCGAGACGAAGATGATGGGGATGCGCTTGCGCGCCGCCGCCAGCGCTTCCTGCAGCTCGAGGCCGTCGCGGCCCGGCATCCGGAGGTCAAGCAGGAGACAGCCCGGCTCGCTCGCCGGAGGGTGCGCGAGGAAGTCGTCGGCGGAGGCAAAAGCCTCCACCTCATAGCCGGCGGTACGCAAGAGCCGGCCGACACTCTTCCGCACCGACGCGTCATCGTCCACGACGTAGACCGTGCGGCTCGGTTCGGTTGCCACGGGGTCTCCCATGCGCTTATTGGACCTTGGTCCAATACTCCGGACCGTGATGCAATGGTACTCCTCCCCCTCGGGGGATCGGCGTCCAGGCGCGCAGCGGCGGCCTTTCCAAATGCTCCACACCCGGCTCGAGGTGGACTCGTGACTGTCGGCACCCAGCGCGTGGCCCTTGCCGTCCTGGCGCTCATCGCCGCCGCCCTCATCATCTGGCTGGCGATGCCGGTGGGCGTGGGGATCCTCATCGGCACGCTCACCGCGTTTGCCCTCGAGCCCCTCCAGCAGCGGCTGGCCGCCCGGTGGCGCCGGCCCGAGCTGGCGGCGCTGGCCTGCGTCGCGGCCACGACCGTGCTCTTCACCATCGCGCTCGGCGGCCTGGGCTATCTTCTCGTGACTCGAGGCGTGGTTCTCGCCAGGGCCGCGCAGGAAGGATTCGCGCCGGGGGGACAAGCCCGAGAGTCGGCGGAGCGCCTGGCCCACTCTGTCGGCATATCGAGGATCGACCCCGAGACGATCACGACCAGGCTGGGCGAGGCGGCGGGCGAGGTCGCCAAGCGAGCGGCCGAGATCGCGGGCGCGCTCGCCAGCGTGTCGGCCAATCTGCTGCTGGGGCTCTTCTTCGCGGTGATGGCCATGCACTTCTTCCTCCGGCACTGGCGCGCCACCGCCACCCGGCTCGAGGCCATCCTGCCTCTTGACCCTCGCCACACCCGCGCGCTGCTGCAGGAGTTCCGCCATGTGGGCCGGGCGGTGCTGCTGGGCACGGTGCTCACCGGTCTCGCGCAGGGCGCGCTTGCCGGAGTGGGCTACTGGATCACGGGCCTCCCGCAGCCCGCCTTCTTCGGCGCGCTCACCGCGGTGGCGTCGCTGATCCCCGCGGTGGGCACCTTGCTCATCTGGGTGCCGGCGGGCGCGTATCTGATGCTCACGGAGCATTTCACCGCCGGTGTCATCGAGCTTGCCTGGGGCGCGCTGGTCGTGGTGGGAGTCTCGGACTATGTGATCCGGCCGCGCCTGGTCGGCGATCCGGAGGGCACCCCGGCCGTGCTCACCTTCGTGGCGCTCTTCGGAGGCGTGGAGCTGATGGGGCTATCGGGCTTGATCATCGGTCCGGTGGTGATGTCGCTGGCCCTTGCCGCCCTGCGGATCTACGAGGGGGAAGTGGCGCGGCGGCCCAAGAGCCCGCCGGCGTGATCGAACCATTGAAGTGTTCAAAACGGATCAGGGTCTCGATAGGACCATAGTCCAATATCGGGTCGGTCACCGAGAGCACTACCCTCCTATGGGGGGACTGGACCATGTTTTGCAGGGTCAACACGAGAAAAGTTTCCGGTGGCCGCGGAGCGTCCGCAGCCGCCCCGACACCCACGGCGCCGGGTGATGCGGAAAAAATCGAGGCGCGAACGGGGTTTACGGCTCGAGGCCCCTGGGCGGGGACGTCGATGCTCCAACCGGTGGCCGACAGGGTCGGAAACCAACAGGAGGGGTTCCACATGCGCGCAGGCAAGCGGGTGGGAATGGTAGCAATCTTGATCACTTTGGCAGCGGCCGTCGTGCTGAACGGCTGCGCGACTTCGGAGGAATGGGCGGAGTGGAAGGCGCACTCGACCCACTTCGCGTCGGACCAGCACATGGGCTTCTCCATGCGGAACAATAAGGACGGGTCAAATCTACGGGTTACCCGCTCCGACATGACCGCCGCCCCCCGGGAGAACTGGTGGGGGAAGGCCCTCACGGTGAGCCCGAACCAGATCTTCCAGGACTAGGCGAGGAGACCCCTACTCATGCGGACCAGACTTGGATTCCTCGCATTCATCTTTCCCATGCTTGCCCTCGTCCTGCTTCTGACCGGTTGCCCCAAGCGGCCGCTGATGCCGCCGCCTGCCGCGCCGGCTCCGGTGGCCGCACCCGCGCCGCCGCCCCCTGCGCCCGCGCCCGCACCGGCCCCCGCGCCGGCGCCGGTGGCTCCCGCTCCCGCCCCGGCTCCTGCTCCCGCACCGGCCCCCGCGCCGGTTCCGGTGGCGCCGGTGGCTCCTGCTCCCACGCCTGCTCCGCCCAAGGAGTACGCGGCGAACGACAACCTCAAGGCGATCAACTTCGACTTCGACAAGTCGGTCATCCGTCCCGGCGATGCGAGGATTCTCGACGCCAGCGCGGACTGGCTCAGGCGCAATCCCACCAACCTCCTGCTCATCGAGGGACACTGCGATGAGCGGGGCACCGCGGAATACAATCTGGCGCTCGGTGAGCGGCGGGCCAAGGCCGCGATGGACTATCTGGTGTCCAAGGGCGTATCGGTCGATCGCATCACCATCGTGTCCTTCGGCAAGGAGCGGCCGCTCTGCACCGACCGGACCGAGGGCTGCCACGCGCAGAACCGGCGTGACCAGTTCTTGACGAAGGAACGCTAGACCGCAGTATCGAGGCCGGGGTCCAGAGCGCGAGACGCTCGTGCGAGCGTCCGCGCTCTGGATCATCGGTCAGCTCCGTCGGCCCGCCCCGGCTGATCCTCCTCCTCCTGATTCACCCCTCGATCTCGCCCGCCCGCGTCCGCTGCGGCGCACCGTGAAGGCGGTTGCCAGGGCAATCCCCCACTGATAACCTCGGGCGGCGCGGCCCGCCGGCTCCGGCGAGGAAGCCTCGACGCCGCCGCGACGATTCGCGATCGACACGAACCGACTCGCCTCCAGGAGACGCTGATGGGGTTCGCCGACTACGAGCGGTACGACGGGCTCGGCCTTGCCGCCCTGGTGCGCCAGGGTGAGGTGAAGGCGGAGGAAATGCTCGAGACGGCCATCGAGCGGGTGGAGGCTCTGAATCCCGCGCTCAACGCGGTGGTGAACCGGCTCTACGACCAGGCGCGCGCCGCCGTGGCGGCGGGCCTCCCCGCGGGGCCGTTCACCGGGGTGCCCTATGCGCTGAAGGATCTGGGCGCGCTCTACACGGGGGCGGTGACCAGCTACGGGAGCCGGCTCTTCGCCGGCTCGATGGCCGATCACGACAGTGAATTGACCTTGCGACTGAAGCGAGCGGGATTGGTCATCCTCGCCAAGACCAATACCCCCGAGATGGGGCTGGCGCCGTCCACGGAGCCGCGGCTCTTCGGTCCCACGCGCAATCCGTGGAATCGTGCCCACAGCGCGGGCGGCTCCAGCGGCGGCGCGGCGGCGGCGGTGGCGGGGGGCATGCTGCCCATGGCGCATGCCACCGACGGCGGCGGTTCCATTCGCATTCCCGCCTCGTGCTGCGGACTGTTCGGGCTCAAGCCCACCCGCGCCCGCAATCCCATGGGCCCGGACGCGGGGGAAGGCTGGGGCGGCGCCTCCGTGGGCCATGCGGTGACGCGCTCCGTGCGCGACAGCGCCGCGCTCCTCGACGTCACCGCCGGTCCCGATGTGGGCGATCCGTACTGGGCGCCGCCGCCGGCGGGCCCGTTCCTCGACGAGGTGAGCCGTCCTCCGGGGACGCTGCGCATCGCGCTGGCCACCGCCTCGTGGAACGGCGCCCCGGTGGACCCCGAGTGCGCCGCCGCCGCCACCGACGCGGGGCGGCTCTGCGAGTCGCTGGGCCATCACGTCGAGGAGGCGCGTCCGGACTTCGATCGCGACGCGCTCGGCCAGGCCACCCGCATCATCATCGGCGCCAATGTGCGCGCGGCGCTCGACGCGGGCGCGAAGGCGCGGGGGCGGGCGCTGGAGGCCGCCGACGTCGAGCGCGTCACCTGGGATTACGCGGGGCTCGGCGGCGCGCACACCGCCGCCGACTACGCGCGCTCGATGGGGGTCGTGCACCGGACGGGCCGCGCGGTGGCCCGCTTCTTCACACGGTACGACATCATCCTGTCGCCGACCATGTGCCGGCCGCCCTTTCCCCTCGGCGTGCTCGACATGTCGAACCCGAACGCGGACGCCTATCTGGCCGCGGTGCTCGCCTCGATCGGCTTCACCGCGCTCTTCAATGCGTCCGGCAATCCGGCGATGTCGGTGCCGCTGGCCTGGTCACGAAGCGGGTTGCCGCTCGGCGTCCAGTTCGCGGGACCCTTCGGCGGCGAGGCTCTCCTCTTCCGACTGGCCGGCCAGCTGGAGGCCGCGCAACCCTGGGCGTCGCGACGCCCGGCGAATCTCCCCGGCTGAATCGCCAACCCGAAAGGACCACCGCCATGATGCGATCGCTGCGAATCCACGTCCTGGTCGCGCTGCTCTGCCTCGTCACCTCCGGCCTGGCCCAGGCGCAGAGCCTGCCGGTCGTCAAGCCGGAGCAGGTGGGGCTTTCGTCGGAGCGGCTGGGCCGCCTCACCGCCATGCTCAAGGCCGACGTGGAGAAGGGGACCATTCCCGGCGCCATCCTGCTGGTGGCGCGTCACGGCAAGATCGCGGCCTTCGACACCGTGGGCGTGCGCGATCCGGGGTCCAAGGCGCCCATGACCCGGGACGCCATCTTCCGCATCTATTCCATGAGCAAGCCCATCACCTCCGTGGCCACCATGATTCTCTTCGAGGAGGGCAAGCTCGCGCTGTCCGATCCGGTGGGCAAATACATCCCGGCGCTCGGAACGGTGAAGGTCGGCGTCGAGAAGTCGGATGCAGGCGGGGGCGCGCCCACCCTCGAGCTGGTGGCGCCCCGCCGGCCCATCTCGGTCCAGGACCTGCTGCGCCACACCTCGGGCCTGACCTATGGCTTCTTCGGCGAGGGACTCGTGAAGAAGGCGTATGTGGACTCCAAGCTCTGGGTGGACTATCCCTCCAACGCGGAGTTCGTGGACCGCATCGCCAAGCTGCCGCTGATCTACCAGCCCGGCACCACCTGGGACTACAGCCACTCGACGGACGTGCTGGGCCGGCTGGTCGAGGTGGTCTCGGGCAAGACGCTCTACGAGTTCGAGAAGGCGCGCATCCTCGACCCGCTGGGCATGAAGGACACCTCCTTCTACGTCACCGACAAGGCCAAGCAGGACCGGATCGTCGAGCCCTTCCCCAACGACCGCAGCATCGGTCTCGACGCGGAGTTCAACGACCCGCGCGTGGCGCAGAAGTGGGAGTCCGGCGGCGGCGGCATGGTGGGCACCGCGATGGACTACGCGCGATTCCTCCAGATGCTGCTCAACGGCGGCACCCTCGACGGCAAGCGCATCATCGGCCCCAAGACGGTGGCCTACATGACCGCGGATCACATGGGGGGCGGCGCCGTGCCCGGGCCGCTGTATCTGCCCGGCGCGGGCTTCGGCTTCGGTCTGGGCTTCGCCGTGCGCAAGGACGCGGGCGTCTCGCCCTTTCCCGGCTCGGTCGGGGAATACAACTGGGGCGGGGCGGGCGGCACCTACTTCTGGGTGGACCCGAAGGAAAACATGTTCGTGGTCTTCATGATGCAGTCGCCCAAGCAGCGCGTCTACTACCGCGCCATCCTCAAGGACATGATCTATGCGGCGGTGGACAAGCCGGCGCGCTGAGTGACGCGAGGATGACGTCGGTGGCGGGTTTGCGCCCGCCGTTTCGCGCCGACCACGTCGGCAGTCTCCTGCGACCGCCCGGGCTCAAGGCCCTCCGCCTCGAGCGCGAGGCGGGCCGCGCCACTCCCGAAGCGCTCCGCGCCGCCGAGGACGCGGCCATCCGGGACGTGGTGGCGCTGCAGGAGGGGGTCGGGCTTCAGGGCATCACGGACGGCGAGATGCGCCGGACGGCCTGGCACATGGACTTCCTGCTCCAGCTGGGCGGGCTGTCCAGCGAAGGCAAGAAGCTGCCGGTGACCTTCACCGGGAAATCGGGCGAGATGTTCTTCACCCGCCCCGACCTCTCGGTGACGGGGCGGGTCACCCGGCGGGAGCCCATCTTCGTGGAGGGCTTCCGGTTCCTCCGCTCGGTGGTGCAGCGCACCGCCAAGCTCACGCTGCCGTCGCCGTCCATGCTGTATACCCAGGTCGGCGCCGCCAACATAGATCGGCACATTTATCGCAGTCTCGATGCGTTCGGCGAGGACACGATCGCGGCTTATCGCGCGGAGATCGCCGACCTCTACGCGGCGGGCTGCCGCTATCTCCAGCTGGACGACGTGAGCCTGGCCTATCTCTGCGACGAGGCGATGCGCGAGCAGGGGCGCCAGCGGGGCGACGATCCCGACGCCCAGCTCGCGCTGTCCGTGAAGATGGTGCAGGGCGTGTTGCGAGACCAGCCCCGCGACCTCACCGTCTGCACGCATCTCTGCCGCGGCAACTTCCGCTCGTCCTGGCGCGCGCAGGGCGGCTACGAGCGGGTGGCCGAGACCATCTTCACCCAGATGCCGTATCACGGCTTTTTCCTCGAGTTCGACGACGCGCGCTCGGGGGACTTCTCGCCCCTTCGCCAGGTGCCCAAGGGAGTGCGGGTGGTGCTGGGGCTGGTGACGTCGAAGTCGGGCGCGCTCGAGAGGAAGGACGACCTCAAACGGCGGCTGGACGACGCCGCGAAGCACCTGCCGCTCGAGCAGCTCTGCGTGAGCCCCCAGTGCGGCTTCTCCTCGACCGTGGAGGGCAACGAGATCGGGGCGGACCAGCAGCGCGCCAAGCTCGCGCTCTGCGTCGAGCTGGCCCACGAGGTGTGGGGCGGCCTCTAATCGCCGACGGGCTCGCGCGCGAGCCCGTGGATCACGGCCTCGCTGGCGGCGTCGGCGGGGAAGAAGCACTCCACCCGCAGCTCGTGCAGCGTGATGTCGTAGGGCACTCCCAGGCCCGCCAGGGTGGAGAAGAAGGAGAGCCGCATGTCCCCCTTCGCGAGCTCCACCGCGAGGAAGGGCGCGGTGGAGGCGTCCAGGTCAACCGTCCGCCAGTGCCGGGGCACGTCGGGATAGGCCAGCAGCTCCTCGAGAAGGCGGACCGTCTCGGGATCTCCCGCGCTGCGCAGGAGGTCGCGATGCAGCCACTGGACGAGCGCGGCCGCGGTCGCCTCCCAGTTGACGATATAGGGCCGCATGCCGCGCGGGTGACAGAAGAGGCGCATGGCATTGGGCGGCCCCAGCGCGGCCGCCTGGGCGGGATCGAGAAAGAGGCCGATCAGCCGCTGCGCGCCCTGGTTGGCGAGCAGGATATTCCAGCGGCCGTCCACCACGAGTCCGGGGTACGGCTCCTGCTGGCGCAGCATGAAGTCCAGCGCCCGCCGGACCTGCGCCATCTCGGGCGCGTCGAGGGCCCGCTCGCGATACATGGGGGCGAAGCCTGCGGCGAGGAGCAGCTCGTTGCGGGCCCGCGGCGGAACTTCGAGGACGCGCGCCAGCAGCAAGAGCATCTCGCGGCTCGGCTGCGCGCGGCCCGTCTCGATGAAGGAAAGATGTCGCGCCGACACCTCGGCCTCGACGGCGAGGGCGAGCTGGCTCATGCGCTGACGCTCGCGCCACTGGCGGAGCAGCCGTCCCAGCGGGCGGCCCGCGCGCAGGCGATTCACCCGCAATCCGTCCCGGGCCCGCGGCATGCGGGGAGTCTACACCGCGCGGTGAATGTGGGACATTACCTCCGGGGTAATTGAATCCGGCCCGCCCCCCGGCCACGATGAGCGCCAACCCTCTCACGCACACGGAGGTGTCCTGATGTCGGATAGCAGCCTGGATCCCGCGCTGGTGACGGAGCGGTGGAAGGGAACCCTGGGGGAGCATCTGGGGATCGAGTTCGTGGAGGTGGCCCCGGACCGGGTGCGCGCGAAGCTCACGATCCACGGCGCGCTCCTCACCGTCGGGGGCGCGCTGCACGGCGGCACCCTCATGGCCTTCGCCGACACGGTGGGCGCCATGGCCGCGGTGCTCAACCTTCCCGCGGGCGCCACCACCACCACCCTGGAGTCCAAGACCAATTTCTTCGCCGCCGCGCGCTCGGGCGCCGCGCATGCCGAGGCCATCCCCCTGCATCGCGGCAAGCGCACCCAGGTGTGGCAGACGCGCGTCACCGACGACGGAGGGCGCCTGCTGTCCATGACCATCCAGACGCAGATGGTGCTCATGTGACCGGCAGGTCCGGGCCGCTTCGCGTCGCCTTCCTGGGCGGCTTCTCGGCGTGCTTCGTCGAGCCGGTGCGCGCGCGCCTCGCCGAGCCCTGCGAGCTCCTGCGAGCGGAGGAGCGGGACATCGTGGCGCGGATGCCGGAGGTGGACGTGCTCGTCAGCCTGGCCTTCACCGCCGCCATGGGCGCCGCCGCCTCGCGGCTGCGCCTCGTCCAGGTGCCCGGCGCGGGCACGGATCGCGTCGATCGCGCGGCGCTGCCCGCCGGGGCCCTCCTCGCCAATGCCTATGGCCACGAGGCCGGCATCGCGGAATACGTGCTGGGCGCCATGCTGAGCTGGAACCGCGGGCTCGGACGGCTCGACGCGAGCCTTCGCCGGGGCCACTGGGACGCCGCCTGGTCGCACGACGCGCCGCCGCCCCCGCCCGCGCCCGAGCTCGCCGGCAAGACCCTGGGCATCCTCGGGTACGGCCGCATCGGGCAGGCCCTGGCGCGCCGCGCCCGTGCCTTCGACATGGAGGTCCGCGCCATCCGGCGCGAGCCGCGGGGCACCGACGCCGGGGGGCTCGCGTTTCTCGGCGGCCCCGAGTCGCTGGACGACCTTCTGCGCGCGTCGGACTATCTCGCCATCACGCTCGCGTTGACGCCGGAGACCCGCGGCCTGCTGGGCGCGCGCGAGCTGTCCCTCATGAAGCGGAGCGCCATGCTCGTCAACGTGGCGCGGGGCGAGGTCGTGAACGAGGATGCGCTCTACGAGGCCCTCCGCAAGGGGACCATCGCCGGCGCCGCGCTGGACGTCTGGTACCGGTATCCGGCCGGCCCGGGCCCGACCCTGCCCGCCACGCGCCCTTTCCACGAGCTCTCCAATGTCCTGATGACTCCGCATGTCTCCGGGTGGACCGACGGCATGCTGTCCGCCCGCGCCGACGTCATCGCGGGCAATATCGAGCGCGTGGGGCGGGGCGAGCCGCCGCTGCACCAGGTGCTCACAAGGTCCTAGCGCTCCGCTTGCCTCCCGGGGAGCGAAAGCCTAGAGTGTGGCGCCATGGGACAGGGCGACCGGAAACTGGACGGGAAGGTGGTCGTGGTCACGGGGGCCAGCCGCGGCATCGGGGCCGACATCGCGCGGCTCTTCGCCGCCGAGGGGGGGCGCGTGGTGTGCGCGGCCCGCACCCTTCACGAGGGGGATCATCCGCTGGAAGGCTCGCTCGAGCACACGGTGGGCGAGATCCGGAAGTCGGGCGGTGAAGCCACCCCGGTGGCGGTGGACATCTCCGAGGCCGCCGAGTGCGAGCGCTTGCTCGAGGCGGCGCGGAAGGCCTATGGCCCGGTGGACGTGCTCGTCAACAATGCCGCGCTGACCTATTTCATCCCGGTCCAGGACTATCCCGTCAACAAGTGGCTGCGCTCCTGGGCGGTGAACGTGCACGCGCCCTTCATTCTCAGCAAGCTCGTCCTCACCGACATGGTCCCGCGCCGGCGGGGGAGCATCGTGAATATCTCCTCGGGCTCGGCCATCGGGCCCGGGCGCGGACCGTATCCGGACCCGGAGCGCTATACCGGGGGCACCTGCTATGGCGCGGAGAAGGCGGCGCTGGAGCGCTTCACCCAGGGGCTGGCCCGCGAGGTATATGCCCACGGGATCTCGGTGACCGCGGTGTCGCCGTCCCAGGTGGTGCCCACCCCGGGCACCGTCCATCACAAGCTCGTGCGCAGCATGGACGACCCGCGGGGCGAGCCGCCCATCCTCATGGCGCGCGCCGCCTTGCTCCTGGCCACGCTGCCGTGCGAGCAGATCACCGGACGGGTGACCTATAGCCAGGAAATCCTCAAGGAGCACGGCTGGATCACCGAGGCCAAGGGCCGCGGGGTGGACTCCACGGGCAGCGGCTACTCCCAGATCTAGCGGCCGGGCTCCCGGTCGACCCAGACGTCCTGCATGCGCCCGAAGTTATAGATGGAGTGGTGCGCGGTGAGACCCTTCACGTGGGGCCAGTGAACGTAGGGGCTCATGAGCCAGGCCACCACCGGCCGCGCCGCCTCCGCCTCCAGGCGCTTGAGGATGTCCGCCACCTGGGCGCGCCGCTTCTTCGGGTCCAGCTCGGATGACTGCTTCTCGATGAGGGCGCCCAGCGGCTCATTGCAGTAGTTGATGTAATTGCGCACCGAGTTGCAGGTGAAGTTCTCCACCAGCACCGCGTCGGGCTCGTCCAGCCCGATGCCGCTCACCGCGATGCCAAGGGTGAACTCCCGCCGGGTGAGCGCGTTGTACCACTGCACGGGATCGAGCGGCTTGAGATTGACGTCGATGCCCACCGCCTTCAGCTCGCCGATCACCCAGCCGGAGAGATCGATGTAGCTCGCGAGCGTCCGGGTGATGGCGTCCACCTTCAGCGGCTTGCCGGGCCCATAGCCGAGCTCGGCGAGGAGCTTGCGGGCCTGAGTCTTGCCCGCCTCGGGCGGGCCCTGGATGGCGGTGAGGTCCTTCTGCGTGATGCCCCAGGAGCCGATGGGCGGGGGGGCCATCGCCCCGCCGATCATGCCGCCCCCATTGGCCACCGACTTGATGAAGGCCGCCCGGTCAAGGGCCAGGCTCACCGCGCGCCGGAGCTTCGGATCGTTGAAGGGCGGCTTGGTGTGGCTCATGAGGATATTGTTCACGACCCCGCTGCCCACCTCCTGCACCACCATGGACGGCACCGCGGTCTTGATCTGCCCGGCGATGTTGACGGTGATGTCGCCCGGGCTCGCCGCGTCGATCCGGCCCGCCTGGAGCGCGAGGGCGCGCGTGCCCCGCTCGGTGATGATCACGTAGCGCAGCCCGTCCAGATAGGGTCGCCCGGGCACGAAGTAGTCGGGGTTGCGGACATACTCCACGTACTCGTTCCGCCGCCATTCCTTGAGCCGGAACGGTCCCGTTCCCACGCATCTCGTCCGCTGCTCGACGATGGGCACATGCGCGGGGAAGATCGGCGACTGGCCGCTGGCGAGGAGCGTGAGGAAGCCCGGCTGGGGCCGCTTGAGGCGGAAGACCACGGTATGCGGATCGGCCGCCTCGATGGCCTCGACGTTGGAGTACCAGTCCTTCCGGGGATTGACCCGGAGCTTCTGAGCGCTGTCCGGCGCCTCTCGCACGAGATCGAAGGTGAACTTGACATCCCGCGAGGTGAACGGCTGCCCGTCATGCCACTTCACGTTCTTGCGGAGGAAGAACACCAGGTTCCGGTAGTTGTCCTGCCACGACCACTTCTCGGCCAGCTCCGGCAGGAGTCCCTCCGCCGTCTCCAGGCGCTTGGCGGGATCGAAGACCACCAGGTTGCTGAAGCAGGGGCTCGAGGGCCAGACCACCGAGATGGTGGACGACTCGTGGACGTTGAAGCCTTGAGGGGGATCCTCCGGCACCATGGACGTCAGGACGCCCCCGCGCCGCGGTGTCTCCGCGCCGAAGGAGACCGAGGACGAGGCCACCGTGGCGAGGATCAGGCCGACGAGCGCAGAGAGCCGAGGGGAGGAGATCATGACGGCATGATGCGGGCCGCCCGGCGGCCCCGTCAACCCCCGCGGGGGAGCGAAGACGACCGAAAGGGTTTAGGGTTGACAGAACCGCATGATTAGGTAGAACTAAAATTCGACATGCTCGATCCCTTCCGGCTGCCGGCCAGAGGCGGCGCGATCGCCCTGGCGCTCTCCGCCGCGATCGCCGTTCTGGGGCCGGCGCCTTCGATTGCGCAAAGCGGCGCGCAAGGCGGAGCCCCAACCACCGCGCAGGCAGGGGCGCCGGGCGACGCCGATCCCGGCCCGCTGATCCTCCATATCCTCGACTATGTCGCGGCGGACTATCCGGGCGCGGTCAAGGAGGGCAAGGTCCTCGACGAGGGCGAGTACAAGGAGCAGGTGGAGTTCACGACCCAGGCCCGCGCGCTGCTCGAGCGCCTGCCCCCTCGGCCCGAGCGCGCGGCGCTGCAAGCGCTGGCCGACCGCCTCCGCACGCTCGTGCGCGACAGGCGCCCCGATACTGAAGTTTCGACGCTCGCCGCGGAGCTTCGGGGGGCAATCATCGCCGCCTACCGGATCGAGGTCGCCCCCCGGCGCGCGCCCGATCTCCCGCAGGCCGCCGCGCTCTTCGCCGCGCACTGCGCGCTCTGCCACGGCGCCACCGGCCGCGGCGATGGTCCGGCAGGGAAGGGCCTCGACCCTCGGCCCAGCGACTTCCACGACGCGGACCGCATGGCTCGGCGCAGTCTCTACAGCTTGTACAGCACCATCACGCTGGGCGTGCAGGGGACGGCCATGGTGGGCTTTGGGGCGCTGAGCGAGGAGGAGCGCTGGGCGCTGGCGTTCCACGTGGCGGCGCTCGGCACGCCGGAGGCGGAGTGGCGGCGCGGGATGGCGCTCTGGAATGCGGGGAAGGGCCGGGCGGTCTTTCCCGATCTCGCCAGCATCGCCACCCGCAGCGCGCGCGAGCTCGAGGCGGGCCACGGTCCCGACGCGCCCGCCCTCCTCGCCTTCCTGCGTGTCCAGCCCGGCGCCGTGGCCGCCAAGGGCAATGCGGCGCTGGCCACCAGCCTCCGTCTCCTGCACGAGAGCGTGGACGCCTATCGGGGAGGCCGCGCGCGCGAGGCGCATGATCTCGCGGTGTCGAGCTATCTGGATGGCTTCGAGCTGGCGGAGGCAAGCCTGGACATGGTGGATCGCGGCCTGCGCGCCCAGGTGGAGGCGGAGATGCTTCGCTTTCGCGGGCTGGTCCGCGACGGCGCGCCACTGCCCGCGGTGGAGGCCCAGGCCCGGGCGGTCGAGGCGCTGCTCGCGAGGGCGCGGGCGGCGCTGGAGGTCGAAGGCCTGCCGCCGGGGGCCGCCTTCGCGTCGGCCTTCCTCATCCTGCTCCGCGAGGGCCTCGAGGCCATCCTGGTGCTGGCCGCCATCATCGCCTTGCTCGTCAAGTCCGGCCGCCGCGATGCGCTGCCCTGGGTGCACGGGGGCTGGATCATCGCCCTCTTGCTGGGGGGGTTGACCTGGTGGATCGCGTCCTATGTCGTGCGCATCAGCGGCGCCACGCGCGAGATGACGGAGGGCGTGACCGCGCTCGTCGCGGCGGCGGTGCTGCTCTATGTGGGGTTCTGGATGCACAGCAAGAGCCAGGCGTCGCGCTGGCAGACCTTTCTCGAGACGCGGCTGGCGGGGGCGATGTCCGGCCGCGCCCTGCGGGCGCTGGGCCTCGTGTCCTTCCTGGCGGTCTATCGCGAGGTATTCGAGACCGTCCTGTTCTACGAGGCGCTGGCCGCCCAGGCCGGGCCGAGGTCGACCATGGCGCTGCTGGGCGGACTCGTCGCCGCGGCGGCGACGCTCCTCGTGCTCGGCTGGGCCATCGTGCGCGGGAGCTTGCGCATGCCGCTGGCGCTCTTCTTCGGCGTGTCCGCCATGCTCATCGGGCTCCTTGCCGTCGTCTTCGCCGGCAAGGGGATCGCCGCGCTTCAAGAAGCCGGCTATCTGCCCGTCCACCCGGTGAATATTCCCCCGGTGCCGCTGGTCGGGCTCTACTCCAGCGCGGAGGGTCTCATCGTCCAGGCGGTCCTCCTCGTGGGGGTGGCGGTGGGCTTCGCCTGGACATCACGCGCGGCGCGCTCCGAGCGGGCACTTTGACGCGCGCGGACGTGTGTGGCAGGATCGACGCCGTCAGACGGGCCGCTGGGCCCGAGCCGAGACTTCGAACCGGCCGCCGAGCCAGGAGCCATCCATGCGCAAGTACCTCGAGATCAAGCTGGACGATCGTACCGTCACCACGCGTGAGCTGACCGGCGAGGCCGTGGTCAAGGCCGGACGGTACCTGATCGCCAGGACGCTTCTCGACGCCGGCGCCGCCACGGTGGACCCGCTGTCGCCGGCCAACCCCCTCATCTTCTCGGCGGGGCCCTTCGCGGGCTCGAGCTTCTCCAATGCCAATCGCACCAGCGTGGGCTGCAAGAGCCCCCTCACCGGCGGCATCAAGGAGGCGAATGGCGGCGGCACCTTCAGCTACGGGCTCGGCCAGCAGAAGATCGCCGGCTTCACCTTGCACGGCGCCTCGCCCTCCTGGGTGGTGCTCCACATGAAGAAGGACGGCGGCCTCGACTGGGACGATGCCGCCCCGTACCTGGGCAAGGGGAACTTCGAGGTCCAGGCCATGCTGCACGCCCGGTACGGGAAGAAAGTGACCATCGCGCTGTGCGGGCCGGTGGGCGAGTACCAGGGTCTCATCGCGGGGATCGCCTTCAGCGACAAGGACGGCCGTCCGGCGCGGCTGTCCGCGCGGGGCGGGGTGGGGGCGGTGATGGGGATGAAGAAGGTCAAGGCCATCGTGGTGGATCTCGACCGCATCCCGCCGTTCGAGGACGGCAAGAAGGTCAATGCCGCCATCAAGGACTACGCCAAGCTGCTCCAGGCCGACTCCATGGTGCAGAACTTCTACGCCAAGATCGGCACCATGGGCATGGCCGATCTCCAGAACGCGCTGGGCGGGCTGCCGGTGAAGAACTTCAGCGCCGGCCAGCAGGCCAATGTGGCGGCGGGAGAGAAGTTCAAGATGGGCGGTGAGCACATCGCCCCTCTCAACGTGTCGCGCGGCGGCGACCATACCCATGCCTGCATGCCCGGCTGCGTGATCCAGTGCAGCAACGTCTACCACGACGCGGCGGGCAAGGAAGTGGTCTCCCCCGTCGAGTACGAGACCCTCGGCCTGCTGGGCACGAACTGCGGGCTCAGCGATCCCGACGAGCTGGCCCAGATGAACTTCATCGCCAATGACCTGGGCGTGGACACCATCGAGCTGGGCGCCATGATCGCGGTGCTGATGGAGGCGGGGCTCGGCGCGTTCGGCGACGTGAAGTTCATGACCGACACGCTCGCCGAGATCCACCGGGGCACGCCCAACGGGCGCATCTGGGCCCAGGGCACCGCGCGGGTGGGCGAGCACTACAAGGTCCGGCGCGTCCCCGTCATCAAGAAGCAAGCCATCAGCGCGTATGATCCGCGTGTGGTGGAGGCCACCGGCATCACCATGATGGCCACCGCCCAGGGTGCCGATCACACCGCGGGCAATCTCCCGCGGCTCAAGACGCGCGAGATGGACCTGCCCGCCATCATCGAGCAGAGCCTGCTGCAGCAGGCTCGGGTGGCGGCCAGCGACTCGCTCGGCCTTTGCATCTTCGGCGGCGGCGTCACCACTGCCAACCTCGACTTCATCACCAATGCCATCAACGCCGCCCACGGCACGAGCCTCACCAAGGATTTCTTCGAGGCGCTGGGGCGGGACGCGCTCAAGCTCGAGTGGGAGTTCAACCGGCAGGCCGGCTTCACCGCCAAGGACGACGATCTGCCGGGGTTCTTTTACTCGGAGCCTCTGCCGCCGACCAACCACGTGGCGCGCTTCCACGGGGCGGAGGTCCACGACATGTACGCGAAGCTGCCCTCCTGACCCGGCTCCGACACGGGGCGGCGCCCTCCGCCGCGCTCCAGCACGAGGAGCGCGGCGAGCAGATAGGCGAGCCCCAGCGTGAAGCCGCCCAGCACGTCCGAGATCCAGTGCATGTCCAGGTAGAGCCGGCTCGCCGCCACCATGATCAGGATCGCCGCGGCGAGGGCCGCGCCCAGGACGCGCCAGCGGCGACGTGCCCGCGAGCCCGACAGCACATAGGCCGCCAGGCCGAGCAGCACCACCAGGCTCAGCACATGCCCGCTGGGAAAGCCCCAGGGTTCGAGATTGGGCCGGGGGCGGTCGATGAGCCGCTTGGCCACCAGCTGGAGCACCCCGGTGCCGGCCATGAACAGGGGAATGAGCAGGGCGTGCCGGCGGTTGCTGAACCAGGCTCCGGCCGAGACCAGGGCGATGAGGGGGATCAAGCCAGGGGCGTCCCCCAGGACGGTGATCGCGCCCATGCCGGCGCCCAGTACGGGATCGTGGTGGGTGTGCAGGACCAGGTGGCGGACCCCCTGGTCGACTTTACCCAGGTAGTCATGGACGGCCAGGGCGGCGAGCGCGAGGAAGGTGAGGGTGGACAGGGCGGCCGCCCCCCTCAGGGGATCCCGAAGCCATCGCCGTAGCGGCCGAATCGCCATCGGTGCGATTGTCCCACACCACGCAAGGCCTTGGTATCCGGGTTGCAATGCGCAGGGGGCATGCGCGTCCTCCGCGGCCTGGCGCTGGTCGCCGGCCTCATCGTGCTGATGGTGCTGGTGGTGCGCTCGGGCGCCGGGGCAGTGTGGGAATCGGTACGCGCGGTGAGCCCCGCCCAGCTGGCCCTGCTGTGCCTGATCTACGGAATCTCCCAGGCGCTCAGCACGCTCGGATGGCGCTGCGCCTTCTCACGCGCGCGGGTGCCGTTCTTCCGGCTGCTCGCCGCTCGCTCCGCCGGCGAGGCGGTGAACGCGGTGACCATGCTGGGCGGGGTGGGCGGCGAGCCCGTGAAGGCCTGGCTGGTCAGCGACGAGGCCTCGAAGGAAGAGAGCGTGGCGTCGGTGATCATCGCCAAGACCGCTATCACCACCGCCCAGCTCATGCTCCTGTTCATCGGCACCGTGCTGGCGCTCTCCGTCCTCGACCTCGACCGCCTCGTCGTGCGCGCCATGCTGGGGCTGCTGGTGGTGGAATCCCTCGCGGTGGGCGGGTTCTTCGCGGTGCAGGTGACGGGCGTGCTCGGCCGCTCGCGGAGGCTGCTCGCGGCGGTGGGGGTGCCCACCGCGGGCGTGCACGTCCACCGCCTCGATCGCGCGCTCCGGCGCTACTACACGAAGGAGTGGCCGCGGTTCCTGGCCTCGGTGGCCTGGCACTTCGCCGGCTGGATGGTGGCGGTGGTGGAAGCCGCGTATGTGCTGCACCTGGTGGGCGCCGGGAGTGCGTGGAGCGTCGCGGTGGTGGTGGAAGCGCTGGGCGCCGGCGTCCGCTTCCTCACCTTCTTCGTGCCCGCCAGCGTGGGCGTGCTCGAGAGCGCCAATGCGGCCGTCTTCGTGGCGCTGGGATTCACCGCCAGCGCCGGCCTCGCCTTCACCCTGCTGCGGCGGGCGCGCCAGGCGATCTGGGTGGCAGGGGGAATCCTCGTGCTCGCCTTGATGCGCGCGAAGTGGGTCCGCGCGCAGTGGAAGCGTACTCTTACCGTTAAGCGGCGCGGGAGGGCACGGGGACGAGCAGTCGCAGCGCGCGCGGCAGCACCTCGATCTCGTCCCTGACCGCGCCGTCCACCACCGAGACCCGCCGGCCGCGCACGAGCAGCGCGTCGGCGGCGGCGGTGGGGAGGCGCAGCAGCCGCCGCAGCAGCCGGCCCCAGAGGGCGAGCGGGGTGGTCCGGGGCAGCACGAACACGTCGAGCAGCCCATCCGTCGCGGAGGCGGCCGGAGTGAGGCTCAAGAACCCGCCGTACGCCTCCACATTCGCCACCGTCACCAGCGCCGCTCTTCGCGAGACGACGCGGCCGTCCACCACGACCTGGATGGCGCGCTGAGATGGATTCGCGAGGAAGCGTCGCGCGGTCCACACATAGGCCAGGAGCCGCCGCCAGCGGGAGCGAGGCTGGGCGCCCACCGCCTCCACCGCCTTCTGGATCTGCGCGAGCATCCCGTAGCTCGAGTGACAGAGGAAGATCTCGCCGTTGGCAGCGGCGGCGTCGGCGCGGATGACCTTGCCGTCCTCCAGCAGGTCCGCCACCGCCTCCACGCGCCCGCGGTGACCGAAGGCCCGCGCGAAGAGATTGCCGAACCCGCTCGGCACCGGCACGAACGGGATCTGGAGGCGTATCGCGACCTCGGCCGCCGCGCTCATGGTTCCGTCGCCCCCCACGCTCACGAGGTGCGAGATGCGATCGCCCGCGGCCGGGCGCCAGTCGGCGAGGTGGCGGAGATCGGCGATGGTGTCCAGCCGCGTTCGCCAGCCGCGCGCTTCCAGCGTGAGCCGGAGCCGGCGAGCCAGCGCCAGCGCGCGGCCATTGCCCGAGCCCGGGGTGGCAAAGATCTGGACCATGGGTCTCAGAGGCAGCAAGTCGGCGGCCAGGGGGACTGCGCGCCAAGTGCCTGTCAGCGTGAGGCATTCGCGACACGCGCGTCCATGACCGGGCCGCGGCGGTAGGCCTTACCGGGTAGTCTGCGGCCCGCGCGCGCGGGCGAGCGCGGTGTATGATCCCTGCCATGCAAACTCCTGCCATGGAAACTCGCAAGCTCGGAAGGACGGCGGTGGAAGTCTCGGCGCTCGGACTTGGTTGCATGTCGCTGTCGGGAGTCTACGGGGCGGCGGATGATGCGGCCTCGGTGGCCCTGATCCAGCACGCGCTGGATCGCGGGATCACCCACCTCGATTCCTCCGACATGTATGGCTGGGGCCAGAACGAGGAGGTCATCGCCCGCGCCGTCCGGGGCCGGCGAGCCGGAGTGGCGATCGCAACCAAGTTCGGCCAGGTGCGCAGTCCCGCCGGCGGGGGCAACCTCGTCAATGGCCGGCCGGAGTATGTGCAGCAGGCCTGCGAGGCCAGCCTCAAGCGTCTCGGCGTGGACGTGATCGATCTCTACTACCAGCACCGGGTGGATCCCGCGGTGCCCATCGAGGACACGGCGGGCGCGCTCAAGCGCCTGGTGGAGCAAGGCAAGGTCCGGAGCATCGGCCTCTGCGAGGCGGCGCCCGCCACCATCCGCCGCGCCCATGCGGTGCATCCGCTGGCCGCGGTGCAGTCCGAGTACTCGCTGCTGTACCGCGCCGACGCCGAGGAGACGATGAAGACCTGCCGCGAGCTGGGGATTTCCTTCGTCGCCTACTCGCCGCTGGGCCGCGGCTTCCTCACCGGGCAAATCCAGAAGCCGGAGGACATTCCCGAGGGTGACCGCCGGCGCGACCACCCGCGCTTCCAGGACGGAAACTTCGGGACCAATGTCGAGCTGGTGCGCCGGCTGGAGGCCATCGCCGCGGAGAAGGGGTGCACGCCGGCCCAGCTCGTGCTGGCCTGGCTGCTCGCGCAGGGCGCCGACGTGCTGCCCATCCCGGGGACGAAGCGCAAGGACCGGCTCGAAGAGAATCTGGGCGCGCTCCGCGTGCGCCTGGACGCGCGCGACCTGGAGCAGATTGCCGCCGCGGTTCCGGTGGGCGCGGCGGCGGGCACCCGCTATCCGGCCGCGCAGATGAAGGGCGTCTACATCTAGGGACGCTGCTCAGGGCCGCTTCGGGGCCTGGGGCGGAGCCGGCAGGGCGCCCGTCGGCGCGGCGCCCGTCGGCGGGGCGCCCTGACCGCGACCGGGGCGGGGCGCTCCGGGCGTGCGCACCTCGACCTTGGCGCCGTTCACCAGGCGCTGCTGGCCGTCGGTCACCACCTTCTCCCCGGGCTTGAGGCCCTCGGCCACCACGATCTCGCTGCCCTGAGTCCGCTTGGGCACGATCCGCCGCGCCTCCACCGTGGAGTCGTCCTTCACCACGAAGACGAGCGAGGCGCCGCCCTGGCCGGTCTGTACCGCCTGTGAGGGCACCACGAGGGCGTTGGGCTCGGTGGACAGCGTCAGCTCCACATTGGCGAATTGCCCTGGCCAGAGCCGCTTCTCCGCATTGACGAAGGTGGCCTTGAGGCGGATCGTCCCGGTGGTCTGGTCCACGGCGTTGTCGACGAAAGTCACCGTGCCCGGCAGCGGCTGGGGATCTCCCGAGGGAAAGGCCCGGACCTCGAGGGCGCCCTCCGCCATGTACCGCTTGATGATGGCGAGCTGCTGCTGGGGCGCCGTGAAGGAGACGTAGACCGGCTGGATCTGATTGATGACGAGCAGCGTGGAGTCGTTGGTCCCGCTGGCGCGTACCACATTGCCCTCGTTGAGCATGAGGCTGCCGGTGCGGCCGTCGATGGGCGAGCGGATGGTGGTGTAGCCGAGCTGGATCTTCGCGCTGTCTATCGCCGCCTCGTCCGCCCGTACCGTTTGCTCGGCGCTCTTGATCCCGGCCTCGTCCGCCCGCACGGTCTCCTCCGCGCTGCGGACGTCCGCCTCGTCGGCGCGGACGGTGGCGGCCAGGGATTCCGCGGTGGTGTGGAACTGCTCCGCCTGCTCGAGCGAGATCAGCTCCTGCTTGTAGAGCGAGGCGTAGCGCTTGGCTTCGGCGTCCGCATTGCGCGCCTGAGCCTGATCGCGCGCCAGCGCGGCGCGGCTCTGCTGCACGCGGGCGCGGTCGCGCTCCAGCGTGGCGCGCGCCTGCGCCACCAGCCCCGTGTCGCGGGCGAGATTGGCCTGAGCCTGGGCCAGCATCGCCTCGAAGGGCCGGGGATCGATGGTGAAGAGCACATCGCCCTTCCGGACCTCCTGGCCTTCCTTGAAGTGCACCCGCTGCAGCTCGCCGCCTACCTGGGCCCGCACCGACACCACCGCGAAGGCCTCCACGGTGCCGATGGCCTGGATCTGCAGCGCCATGGTCTTCTGCTCCACCGGCGCGACGGAGACCGGCACCGGGGGCGGTGCGGCTGGAGCCTTCGACTCGGCCTTGTCGCGCGAGCAGGCACCCAGCGGCGCGACAAGGGAAAGCGCGAGGGCCCAGCCGAGGACCGAGCGGAGAGCGGGCATCAGGTTGCCTCCACGGCGGCCGACCGGCGCGTGCGGCTGCGCCACGAGCGCAGCCGGTCGAGATAGAGGTAGACCACGGGGGTGGTGTAGAGGGTCAAGAGCTGGGAGAGCAGGAGGCCGCCCACGATGGTGATGCCCAGCGGCCGCCGCAGCTCCGAGCCGGTGCCGGTGCCGAGCGCCAGCGGGAGGCCGCCCAGCAGCGCGGCCATGGTCGTCATCATGATGGGGCGGAAGCGGAGGAGACAGGCCTGGGTGATGGCCTCGGCGGGCGACTTGCCCCCGCTGCGCTCGGCGTCGAGCGCGAAGTCGATCATCATGATGGCGTTCTTCTTCACGATGCCGATGAGCAGGACGATCCCGATCATGGCGATCACGGAGAGATCGGTCTTGAACAGCATGAGGGCGAGCACGGCACCCACGCCTGCCGATGGGAGCGTGGAGAGGATGGTGAGGGGGTGGACATAACTCTCGTACAGCACGCCCAGCACGATGTAGACGGTGAGGATGGCGGCGATGATCAGGTAGGGCTGGGTGGCGAGCGAGGCCTGGAAGGCCTGGAGCGTGCCCTGGAAGGTGGCGCGGATAGAGGGAGGCAGCCCCACCTCACGCTCGGCGGCGCGGATGGCGTTGACGGCATCACCGGGCGCGACGCCGATGGCGACATTGAAGGAGAGCGTGACGGCGGGGAACTGCCCCTGATGGCTCACCGCCAGCGGGGTGAGAGTCGGCGTGAGCTGGGCGAAGGCCGAGAGCGGCACCGGGGCGCCGGCGGGCGTCTTCACATAGACGCCCTTGAGCGCGTCGGGGTCCTGCTGGAAGCGGGGCGCCACCTCCATCACCACGCGGTACTGGTTGAGCTGGGTGAAGATGGTGGAGACCTGGCGCTGGCCGAAGGCGTCGTAGAGCGTGTCGTCCACCACCTGCGGCCGGATGCCGAGGCGCGAGGCGGTGTCCCGGTCGATCACGAGCTTGGCCTGAAGCCCCCGGTTCTGCTGGTCCGTGGACACGTCGCGCAGCTCGGGGAGCGTGCGCAGCTTGGCGAGCATGCGCGGAGCGGCGGCATTGAGCTCGGTGAGCTCCGCCCCGCTGCTCTGGAGCGTGTACTGGAACTGGGCATTGCTCTGCCGGCCGCCGATGCGGAGGTCCTGCACCGCCTGGAGGAAGAGGGTTGCCCCCGGCACGTGCGCGAGCTTGCCCCGCAGGCGGGCGATGACCTCGTCGGCGGAGGCATTGCGGTCGCGCAGGGGCTTGAGCGCGACGAACATGCGCCCGGTATTGGTGGTATTGCCGCCGCCGGTGAAGGCGACGACGTCGGTCACCGCGGGGTCCGTCATCACGGTGGCGACGAACTCGGTCATCTTCGCGCTCATGGCGGGGAAGGAGATGTCCTGCTCTGCCTGGATGGTCCCGGTGATGCGCCCGGTGTCCTGCTGGGGGAAGAAGCCCTTGGGCACCTGGTAGAAGAGATAGAAGTTGAGCCCCACCGTGAGCGCGAGGACCAGCACGGTGACGAAGGGGTGGCGCAATACCCAGCCGAGCGTGACCCGGTAGAAGCCGAGGAGTCCCTCGAAGGCGCGCTCACCGAGCCGGTGGGCACGGCCATGGCGCTCCTCGCGACCCCGCTTGAGGAGCACCGCGCATAGCATGGGGGTGACGCTCAGCGAGACCAGCAGCGACACCCCGATGGCCAGGGTGAGCACCACCGCAAACTCTCGGAAGAGCCGCCCCACGAGCCCGCCCATGAGGAGGATGGGGACGAACACCGCCACCAGGGACGTGGTCATGGAGAGCACGGTGAAGCCGATCTCGCGCGACCCCTTGAGCGCCGCCTGCAGGGGTGAGTCGCCGGCCTCGAGATAGCGCGTGATGTTCTCCAGCACCACGATGGCGTCGTCCACCACGAACCCGGTGGAGATGGTCAGCGCCATCAGGGAGAGGTTGTCCAGGCTATAGCCCAGGAGGTACATCCCGCCGAAGGTTCCGAACAGCGAGAGCGGGATGGCCACGCTGGGGATGGCGGTGGCGCGGGCGCTGCGGAGGAACACGAAGACCACCAGCACCACCAGGGCCACCGACAGCGCGAGGGTGAGCTGGATGTCGCGGAAGGAAGCGCGGATGGTGGTGGTGCGGTCGAGAACCACCCCCAGCGTCATGGCGGGGGGGATGGAGGCCCGCATCTCGGGCATGAGCGCGAGCACGCGGTCCACGGTGTCGATGATATTGGTCCCGGGCTGGCGGAAGAGGATGAGCAGCACCGCCCGCTTGCCGTTGGCGAGGCCCGCATTGCGGATGTTCTCCACCGATTCGGTGACCGTGGCCACGTCGCCCAGGCGCACCGGGGCGCCGTTCCGGTAGGCCACGATCACCGGCCGGTACTGGTCGGCGGTGAAGAGCTGATCGTTGGCGGTGATGGTCCAGCTATTCGTCCCGTCCGCCAGGGCGCCCTTGGGGGTATTGGCGTTGACGGTCCGGAGGGCGGCGCGGACCTGCTCGAGCCCGAGGCCGAGCTGGGTGAGGAGGCCCGGCTCGACCTGCACGCGCACCGCGGGGCGCGCGGCGCCGCCCACGGTGACCTGCCCGATACCCTCGACCTGCGACAGCTTCTGCGCGAGCACCGAGTCGGCGGCGTCGTAGAGGCGGCCGATGGGGAAGGTGTCGGAGGTCAGGGCCAGGATCATGATGGGCGCGTCGGCGGGATTGACCTTCCGGTAGGTGGGATTGGTGGGGAGATTCGCCGGCAGCTCGCTCCGCGCGGCGTTGATGGCGGCCTGCACGTCACGGGCGGCGGCGTCGATATTCCGGTTGAGGTCGAACTGCAGCACGATGGTGGTGTTGCCCAGGAGGCTGGTGGACGTCATCTCGCTCACGCCGGAGATGCGGCCGAAGGAGCGCTCCAGCGGCGTGGCCACCGAGGTGGCCATGGTCTCCGGGCTGGCGCCGGGCAGGTTCGCCTGGACCTGGATGACCGGGAACTCCACCTGGGGCAGGGGCGCCACCGGCAGGTAGCGATAGGCGGTGGCGCCGGCGAGGAGGATGGCCACGCTCAGCAGCGCGGTGGCGATGGGCCGGCGGATGAAGGGCTCGGAGATGCTCATGAACGACCGGTAGCTTCCCCGATCAAGCCGTCGGAGGGCCCGCCCGCGGGCGCGCGCCGCCAGCGGACGGCGAGGCGGTCGAAGAAGAGATAGACGACGGGGGTGGTGTAGAGCGTGAGGAGCTGGGAGAGGAGCAGGCCGCCCACGATGGTGATGCCCAGCGGCTGGCGCAGCTCGGAGCCGGTGCCCGAGCCCAGCGCGAGGGGAAGGCCACCCAGCAGCGCGGCCATGGTGGTCATCATGATGGGACGGAAGCGGAGGAGGCAGGCCTCGTAGATGGCATCCGCGGGCGCCTTGCCCTCGTTCCGCTCCGCGTCGAGCGCGAAGTCGATCATCATGATGGCGTTCTTCTTCACGATGCCGATGAGCAGGATGATGCCGATGAGCGCGATCACGCTGAGGTCGTGCCGGCACAGGAGCAGCGCGAAGATGGCGCCCACCCCCGCCGACGGCAAGGTGGAAAGAATCGTCAGGGGATGAATGTAGCTCTCGTACAGTACGCCGAGCACGATGTAGACGGTGATGAGCGCGGCGACGATGAGAAAAGGCTGCGTGGCGAGCGAAGCCTGGAAGGCGCGCGCGGTGCCCTGGAAGGTGGCGCGGATGGAGCGCGGGAGGCCGATCTCCGCCTCCGCTTCACGAATGGCCGTCACCGCGTGGCTCAGCGAGGCGCCCGGGGCCAGGTTGAAGGACACGGTCACCACCGGAAACTGCCCCTGGTGGTTGATGGCCAGCGGCGTGAATGCCGACTCGAAGTGGGTGAAGGCCGACAGCGGCACCGTGGCCCCGGTGGTGGAGCGCACGTAGATGCTCTTGAGCGCCTCGGGGTCCTGCTGGAACTGGGGCGCGACCTCGAGCACCACGCGGTACTGGTTGAGCTGGGTGAAGATGGTGGAGACCTGGCGCTGACCGAAGGCATCGTAGAGCGTGTCGTCCACCGTCTGGGGCAGGACCCCCAGGCGCGAGGCGGTGTCACGATCGATCACGAGCGCGGCCTGGAGCCCCCGGTTCTGCTGGTCCGTGGCCACGTCGTGCAGCTCGGGCCGGTCGCGAAGGCGCGATACCAGCTTGGGCGTCCACTCCGCCAGCTCGGCGGCGTCGGCATCCTCCAGCGAGTACTGGTACTGGGTCCGGCTCACCCGGTTCTCGACCGTGAGGTCCTGGACCGGCTGCATGTAGAGCCTGATCCCGGACACCTTGGCCAGCTCGGGCCCGAGCCGTCGGATGATCGCGGAGGCATTCGCCGCGCGCTCCTCGCGAGGCTTGAGATTGATCTGGATGCGACCGCTATTGGGCGTCATGTTGGTGCCGTCCACCCCGATGAAGGACGACAGGCTCTCCACGTCCCGGTCCTTCAGGATCACCGCGGCGAGGGCCTGCTGGCGCTCGGCCATTGCCTCGAAGGACACGCTCTCGTCCGCCTCCGAGATGCCGAGGATGACGCCGGTGTCCTGGATGGGGAAGAAGCCCTTCGGCACCACGACGTAGAGCGCCACCGTCAACACCAGGGTGGCGGCGGTGACGAGGAGAGTGGCGGGCTGATGGCGGAGCACCCACCGCAGGGTGGAACCGTAGAGCGCGATGGAGCGCTCGAAGACGCGCTCGGTCGCCCGGTAGAAGCGGCCCCGGCGCGCGACGGGGGGCTCGTGGCGCAGGAGATAGGCGCACATCATCGGGGTGAGGGTGAGGGAAACCACCGCGGAGACCAGGATGGTCACGCTGAGCGTCACCGCGAACTCACGGAAGAGGCGGCCCACGATGTCGCCCATGAAGAGGAGCGGGATCAGCACCGCGATGAGGGAGACGGTCAAGGACACGATGGTGAAGCCGATCTGCTCCGAGCCCTTGAGCGCCGCCTGAAGCGGCGAATCGCCCGCCTCGATGTAGCGGGCGATGTTCTCGATCATCACGATGGCGTCGTCCACCACGAAGCCGGTGGAGATCGTGAGCGCCATCAGCGAGAGGTTGTCGAGGCTATAGCCCAGGAGGTACATGACCCCGAAGGTGCCCACGATGGAGATGGGCACGGTGATGCTGGGGATCACGGTGGCGGCGAGGCTGCGCAGGAAGAGGAACATCACCAGCACCACCAGGGCCACCGTCAGCACCAGCGAGAACTGCACGTCCGCCACCGAGGCGCGGATGGTGGTGGTGCGGTCGGTGAGCACCACCACGCTCACCGAGGCGGGCAGGGCCGCCTTGAGCTGAGGCAGGAGCGCCTTGATGCGGTCGGCGACCTGGATGATATTGGCGCCCGGCTGGCGCTGCACGTTCACGATGACCGCGGGCCGGTCGTTCTTCCACGCCGCCAGCCGCACGTTCTCCACGCCGTCCTCCACGCGGGCCACGTCGGACAGGCGCACCGGCGCGCCGTTCTTGTAGGCCAGCACGATGGCGCGGTACTCCGCGCTGGAGAAGAGCTGGTCGTTGGCGCCGATGGTGAACGCCTGGCGGGCGCCTTCGAGGCTGCCCTTGGCCAGGTCCACGTTGGCCTGCCCCAGCGCCGTCCGGAGGTCCTCGAGGGTCAGGCCGTAGGAGGCCAGGGCGGTGGGGTCCGCCTGCACGCGGATGGCGGGCTTCTGACCGCCGCTTATGGTGACGAGGCCCACCCCCGGGAGCTGGGAGATCTTCTGCGCGAGCGTGGTGTCGGCAAGGTCCTCGACTCGGGGCAGCGGCAAGGTGTCCGACGTCAACGCCAAGGTCAGGATTGGGGCGTCGGCGGGGTTGACCTTGCTGTAGGTGGGCGGGCTGGGCAGGTCGCGTGGCAGGTAGGTGCCGGCCGCGTTGATGGCCGCCTGCACCTCCTGCTCGGCCACGTCGATCGGGTGCTCGAGCGTGAACTGGAGGGTGATCAGCGAGGCGCCGAAGGCGCTGGTGGACGTCATCTGGTTCAGCCCGGGGAGCTGGCCGAACTGGCGCTCCAGGGGGGTGGTGACCGAGGAGGCCATGACGTCCGGGCTGGCTCCCGGGTAGAAGGTCAGGATCTGGATGGTGGGGTAGTCCACCTGCGGCAGCGCGGAGATGGGCAGGAGACCATAGGCTACCATGCCGACCAGGAGCACGCCCACGGTCAGCAGCGCGGTCGCCACGGGGCGAAGGATGAAGAGCCGCGACGGATTCATTGGAGGGGCAAACTATACCGCGGCGGTGTGCAACCCATCATGCCTAGTGAGACCTCCGCCGGGCGCCCCCTATTCACGCCGGGCGGGACAGCATGGCGATCGGCTGTCGGCGCGCAGGGCCGTCGGCAGCGCCGGGATGGGCAGGGGCCAGGCAGGCGCCGTCTCCACGCGCTCGAGCGCCGGGTAGACCCTCTTCATCCGGGCGGTGGCGGTGTCGAGGTCGAGCGTCATCCGGACGATGCCAAAGCGCAACTTGACCTTCGCGAACAGCACGAAATGATCCACGCTGCGCGAGAAGACGGCGTCGAAGTCGCCGACATAGTAGGCCGTGCCCGCGGCCACCCGGAAGGGCATGCCCTGCGGGCCCGCCTCCGGCGGCGGGCGGAACGCGGAGTGCCGGACGTCCATCTCCATCGCCATCGGCGGGGCGATGAGCAGCTGGGTGAACTGATACCGGCCGGGCGCGACGGCGACGAGATATCTCTCCTCTCCCGCGGGCCGGAAGACGAAGTTCAGGGGCACCCCCGACTCGAGGTTGGTGAGCTGCAGCGAGAGGCGCGGGGAAGTGTCGGAGCCCGGAATCAGGCGGAAGTGGCCGTAGAGATAAGCCTGAGCGGGATCGAGCGCGGCCGCGGGAGCCAGCGCGGCCTGATAGTTGAGGCCGGCGCAGCCGCTCGCGATCCCTCCCAGGAACACGACCATCCACGGCCACCGCATGGGCTGGCCCTCCCGCCGTGACGCTCCTCCGAGCGCTTACTTGTCCAGCCAGGTGTCCTGGAGCCGGCAGCAGTTGTACACGACGTTGTGCGGGATGAGGTTCTTCACGTACGGGTGATGGGCGAAGCGGTCCACCCGCCAGCCCATGATGGGCCGCGGCGCCTCTTCCTCCAGCCGCTTCTGGATCTGGGCCACCAGCGCCATCCGCTTGGCGGTGTCCGTCTCCTGCGACTGCTGCTCGATCAGCTTCATGATGCCCTCGTCGCAGTGCCCGCTGTAGTTCCGCGAGGAGCCGCAGGCGTAGTTCTCGAAGAAGTTGGCGTCGGGATCGTCGACCCCGAGCCCGGTGAGGTTGGCCGCCACCTGGAACTCCCGGCGCGTGGCGAGCGGATGCCACTGCGCGGTCTCCACCTGCTTCAGCGTGGCCTCCACCCCGATCGCCTTGAGCTCGTTGATCACGAAGGCGGCGAAGTCGAGGTAGATGGCGATGGCGCGGGTGGCCATCTCCACCCGCAGCGGCTGCCCGGGGCCGAAGCCCGCCTCGGCCAGCAGCTTCTTCGCGCGGGCCTTGTCGTCGGGACCCTTGCCGTAACCCGCGAGCTGGGTGAGGTCCTTCTCGGCGAGGCCCCACACGCCCCAGGGCCTGGGCGACAGCGAGGCGCCCACCACCGCGCTGCCGCGATGCACCGCCTGCACGTAGGACCGGCGGTCGATGGCGAGGCTGAACGCGCGGCGGACCTTCACGTTGTCGAAGGGCGGCCTCGTGGTGTTGATGAGGATGTTCTCGTTGACGTTGGTGGAGGTGACGGTGAACACCATCTTGGGCACCGAGCCCTTGAGCTGCTCGGCGATGTCCACCGTGGTGTCGCCCGGATAGGCCACGTCCACCTGGCCGGCCTGGAGCGCCGCCACCCGCGTGCCCCGCTCCACCACCACGATATAGCGCACGCCGTCGAGGTAGGGACGGCCCTTCACGAAGTAGTCGGGGTTCTTCACCAGGTCCACCGTCTCGCCCCGCTTCCACTCCTTGAACTTGAAGGGGCCGGTGCCGATGCAGCGCGAGCGGTGCTCGGCCAGCGGCACGTGCGCGGGGATCACCGGCGAGTAGCCGGAGGCGAGCATGATCAGCAGCGAGGGTTGCGGCCGCTTCAGCCGGAACACCACCGTGTGGGCGTCGGGGGCCTCGATGGCGTCCACGTTGCTGTACCACTCTTTCCGGGGATTCAGGCGGAGCTTGGCGCCGGCGTCGGCCGCCTCGCGCACGACGTCGAACGTGAACTTCACGTCCTTGGAGGTGAAGGGCTTGCCGTCATGCCAGCGCACGTCCTTTCTCAGGAAGAAGACCAGGTTCCGGTAGCCGTCCTGCCAGGACCACCGCTCGGCCAGTTCGGGCACGATGTTCTCCGGCCGCTCCATCTGCTTGAGCTGATCGAAGACCACGAGGTTGGAGTAGCACGGCATGGCGGGCCAGGTGACGGAGTTGGTCGCGCTCTCGTGAATGGCGAAGCCCTGCGGGAGATCCTCCCGGTGCACCAGCTTGAGCACCCCGCCCGGCCTGGCTTCGCGGGGCGCGGGAGCCTGCGCGGAGGCGGGAGCGGCGAGCAGGAGCAGAGCGACGACGAGGCCGATCAGCGGCCGGAGCTGAGGCATGAGAACCTCCGTGGGCGTGTGGGGAGCCGAGGACCCGATGCGGCGATGGTATCGGGATCCGGGCCCGGCGACAAGGTCGCTCGCGTCGCTTTGCGGCCCCCGGTGGGCATGGTAATCATGATGGGGCGAGCGGGACGCGTCGCGCGGAGTGCACCTGTCATCAGGAGGTCGCCGTGGCCATCGACTGCTACACCAAGGTGGTAGTGGAGTGATGGCGCGCGGCCGCATTCTCGCCGCCGCGCTCGCCGCGATGGTCGCTGCCGCCGCTCCGGGGTCGGGCGCTCGGATCGCGGAGGCTCAGATGGCGAGCACGTCGTCGTTCCGGGTGGAGGAAGACCGCGACGCGCCCACGCGGGGCGCGATCGCGGGCTGGATCTACAACGACAGCCGCGAGACGGTGGGGCTGGTGCGCATGCGGCTCGAGGTGCTCGACGACAGCGGGAAGGTGGTGGGGAACCAGATGGGCTGGGCCTACGGAAACCTGCGGCCCGGCGATCGCGCCTACTTCCGCATCCCGATACCGGAGCAGCGGGGGACCCGGCGCATCACCATCGAGTCCTTCGTCGTCCAGTCGGTGCAGTCGCCCTGATGCCCACCCGGGCCGCGTGCGCGGGCTAGACGCCCGCCCGTTTCAGCGAGGCTTCGATATTCGCGGGGCTGGGGGCCCGCTTCCCCGCCTCGACCTCGCGCATGGTCTCGATCACGGCGCTCGAGACCGGCGTCTTCACGCCGCGCTCCCGGCCCTGGGCCGCCACGTGGCCGTTCATGTACTCGATCTCGGTGGGGCGGCCCTTGATCACGTCCTGCGCCATGGAGGCGCGCCAGTTCCGGCCGCCCGCGGACGCCGGGGTCAGCATCCGGTCCAGCGCCTCCCACGTTTCCCGCTTGTCGGCCCGCGCCCACTCCTCGGGCTCGGCGCCGCCGAACTTGGGGATGCGCAGTCCCGCGGCCAGACCCACCCGGGCGGACTCCGCGGCGAGATGGATGGTGATGGCGCGCCCGACCTCGCTGGAGGCCACCTCGAGATTGCCCAGCCCGGTCATGGCCTGCACGGGATTGCCCATGCAGTTCTGCGACAGCTTGCACCAGCGCTCGCCCCAGAGATTGTCGGTGGCACGGGAGCCGTCGATCACCGAGAGCATCTCCGCCAGCTCGTTGACGCGCGGGGTGATCCGCCCGTCGTGCTCGCCGGGCCGGAAGACATCGTGACCCTTGCCGGTGCCCCGCTCCATGCCGCGCTCGACCTGGCCCGGTTTCCAGAGCGCCACGCCGATCTTGGACATGATGAGTCCCACCGAGCGGCCGGCGCCCGCCACCGCGGCCACCATGGGATCGGGCCAGCAGTTCTGGGACGAGACGACATAGCCCTCGGGGGAGAGATGACGCAGGGCGAGCTGGGTGGCCCACGGCGTGTCGTAGGCTTTCATGGCCACGAAGGCGATCTCGAAGTCCCGCGGGAGCCGAGCCGCGTCGTTGAGATGCACGGCGGTGGGCCGCGCCTCGAAGGGATCATGCGGTCCGGTGACCGAGATACCCTTCTGGCGTATCGTCTCGACCTGCTCCGCCCATGGGTCCACCAGAGTCACGTCATGGCCCGAGCGGGTGAGGAAGGCCCCCAGATAGCTGCCGATCGCCCCTGCGCCGATGAAGAGGATTCGCTTTGGCATGGCGGGGATTATGGCATGGCGGAGGAGACATTGACAGTCCTCGGCGGCGCGTGATACCCGAGCCAGGGTGACGACCTCGACCCCCATCGACCCCCGCCTTCCGCGGCGGCTGATCCTCGACGAGCTCTTCGACCTCTCGCTCTACGAGGCGCTGCATCGCCTCGCGCCGCCTCCGGAGCGCCTGGTGCTGGCCGAGCTGATCCCCGTCGAGCGACGCCACGTGGACTTCTGGCAGCGGTTCTTCAGCCTCCGCCTCGACCGGCTCGACTGGGGCCGGCGGCTCAAGCTCGCCGTGCTCGTGCTCGTCTGCCGGCTCCTGGGGGCGCCCGCCATCCATCTCGTGCTGGAGGCCATCGAGGTGCACGGCGTGCGCAAGTACCTCGAGGTGTGGAAGACGTACGCCGACGGCCCGCTGGGGCCCGCGGTCCGGGAAGTTCTCGAGGACGAGTTCCGTCACGAGGACGCGGTGGTGACGGGCGGCGAGTCGCGCTGGCTCAGCTCCGAGGGGGTCCGGAACATCTTCCTCGGCGCCAACGACGGCCTGGTGGAGATTCTCGGCGCCATGAGCGGCTTCTTCGCCGCCTTCGGGGCCTCGGTCACCCTCGTGATGGCGGGGCTGACGGTGGCGGTGGCGGGGGCACTGTCCATGGCCGCCGGCGCCTACATCGCGCTGAGCTCCGAGATCGAGGTCGCGCGCGTGGAGGCGGAGCGGCAGCGATTCCTGGGTGAGCCCGGGGGCAAGGTCCCCACCGAGCGCCCCCTCGTGTCGGGGATGGTGGTGGGGATCAGCTACTTTCTGGCGGCGCTGCTGCCGGTGCTCCCCTTCCTCTTCGGGGCCACCAGCGTGGTTCCGACCGTCGTCACCGCGGGGAGTGTCATCATCGCGGTGTCCACGGTGCTGTCGTTTCTGTCCGGCATGGATGTTCGCCGGAGAATCCTCACGAACCTGGTGATCATCGCCGCCGCCGTCGGCATCACCTACGCCATCGGCGTGATCACCAGGTCCGTGTGGGGTATCTCGGTCTGAGCCCCCGCGCTAGCCGGTGACCGCCACGTAGCGGTCGTTGCCGTCCCGGCGCACGAGGAGCATGAACGGCCTGTCCTTGCCCCGCTTGTCCATCGCCTCGCGCAGATCCTCCACGCTGGTGATGGGCCGGCGGTCCGCCTGCACGATCACGTCACCCGCCTGGAGGCCGGCCTCGGCGGCGGGGCTGCCACTGCGCACGTCGCGCACCACCACGCCCTTGGTCCCGGCGGGCAGGGACATGGCCTGCGCCATCTCCGGCGTGATCGGGGCCACGGTGACCCCCAGGCTGGGCTTGGCATCGACCTTGGCCGCGGCCACGTCGCTGTCGCGATCCTCCAGCTTCGCGATGGTGGCCGACAGCGTGAGCGTCTTGCCCTCACGCCGCACCTTGATCGGCACCTGACGGCCCGCGGGAAGATCCGCCACCAGCCGCGGCAGGTCCTCCGTCCGGGTCACCGCGTGCCCGTCCAGCTCGACGATCACGTCGCCCTGCCGGATCCCCGCCTTGGCCGCGGGCGAGCTCTCCGTGACCTGGGCGACGAGCGCGCCCTTGCTGCCTTCGAATCCGAGGCCCTTAGCCAGCGTGGGCGTCATTTCCTGGATGGACACGCCCAGCCAGCCCCGCTCGACGCGGCCGGTGGAGGCGAGCTGCGTGACCACCGACTTGGCGAGGTTCACCGGGATGGCGAACCCGATGCCCACCGAGCCGCCGTTCTGGCTGAAGATCGCGGCGTTGATCCCGACCACTTGACCGCGCGCATTGATGAGCGGGCCGCCGCTATTGCCGGGGTTGATCGAGGCATCGGTCTGGATGAAGTCGTCGTATGGGCCGGCGCCGATCACGCGCCCGGTGGCGCTCACGATGCCGGTGGTCACGGTCTGCGCGAGGCCGAACGGGTTGCCGACCGCCATCACCGCCTCGCCCACCTGCAGCGCGGCGGAGTCGCCCAGCGCCACCACGGGAAGCTCGGTGGCCTCGATCTTGAGGAGCGCGAGGTCGGTGCGAGAGTCACGGCCCACCACCTTGGCGGGAAGCTCGCGGCCGTCCGCCAGCTTGACGCGGACCTGGATGGCGTCCTCCACCACGTGGTGATTGGTCACGATATAGCCGTTCGCGTTGATGATGAAGCCCGAGCCGAGGCTCCGCGCATTCCGCGGGGTGCGCTCGGACGGATCGTCGGGCATGAAGGGGAAGGGCGCCCGCAGCCGCGGCGATTCCGCCCGCGCGCGCGTGGAGCTGACGTTGACCACCGCGGGCTTGACCGCGCGGGCCAGCTCGACCCAGGCGGGCGCGGGGACCGTGGGCGCGGTCACCGCCACGGGACGATCGGTCCAGAGCGGAGTCTCGGACTTGCCGAGGCTCGGGGAGACCATGCCCAGCGCTCCGAGCGTGAACATGACGGCGACGAGGCCGGCCGCGGGCCAGGCCCAGCGGCGGCAAATGGTCGAGAGGTTCATGGTTCCTCCATGCGCGTTGAGCGCGAATCGAAGTTCATCCTCGACCATAGCGGGCGCGAATGAGAGGACGATGAAGCGCCGGTGAGAAGTTTCTTACCCGGGCTCGTGCTTGACAGGCGGGGGCCCGGCGGCCGATCGTGTCGCCGTGGCTCCCGATCCGGATCCCATCGAGACGCTCTACGCCCGCGGCGTCACCGACGGGTTGCCGGTGGTGCCGCCGACGGCGGCGCGCGTGCGCGAGGCGATTGCGGCCAGCGGCCGGTCCGGCGACGAGCTGGTGGGCCTGGTGGCGCCGCGCCTCGGGCGGGCCACGGTGGAGCGTATCGCCGTCAACGCGGTGATGGCGGGCTGCCGCCCGGAGTATCTGCCGGCGGTCATCGCGGGCGTGGAAGCGATCTGCGACCCCGAGTTTTCGCTGGTGGGGGTGTCGGGGACCACCGACGCGGTGGCGCCGCTGCTGATCATCAACGGGCCCGCGCGGAATACCCTCGAGGTGAACTCGGGCGCGGGGGCCTTCGGCCCGGGCTGGCGCGCGAACGCCACCATCGGGCGCGCGGTCCGTCTCGTCTGGCAGAACGTGGGCGGCGCCGCCGCCGGGCTCATCAGCATGTCCACCTTCTCCCAGCCCGGCCGCTACTCCTACTGCATCGGGGAGAACGAGGAAGCCAGCCCCTGGGAGCCGCTGCACGTCGAGCACGGGTTCACCGTCGCCGAGAGCACGGTGGCGGCGATGGCGGCGGAGACGCTCCAGGTGGTGGCGGATACCCAGCATCGAAGGGCCCGTGACGTGCTCTCCACCATTGCGCGCAGCGGCGCGGTGATCGCCAGCGACGGCCACGCGGGGCTCACCGACACGTTGCTCATCATCGGACCCGAGCACGCCCGCACCATCGGCGCCGACGGCTGGTCCAAGGCGGACGTGCGGGAATTCCTCTGGACGGAGACGCGTGCCCGCGTGGACGGCGCGCTCGTGCCCAAGTTCCGGGCCCCCGAGCACCTGCACCTCGTGGTGGCGGGGGGCGCGGCCGGGCGCTTCTCGGCCTGGGTCCCGGGCTGGCCCTTTCCGGGCTCGCCCTCCCGACTCGTCCTCAAGCGAATCGCGGCCGGCGGCTGAAAAAGGCCCATCTGCGTCGTTGGCGCCCTCGGCCGCACGCTCAACGTAGAGAGACGACGCCTCGCGTACGGCTCTCGGGCGCCGCCTCGCATCTGGACCTTTTTGAGCCGCCGGCGAAGTTCCGCCGCCGGGCTAACGGGTGCCGGCCACGCCCGCGTCGAAGGACAGCCCGATCTTCTTGAACTCGTCCAGCACGCCGGGCCCGATCGCCTCCAGCTGCTCGGCGACGATGGGCGGCAGCCCGATGTCGTTCCGGTCGTGGACCCCGCCCGTGATCACGGTCTGGAGCACGCTGTCCTTGCTGTCCACGTTGCGGAAGCCGCGGCACCAGCCGGGCGGGCAGGAGAATGAATCCCACTTCTCGAGGGTCACGGTCTCCTCGCCGCGGTCGCCGACGTAGAACTCGAACTTGCCTTCCAGCACGGTGAAGGTCTCGAAGGTCTTCACGTGCGCGTGCAGCGCGGGGCCCTGGCCGGGCGGACAGACCGAGATGAACATGGTCATGCCGGCGGCGCCGTAGACGGGCGCCTGGTTCCCGAACGGCGAATCGGTCTTCTCGAGCACGACCGGCATGATCTTTCGCGCGAAGATGATGTCGCGGGCGGCCATCGGCACCCGGTCATTGCCCTTCATGGTGGACATGGGCTCGAGCCCGCTGAAGCGGGCCACTCGCTCGTCGATCTCGGCGCGTGAGGGATTGACGGTCTCCATCGGTGACCTCCTTGGGGGGGATCTCTTTGGATGAGGGCGCTACTCGATGCCGCGGAAATAACCGGCGGGCACCGGCTCCCACTGCTTGGAGCGGACATATCCGCGAGCCTGGAGGCAGCCGCGATACGCGTCCTGCACCACGACGCCGTAGCGGCCGGAGCGGGGGGTCGGCGCGGCCTCCCTGGCGCACTCCTGGCTGTCCCGGGTGAACTGTTCGGAAGTGGCGCCCGGCTTCGACCAGTAGAACGCCGTGCACCCGCCCGTCAGGGCGATGAGCCCCGCGGCGGAAGTCAAAGCGAGCATCGCGCGGCGACGTGACATGCTGGATCTCCCTCGATCGGGTCGTGAATTGAGCCGGACCTCGCGAGAATAGCGTCCGGCTCCAGGCTCTTCAAGAGGCGGCATCGCGCCCGAGCGCTCGGGCGCCCCGCCCTCGGCGCGGCCGGTCGGCTCGTGAAATCCGCGGTTTTTGGCGGACGGCCCGCTGGCATCGCGCTTGCTGCTTTCCAGCAAACCCCGGCTTGGCCCGGGCCAATCATCGTCGAGGCGGGCCCAGGGCCCGGGGAGGGAACGGTCAAGGTGAGGATACGGAGCTGGAAGGCCGTGGTGCTCGGGCTCGCGCTGGCCGTGCTGACCGGCGCGGCCCTCCTGGCCAGCCAATCACTCGACGCGGGCGCGGCGGCGCCGGCGGGTCCGGCTGAAGTCGCGCGGGGCCAGTACCTCGTGACGCTCATGGATTGCGCCGGTTGTCATACGCCGGGCGCGCTGCAGGGGCAGCCGGATCCGGACCGGCGGCTGGCCGGCTCCAATGTCGGCTTCGCCACCGCCGCCGGCATCGTGTACCCGTCGAACCTCACGCCCGACACGGAAACGGGGCTGGGACGGTGGAGCGACGCCGAGATCGTGCGCGCGCTCCGCCACGGCCAGGCGCGCGACGGGCGCGTGCTGCTCCCCGTGATGCCGTGGCCGTCCTATAGCGTGCTCACGGAAGCCGATGCTCGGGCCATCGTGGCGCACCTCCGCTCCCTGTCGCCGGTGCGCTTCGCCTCGCCGCGCAATACCCGCCCGGGGGAGCCGGCGGCGGCGCCCTATCTCACCGTGGTGGCGCCCCGGTAGCTCAGGCGGCGGGAAGGGGCTTGCAGCCGGGACGATCGTAGCGGTGGAACTCGCCGCGCGCGTTGATGGCGACGCGGATGGAGGGCTCGGGGCCCCGCGGCTCGAGGTGGTGCCACCGGTTCTTCGGGCCGAAGACGAAGTCCCCGGCGCGCCCCCGGATGGGCTTCGGCTCGTCCTCGATGTACCAGTCGATCTCGCCCGCCAGCACCACCCACCACTCGTCGTGCAGATGGTAGTGGGTGTCGTTCGGATGCCCGGGGGGATGACAGATGATGAAGGCCTGGATGTCGTCGGTGAGCACCAGCGCCTCCGACCACGGCGCCGGCCCCTTGCGCGCGCGCAGCTCGTCCACGCGGGTCCAGAGCCGGCCCGTCTCCAGCAGGGGCATCCGGACCGCCATCAGCGGGTTACCTGCATCTCGGCCGCGATGAGCCGATAGTCGGCCCGCGGCTTGAACGTCACGCGCTGGGTGGTGCCGTAGACGATCACTTCCTGGAACAGCTCGAGCCAGGGCTTCTCTTCGTGCACGATCTGGGTGGCCTCGGTGTACAGCGACTTCCGGCGGGCGGGATCGAGGGAGTAGCGCGCCTGCTCCATCACGTCGTGGAAGCGCTGGCCGGGCTGGCTCCCCACCCAGTACTTGCCGTTGAGCCCGCTGGGGTGGAGCAGGCGCCAGATGCTGCCGTCGGCGTCGAGCAGAGTGGACTGGGGGTTGATCAGGAGCAGGCCGCCCACCGGGATGCCGCGGTCATTGACCATCTTCTGCCGGGCGCCCATCTCCATCATGGCGATCTTGGCCCGGATGCCCGCCTTGGCCCACAGGTCAGCGATGACCTCGATGAGCTGCTTGTCGTTCACCATGGTGCCCATGCCGGCATGCAGGGTCACGTCGATGCCGCCGGGGAAGCCCGCCTCGGCCAGGAGCGACTTCGCGCGCGCGACGTCGAAGGGGTAGGGCTTCAGCGCGGGATTGAAGCCGAAGTCGGTGTCGGCGACCCCGCCGCTATAGGGCTTCCCGTAGCCCGCATAGATGCCCTTGACGATGGAGTTGATGTCGAGCGCGTAGTGCAGGGCCTGGCGGACGCGCTTGTCCGCCAGCGGTCCCTGCGTGGCGTTCATCGCGCACGCGGCCGTGCGCGAGGAGGGCACGCTCACGATGCGCGTGGTGCGCCCTTCGGCGATGGCCTTGATGCGATCGGGGGGGACGTTGGTGACGATGTCGACCTCCCCCTTGTCCAGGGCGACCAGGCGCGGAAAGTCCTCGGGGATGGGCTTCCAGACCACGCGGTCCACCCCCGGCTTCCGGCCCCCCCACCCCCACCAGTCGCGATTGGCCTCCATCACCAGGCGCTCGTCCTTCACCCACTCGACGAACCGGTAGGCGCCGGTGCCCACCGGGCGCCGCGCCAGCTCCTTGACCCCTTCGTCGGTGGTGAGGCGCGCGGGGAGGATCTGGGACCCCATCTGCGCCATCCGCACGGGGAGGAGCGGGTCCGGCTTCTTGGTGATGATCCGCACCAGGGCGGGGCCGGGCGTCTGCACCGCCTCGATGGTGGTGAATCCCGCCGTCACCCCCGTCTTGCCCGGCACGAGGTTACGCTCGAGGGTGGCCTTGACGTCGTCAGGCGTGAGCGGAGCGCCGTCGTGGAACTTCACGCCCGGCCGCAGCGTGAACTCCCAGGTGGTGTCGTTGACGGAGCGCCAGGAGGTGGCCAGCCCGGGCTGGAGCGCCAGCGCCGAGTCCCAGCGCGTGAGCGAGTCATAGAGGTTGTAGAAATAGTTGACGGTGAGCACCTGGGTGCTGCGGCCCGGGTCCATCGTCGTCGCCTCGGCGGGCTGGGCGATGGTGATCTGGACGGGCTGGGCCCGCGCGGCGGTGGCGATCCCCGCCAGCCCGAGCGCCGCGATGCCGGCGGCGACGACGCGGATCCGGGCGCGCGTCATCCGTAGATCTTCCGGAGCTCGCCCGCCGCCCACTTCACGGCGTCCTCCGCCTTCATGCCCTGCACGCTCTTGGCGAACATGTCGGTGAGGATGTACTTGGAGTACACCTCGGTGGCCTTCGCCGAGGGGGGACCCGCGTAGCCGATCATCCGGGAAGCGGCGGCGGCCTGCCGGTAGATCTTCATGGGCTCGTCCACCTTGGCCCACATGGGGTGCTGCTCCCAGTACTTGGTGGAGCCCACCGAGAAGCCCTCCGCGACCTCGAACCACTTGCCGAACTGCTCCTTGCCGTGGAGCCACTTGAGGAAGTCCTTGGCGAGCTTCTGATTCTTGCCGTATTTCATCACCGCGTGCGAGAAGGCGATGTGATATCCCCACGCGCCGGCGGGGCCGGCGGGGAGCGGCGCGTGGTCGATGTCGCGCACCATGGGCTCGCCCTTCTCGTCCTTGATCTTGTCCTGGCCACGCTTGGCCGCGATGTAGATGCTGGCCCCGTTGAGGGTGGCCGCGATCTCGCCGGCGAGGAAGGCGCGGTTATTGGTGGTGTCGTCCCAGGCCAGGCCGCCCTCGTCGCAGGCGTCCTTCCAGAAGGCCTGCATGAACTTCACCGCCTCCACCGTCTCCTTGCTCTCGAGCATGACCTTCTTTCCGGTCTGGTCCACCTCGGAGGCGCCGTAGGCCCAGATCGTGGGGTAGCTCCACGCGGGGGCGTCGCCGAAGGTATGGCCGAGAGTCTGGCCATAGGGATGGCCCTTCTTCTTCAGCTTCATCCCCACCTGCCGCAGCTCCTCGAGCGTCTTCGGGAAGGTGGTGGCGCCCACCTCGGCGAGCCATGACTTCCGGTAGGCGATCTGGAGCCCCACGATGCCGTGGGGCAATGCGAGCCAGCGCTTGCCGTCCCTGGCCGCCGACTCGGCCTGTGCATAGTAGCCACCCTGGTCCTTGCCCTGCCACTCGCCCAGGTCGGTCATGTCGACGAGGGCGTTCTGGTAGAGGTGGGGCCAGTTGTGGAGCATCTGGATGATGTCGGGGCCGCTGCCGGACTGGACGGCAGCGGTGATACGGGGCTGAAGATCGTTACCGTTGACGGTCTCGAGCTGGATCTCCGCGCCCAGGGCCTTGGAGGCCGCGGGCAGGATCTCCTGCTTCAGCGCCACGTCGCAAGCGGGAATGAAGTCTACCCAGCGGAGGAGATGTAGCTTGGTCCCCTGCGCGAAGGCGGGCGCGCGGCGAGCGGCGAGGATGCCTTCGAGGCCGGCCGCCGCGGACAGGGCGGCGGTGCCGGCGAGGAAGGCCCGGCGCCCGGGGTCGGGCCGATCCGTGGTGGTGTCGCGCATGGTCGCCTCCGTGTGAGGGGTGGCTCAGGCCTCGTAGATCTTCTTCAGCTCGGTCTCGGCCCAGCGCACGGCATCCTCCGCCTTCATGCCCTGGACGGCTTTCGCGTACATGTCCACGATGATGTATTTCGAGTAGGACTCGGTGGCCTTCGCGGTGGCGGGGCCCTGGTAGCCGATCATGCGGCCCTGGCGCGCGGCCCGCCGGAAGATCTGCAGCGGCTTGTCCACACGCCCCCACATCGGATGCTCTTCCCACGCCTTGGCCGCGCCCACCGAGTAGCCCTCGTTGACCTCGAACCACTTGCCATAGTTTTCGGTCTGGTGGAGCCACCGCAGGAAATCCTTCGCCAGCTTCTGATTCTTCGAGTACTTCATCAGCGCGTGCTGGAAGGGCACGTAGAGCGCGGCCTGGCCGGCGGGTCCGGCGGGCAGGGGCGCCGAGTGCTCGATGTCCATCCAGAGGGGCTCGCCCTTCTCGTCCTTGATCTTGTCCTTCTGGCGCTTGGCCACGATGTAGATGCTCGCCCCGTTGAGCGTCGACGAGATCTCGCCGGCGTGGAAGGCCCGGTTATTGTTGGTGTCGTCCCAGGCGAGCCCGCCCTCGTCGCAGGAGTCCTTCCAGAAGGCCTGCATGAACTTCACCGACTCCAGCGTTCCCTTGGAATTGAGGACGACCTTCTTGCCGCTGGCATCGGTCTCGGCGCCGCCGAAGCTCCAGAGGAGGGGATAGGCGAAGGTGGGCGGATCACCGAAGCTGTGCCCCAGCGCTTGCCCGACCGGCTTGCCCTTGGCCTTGAGCTTCTTGCCCACCTCACGCCAGGCGTCCCAGGTCTTGGGGAACTCCGTCACGCCGATCTCGGCATGCCATGACCGCCGGTAGGCGACGGCATTGCCGCCGATGCCGTGGGGCATCGCGAGCCAGCGGCCGCCCACCTTGTCGGCGGCTTCAAACACCTCGTAGAAGCCGCCCTGGCTCTTGCCGATGGGCTCGGCGACGTCGGACACGTCGACGAGGGCGTTCGCGTAGAGGTGCGGCCAGTTGTAGAGCATCTGGAAGAGGTCGGCGCCGCTGCCCGACTGGACGCCGGCGGTGATGCGCGGCTGCAGGTCGTTGGCGTTGATGAACTCGAAGGTGACCTCGGCGCCCAGCGCCTTGCCCGCCTCCGGCGCCTGTCGCTTCAACTCGACGTCGGCTTCGGGGATGAAGTCCACCCAGCGCACGATGTGGAGCTTGGTGCCCTGCGCGAAGGCGGGGGCGCGTCGCGCCGCCAGGATGCCCTCGATGCCGGCGGCGGCGGTGATCGCGGCCGTACCGACGAGCAGGGTGCGTCGGCTGACCTGAGTTTGAGCCGGAGCAGGGGCGTTTGCCGAAGCGCGCATGGATGCCTCCCTCACGAGAGATCGGGACGTTATCAGGCCTCGTAGATCTTCCGCAGCTCGCTCTCCGCCCACTTGACGGCGTCCTCGGCGGCCATGCCCTGGATATTCTTCGCGAACATGTCCACGAGAATGTATTTCGACAGCGCCTCCGTGGCCTTGCGGCCCGGAGGCCCGGCATGACCGACTTGGCGCGCGTACTGCAACGTCTCCGGGAACACCGCGGTCTTGGGATCCTTTCGCCAGAGCGCGTGGTCCTTGTACCCGCGCGTCCCGGGAATGCCGAAGGTGTCCATGACCTCGAAGTACTTGTCGAACTGGCTGCGGTCCATGTAGTAACGGATGAAGTCCTTCGCAAGTTTCTGGTTCTTCCCGTACTTCATCACGCAGCTGTTCCAGGCGGGGAGCCAGTAGAAGCGCCCGGCGGGCCCCGGCGGATAGTGACCGTGGTTGGTGCCCTTGTAGACGTCGGGGAACTTCCCGCGCGCGGCCACGTAGATGCTGGGGGCATTGCCGGTGAGGGAGATCTCGCTGGAGAGGAAGGCGCGGTTGTTGTTGCTGTCGTCCCAGGCCAGGCCGCCCTCGTCGAAGCACTCCTTCCACAGCACGTTGTTGAACTTGACCGCATCCACCGTGGCCTTGCGGTTGAGCACCACCGTGCGGCCGTCCTTGTCCACCTCCATGCCGCCCCACATCCACACCAGGGGATAGCACCAGTTGTTCGGGTCGTTGATGCTGTGGCCGAAGGCCTGGCCGAAGGGCTTGCCCTTGGCCTTCATGCGCTTGCCCGCGGCACGGAACTCATCCCAGGTCTGGGGATACCGGAGGCCCTCGGCCTGGAGCCAGTCCTCGCGGTAGGTGACGGCCCACGCGATGATGAAGTGCGGCACCGCCACCCAGCGGTTGCCCACCATGCAGTTGACGCGCGCGTAATCGTACCAGCCGCCCTGGCGGCTGCCGACCTCCTCGGCCACGTCCGTCACGTCCACCAGGGAGTTCTCGTAGAGGAGCGGGTGGTTGTTGGCGATGATGATGATGTCGGCGCCGGCGCCGCTCTGCACCGCCGCGGTCACGCGCGCCTGGATGTCGTTCTGGTTGATCCGCTCGATGCGGATCTCCGCGCCCGCCTGCTTCCCGAACTCCTTGGCCTGCGCGTCGAAGAGCGTGTCGGCGGCGGGGACGAAGTGCGACCATTGGAGGAGGTGGAGCGTGGTGCCCTGCGCGTGGGCCGGCGCGCGTCCCGCGGCGAGGATGCCCGCGATTCCGGCGGTGGCGATGAACTCCCGGCGGCTCGATGGAAGGCTGCTCATCCGATGTCCTCCTTGACAGCGGGCGCAAGCCGCCAACCGGCCGCGGCGTACCCGCTAGGTAACACGACCCGTGCGGCCAGGCAAGGGCCGAGCGCGGGGTCTAGCGGGGGCCGGCGTTCTCGCGGGCAAAGGCCGCCACCGCGTCCAGGAGAGCGGGGGAGGCCAGGGCGTCATTGTGATGGCCGCCGGCTATCCGGTGGAAGCGCTTCGGACCGGCGGCGGCGGCGAAGAGCTGCTCTCCCAGCTCGAAGGGGACGATCTCGTCACGGTCTCCATGCGCCACCAGGAGCGGCACTCGAAGGCGGCCGAGGCGGGCGCGCGAATCGAAGCGATTCCCGGCCAGCAGGCCCAGGGGGCCGTAGTGATGGCGCGCGACGTCGGCCAGGCGGGTGAACGTCGAGACCACGGCCACGCCGGCGCAAGGCCGGCGCTCGCCGAGGGCGATGGACACCGCTCCGCCGAGAGATTCCCCGAAGGCGACGATGCTCGCCGGCCGAGTCCCTCGGGCCACCTCGTGATCGAACGCCGCCACCGCGTCGAGATAGACGCCGGCCTCGGTGGGCGCGCCCGTGCTCCGCCCATAGCCGCGATAGTCGTAGGCCAGGACGCGCAGCCCGCGCTGGGCCAGGCCCAGGAGGATCTGGGTCCGCCCGCCGATATTGCCGGCATTGCCATGCGACCAGATCAGGGTCGGCGGCGGGGTGGCTCCGGCGGCGAGAGCGGGGCCCGCGAGCCAGGCGTGGAGGCGCTGTCCGTCCTCGGTGGTGATCCAGCGCTCCTCGGCGCCCGCGGGAAGGGGCCCGACGTTCCGGTCGGGGAAGAACGTGTAGGAGTCGATCATCGAGCACCCGGCGGACGAAAGCACCGCGCACAGCGCCGCGACCACGGTCGGGCGCGCGAATGCTCGGCTCACCGGCGAGCGGCGGCCGAAGGCTACTGGGTGGTGCCCAGCGCCTTCTCGACGAACATCTTGGCGTCGAATTCCTCCGCCACGCGCCCGTCGTTCTCGAGCATGGCCTGGGCGTCCACCTGGGCGAATTCCATCACGCCCATGTCCTCATAGGCCTTGCGCACCCGCGGGCCCCAGAGACCGATGTCCTTCACGGTGGGGACGATTCTCGAGAAGAGCCGCGTCCGGAACATCTTCATGTACTCGGACTTCTCGACCGCCTCCACGCACTCCTTCACCGGCAGCCCCAGGTTCTCCCAGACCTCGCCCTGGTTGAAGCGGTCGCGCATGTGGTAGCAGGCCTCCACCACGAACTCCTCCCGCTCGTCCCGCTCGGCGTCGGTGAGGTGCGGGTAATACTCGCGTAGCGCCAGACGGCCGAAGGCCACGTGGCGCGCCTCGTCCTGCATGACGTAGGCGTTGACGCCGGCGGCCAGCGTGTTGGACGACGTGTCCCGGATGCGCTGGAAGGCGGCGAGCGCCAGCCCCTCGATCAGCACCTGCATGCCGAGATAGGTCATGTCCCAGCGCTTGTCGGTGATGGTGCTTTCCAGCAGCAGCGCGAGGGTGCGGGTGATCGGGTAGGCGAGCTTGACCTTCTCGTGCAGGAGGCGCGCATAGGCCTCGACATGGCGGGCCTCGTCCATGACCTGGGTGGCGGCGTAGAACTTGGCCTGGATGCTGGGCACGGTCTGCACGATCTTGGCGGTCGCGATCAGCGCGCCCTGCTCGCCGTGCATGAACTGCGACAGCGTGTGCGCCTGGAGGTTGCGCCGCACGTGGGCGCGTCCCTTGGCGTCGAGCCCGTTCCAGATGTCGGTGCCGTAGATGGCGATGGTGCGGTCGTCGAGCCCCATCGGATTGTCGGGGTCCACGTCCAGCGACCAGTCGAGCCGCTCGGCGGCGTCCCATTGCTGCTTCTTGCCCTTGCCGTAGAGCTTCAGCAGATCCGCGCTGCCGTCCTCGTACTCCCAGGTGAAGGCAGTGGTGGTCTGGCCCTCGACCTTCCACTGTGTTTGCTCGACCGGCAGGTGGTACAGAAACTGGGTCGACATCGAGGTGTCCCCTCCCAGGGAGTCGGGTGCGAATTGTGTGAAAAGCATATCATTCTCGCCCACCGGGCACCAGACTTGACGTCCTCATTCACTACGGCGCGCCGGGATCGCGAACGTGAACGTCGAGCCGATGCCCACCTGGCTCTGGACCCAGATTCTCCCGCCATGCAACTCGATGAACTTCCGCGAGAGGGCCAGACCGAGCCCGGTGCCTTCCACCTTCTTGGCCGCCGTCCCGACCTGCCGGAACTCCTCGAACACCGCCTCCTGATCCTCCGGGGCGATGCCGACCCCGGTATCGCTCACTGACACCTCCACGAACTCGTCCCTTGGCACGGCCGCGACTTCGATCCGCCCCCCCTCTGGCGTGAACTTGATGGCGTTGGACAGCACGTTCAAGACAACCTGCCGGATCTTTCGCTCATCCGCCCGCATCTGGCCGAGCCGCTCATCGACGCTCAGGTGCAGCGCGATGCCCCTTCGCCCCGCGCGCTCGCGGATTAGGGTCAGAGTGCTGTCGAGCGTCGTGGGGAAGTCGAAGTCCGTCATCTCGAGCTCCATCCGCCCCGCCTCGATCTTGGAGAGGTCCAGGATGTCGTTGATGAGCGACAGCAGGTGCTGGCCGGAGGCGTAGATGTCCTTGAGGTACTCGTCCTGCTTGTCGTTGAGATCGCCGAACATCCGTTGGAGCAGCACCTCGGAGAACCCGATGACGGCGTTGAGCGGGGTGCGCAGCTCGTGCGACATGTTGGCGAGGAACTCCGACTTGTGCTGGCTGGCGACTTCGAGTTGGTGACTCTTCTCGGCGATTTCGCGGTTACTGGCCGCGAGCTCAGTGAACAGCCGCACGTTTTCGATGGCAATAACCGCCTGGTCGGCGAAGGTCTGCAGCAGCGCGATCTCCTTGGTCGAGAACGGCCGCACCTCGCGGCGGCGAAGGAAGAGAGCGCCGATCGGTACGCCTTTGCGGAACAGGGGCATGGCGAGCGCAGTCCGGTGCCCGAGGCTGACAGCAATCTGCGCGCCGAGAGGGAACTCGGCCTCGGCGTTGGCGAGGTTTTCGACGTAAACCGTCTGGGCGTCCATGACGGCTCGGCCAGCCACCCAGCCACGGTGGATCGCATTCGAAAGCCTGGCGCTTTCTTCTACGGAGCCGTGCATGGCAGCTACCCTGAGCTGATCCCCCTCGACGAGCAGGAGAAAGGTGTCGGCCGCCTGGCACAGCCGGCTGGCGCTCTCGACGAGCGCATCGAGGACCGGCTGCAGATCTGTCGGGGACCCCGCGATGACCCTCAGGATCTCGCTCGTCGCTGTCTGCCGCTCTAACGCGTTCTTTGTCTCGTTGAACAGCCGCACGTTCTCGATGGCAATGACGGCCTGGGCCGCGAATATCTCGAGCAGAGCGATCTGGTCGGCTGCGAACGGCCCTGGCTCCCGTCGCGTGATGGAGATGAGGCCGACCGCAACGTCCTCGCGGATCATTGGAACGAAGAGGTTGCTGCGCCATCCGCGTGTCCGGCCGGTCTCGCGCATCACGTCGGTGACATCCGGGGCGCTCTCGACGTCTTCGACCGCGTGGGGGCGCCGCTCATGTACGGCACGCTCGCCGGGGGGAAGGCGGCGAAGCGGCATCGGAAACGCATGGACGAGCGACGCGTCGGCGTCGGCACTGGTCGAGGTGTAGGCAACCAGGTCGAGGCGATCGTCGTCGCGCAGCAGCATCATCGTGGCCGAGTAACCTCCGAGCAGCCGCAGGCCGCTCTGGACGACGGTGTCGAACACCGGCTGGACGTCGGTCGGCGAGCTCGAGATGACACGGAGGATCTCGCTCGTCGCCGTCTGCTGCTCCAGGGCCTCTGCCTCGCGCTTCAGGGCCTCGGCCAGGCGCTTCTCGAGGTCACCCATCCTCGAGCCTTCGCTCTTCCCTGACTTACCGGCGAGCGGACGCTTGCTTTCACCTTTTGCTTTTGCTGGTTTTGCGCCCCGACGCATCGGGATCTCCTACCTTTCCACCGGAGTCACTCGCCGATTCATGGCACGCCCTCCTGCCGCTTCTCCTCGCGGGAGTCTATCAGGAGAGGCGAACGTTGGGGCTCCGGGCTCGCCGGGGGCAGAGAATTCATTCCCCGATCCGCCATTGCGAGGGCCCCGGGGTCACGCTAAGGTACGCGTCATGCCCAATACACCCTCGGCTCCGTCCCTGGAAGGCCGTACCGTGCTCATCACCGGCGCCGCCGGCGGCATCGGCGCTGCCACCGCGCGCCGGCTCGGCGCCGCCGGAGCCAGGCTGGTGCTCGCCGACCTCGACGGCGGCGCCGTCGAGAAGGTCGCGCTGGAGCTGGGCGCCGCCTTCGTGGCCGCCGACGTCACCCGCCCCGCGGATATCGCCCGAATGGTCGAGGAGCCGTACCGGCGCTGGGGCCGGCTGGACGTGCTGTTCAACAATGCCGGCGTCATCCGTGTCCAGCCCATGCTGGAGGTCACCGAGGCGGAATGGGATCGCGTGCTGGACGTGAACCTCCGCGCGGTGTTCTTCGTGCTGCAGGCGGCGGCGCGCCGCATGGTGGATCAGCCGCCGATGGCCGGGTCGGAGCTGAGGGGCAAGCTCATCCAGACCGCATCCATCGCCGCGTACCGCGGCGCCAATCCCACCGTCGGCCCCTACGCCGCCTCAAAGGCGGGCGTGGTCAGCCTCACGCGCACCGCCGCCCAGGCGCTGGCAAGCCGGCGCATCACGTCCAATTGCATCTGCCCGGGGGCGGTGGACACCGCGATGTGGCATCAGATCGACCGCGAGCTGGGGGCGCTCGAAGGTCTGGCGCCGGGCGAGCCCTGGAAGCGTCGCATCGCCGGCATCCCCCTGGGCCGGCCCGAGACGGCGGACGACGTGGCCGGGGTGGTGGCGTTTCTGGCCGGGCCCGGCTCCGACTACATGACGGGCCAGGCCATCAATGTGGACGGTGGTCTCGTCATGGGCAACTAGAGCCGATAACACCTTTGAAGGGGAATCATCCTTCTAAGATCGCGCAAGAGTTACACGCCGTTACCAGGTTGTTCTGACCGTTCCGGCGGCCCTCCGCCCCCGCATCGAAGAGACTCTGCGTAGCTGGCGCGGGCTTGCGGTACAGCCGATTTCTGGCACGCCCGATGCTCCTCTTCCCCACACATGACGAGGGAAGAAGTGCGTCGTCGGCTACGCGACGGTCTAGCCCATCTCGGGCGCCTCCTCGAGCTTGCGCCGCGCCGCCATCCATTGGTGGCGGTGGTGCGGGCTCCTGGAGTCACCGCGGTCAGCGCGCGGCTGAAGAGGAGGAGGATGTCATGAACGGAGGAACCGGGTTCATACCGTTGGTAATTGCTGGTGTCGTGGTGCTGCTCGCGATAGCGGTCGTCGGGCGCCTCCTGGATCTCCGGCGGCGTCGTGAGGACGAGGCTCTCGGTCTGCAGTCCCGGGTGTCCGACGCATTGATGCTCGAGCCCGGGCTCTCGGGTCTCCCGGTGACGGCCAACATGCATGTGCCGCTCTGGCCCCGGAAGCCCCCCACGCTCGAGATCGTGGGTCGCGTTCCCACGCCCGACCAGCATGAGCTGGCCGCCCGGGTCGCGATGCGGACCTTGGCCGAGAGGGCCGAGCAGGTGGTCGTGGAGGACAAGGTATGGGTGGATCCCGTGATGCGGGAGCACGCGGCGTGAAGTGGACGGGGCGCCGGACCGCGGCGATCGCGGTCACGGTCGCCCTTGCCGTTATCGCCGGGTATTCCGCCACACGGGCGCTGGTCGCAGGTGGGTCGGTGCCCGAGGCGGATACCCGGCGCGAGTCGCGCGGCTTCCGTTTCGACGTCGAGGACGCGACGGTCCGTCAGGTCGATTTGCTGGACTCCTGGGTCGAGGTCACGTCCGACGTCCTGGGACTATTCGGCGCCCGGCTCCAGGTGAACGATCGCACCGAGATCTCGCTGAACGGCGTGCCGGCGCGCCTGGCCGATCTGCCCGAGGGTGCCCAGGTGCGAGCGACCTACGAGCTTCAGGACGGACTGAAGGTGGCGCGAACGATCACCTCGGAGAAGCCTCAGCCTGAGCCCGAGCCGGTGCCCGCTCCCGCTGCGCGGCCGGCTCCTCCGGCCCGGCCCGCTCCCGCTGCCCGGCGCTGAGCCTCAGCGGCTTGTCGTGACCCCGGTCTGACAGGCGACGCCGGTGCCGCCGATGCCGCAGTACCCCCAGGGGTTCTTGGCGAGGTACTGCTGGTGATAGTCCTCGGCGTAGTAAAACGGCGGCGCCGGCAAGATCTCGGTGGTGATCGTTCCGTAGCGCGCCTTGGTGAGATCCTTCTGGTATAGGTCGCGCGAGGACTCGGCGGCGCGCTGCTGCTCCGGGCCATGGGTGTAGATCGCGGAGCGATACTGCGTGCCCACGTCATTGCCCTGGCGCGTGCCCTGGGTGGGATCGTGGCCTTCCCAGAAGATGCGTAGCAGCGCGTCGTAGGACACCACCTTGGGATCGAAGACCACCAGCACCACCTCGGTGTGGCCCGTCATGCCGGAGCACACTTCCTCGTAGCTGGGGTTCGGCGTATGGCCGCCCGCATAGCCCACCGCGGTGGTATACACGCCCGGGGTGGTCCAGAAGATACGCTCGGCGCCCCAGAAGCAGCCGAGCCCGACCACCATCTGCTCGGTCCCGGCCGGGAAAGGCGGCTCCAGCCGCGCGCCGTTGACGAAATGCGCGTCGGGCACCGGCATCTTGACCGCGCGCCCCGGCAGCGCCTCGTCGGACTTGACCAGCGAGAGCAGCTTCTTGAAACCCAGCATGAGTGCCTCCTCGGCGCCGCGGGCGCGCCGCTAGACGACGTTCTTGTCCCGCAGCGCCTGGATGCGCTCGGGCGTATAGCCGTGCTCGGCCAGGATCTCGTCGGTATGCTCGCCCCGCAGCGGGGCGGCCCGCCGCACTCCCGGATTCATGCGCGAGAAGCGAAGGGGCGTGCCCACCACCGGGATCTCCCCCAGCTTGGTGTGGCGCACCCGCTGGACGATCCCGCGCTCCGCCGTCTGGGGATCGTTCATGACCTGGTCCACGGTATTGACGGGGGTGGCCGGCACGTCGGCCTCCTCCAGGATCTTGAGGAGGGGCTCCCGGTCCCGCCCGGCGATCGCCTTCTCCAGGATGTCCTCCAGCTCCACGCGGTTCTTCACCCGCTCCCCGTTCTTGGCGAAGCGGGGGTTCTCCGCCATCTCGCCGAGCCCGATGGCGCGGGCGAGCTTGCCCCAGAAGCGATCGTTGGCGGCGGCGATGAAGATCCACTGGCCGTCGCGGCACTTGAAGTTCCGGTAGGGAGACAGCGACGGATGCCCCGAGCCCAGCGCCTTGGGGATGGCGCCGGTCAGGAGATAGCCCTCGGCGTGGAAGGCGAGCAGGCTCACCGCGGTTTCCAGCAGCGAGCCGTCCACCCGCTGGCCGAGGCCGGTGCGCTGGCGCTGGAGCAGGGCGGCGGAGACGCCGAGGGCACAGAGAATTCCCGTGGAGAGATCGAGGAAGGAGACGCCCGCGCGCACCGGCTGTCCGCCCGGCTCCCCGGTGATGGACATGATGCCGGAAAAGGCCTGCATGAGCGCCTCGTAGCCCGGCGCGTCCTTGCGGGGGCCCGTGCGCCCGAAGGCGGACACCGAGCAGTAGATGAGCTTCGGATTGAGCTCGGAGAGGACGTCGTAGCCGAGCCCGAAGCTCTCCATGGTGCCGGTGCGGAAGTTCTCGATGACGACATCCGCCTCCTTGACCAGCGTCTTCACGACCTCCACACCCTCGGGCGCCTTGAGGTCCAGGGTCATGGCGCGCTTGTTGCGATTGAACAGGAGGTAGGCGGCGGCCTCTCCGTCCTTGTGGGGCGGCCACGTGCGAGACTCGTCGCCGCTGCCGGTGTCCTCGACCTTGATGACGTCGGCGCCGAGGTCGGAGAGCAGCGCGCCGCACCAGGGGCCGGCGATGACGCGGGAGAGATCCACCACACGAATGCCGTCCAGCGCGAGAGGGAAAGGGGTCATGGCGGGTATGATACCGCGTCCGGGCTCAGATTTGCCGGGCGAGGAACGCGGCCTTGTCCATCCTGGAGAGGATGGAGGTGACGCGTCGCTGATACGCGACCGAGGTCGAGCCCGGATGCCAGGCGCGTGGCTTGGGGAGCCCGGCGGCCAGTGCGGCCGCCTCGCGCGGCTCCAGATCGGCGGCGGGCTTGCCGAAATACCGCTGGCTCGCCGCGCCCGCGCCATAGATGCCGGGGCCGAACTCCGCCACGTTGAGATACAGCTCGAGGATGCGCCGCTTGGGGAGCGCGCGCTCGAGCTGCCAGGTGAGCGCCGCTTCCCGGATCTTCCGCAGCGGATTGCGGGAAGACGAGAGCCACAGGTTCTTGGCGAGCTGCTGGGTGATGGTGGAGGCGCCCCGCGGCAGGTTGCCCTCGCGAAGGGCCTCTTCCATCGCGTTCTGCATCTCCTTCAGCTCGAAGCCGTGGTGAGAGAAGAAGCTGATGTCCTCCGCCACCAGCACGGCGCGCTTGAGATGGGGAGAGATGGCCGCGTAGGGCGTCCACGTCCAGGCCACCTTGTCCGGCTTGCCCGCCGCGCGCTGGCGCCCCCGGTAGTCCTCGATGAAGGCGGTGGTGGCGGGGCGCTCGCGGGCCAGGCGCGCCACGTCGGGCCAGCTCCAGTACTCCCAGCTCGCCCAGCCGAGCAGGGCCAGCAGGACGAGGCCCAGGACCCGAAAGCCCCAGCGGGCGTGCGGCTTGCTCCGGGCCGCCATTTCCTCTATGTTCACCCGGGACCCGCGTCTCACACCCTCAGAATAAGGAGACCCCTCGATGCCGCCCGTCGACCCCAATGAGCCCATGATGACCGGTGAGAACTCCTTCATCCGGCTGAGCCCGGATGGCGGCAAGAACATGTCGGATCGCGCGAGCCACTGGCGGGTGCTGTGGTGCCCCGTGGGCGCCGGCCACACGCTCTTCCTGCAGAGCACGCTCACCGACAACAAGGTCCGGATCTACTCGGACAACATCGCGGTGGCCCGCTGGCTCCAGAAGAACATCGAATCGCTGCTCTTCCCCACCTTCGCGGACACCGCGCTGCCGGTGATGTCGGCGGAGTTCGCGCGCGCGGGCGGGCCGCGCTCGGCGGCGACGGAGACGGTGGCCGCCTCCGACGCGCGCATCACCATGACGTGGTACGACTGCATCGACCCCTTCGTGCTCCACGCGCCGCCCGGCTTCAACAATCGGCCCATCGGCGTGTTCAGCACCTTCTTCCCCGCGCGGTCGGCCCAGCTCGAGATCAACGGGAAGATCGCGGCGGGCAGCGTGTGGCCGGAGATGCGGGGCGACCGGCAGGGCTCGAGCGCCTGTCTCGCCTGGTCGGAGACCTGGGTGAAGCCGCGCGCGTAGCATGGCCCGGGGCCAGGCCGGGCGCCGCTCTCTCGAGGCTGGCGGCGCCCGGCCTGGCCTAGGAATCGCCCTCTGCTCGCGCGACCTCGTAGCGAGCAAACAGCTCCGCCTCGCTCGTGACACACATGCCAAGGTCCCGCAACAGGCCATCCTGAAGCCCATAGATCCAGCCATGGACAGCCAGCGCTTGGCCACGGGCCCAGGCATCACGGACGATCGTGGTCTGGCTGACGTTCACCACTTGTTCGATCACGTTGAGCTCGCAAAGCCGGTCGTGTCGCTGGAGCTCGGTGTCGAAAGCGTTGAGCTGCGCCGTGTGCTTGCGGCGCACGTCCTGGACATGGCGCAGCCAGTTGTCGGCCAGCCCCAGCTTGTCGTCACGCAGGGCCGCGAGCACCCCCCCGCAGCCATAGTGCCCGCAGACGATGATGTGGCCGACCCGCATGACCTCCAGCGCGAACTGGATGACCGAGAGGCAGTTCAGGTCGGTGTGGACCACGACGTTGGCGACGTTGCGGTGAACGAACATCTCTCCGGGCAGCAGGCCCACGATCTGGTTCGCCGGCACTCGGCTGTCAGAGCACCCGATCCAGAGGTACTGGGGGGCCTGCTGGCTGGACAAGCGCCGAAAGAAGTCGGGGTCCTGCCGGGTCATCTCGGCCGCCCACTCGCGGTTACTCGTGAATAAATGGCTCAGCATACGCATCTCGCTCACGGCCCCGACAGAATAGCCGGGCGCGGGGACGGGGGGCAACAGCCGGCAGCGCAGAGGTCGGGCGCGGGGCCGCCGCGCCCCAGCGCGAGGCGGGGGCCGCCCTCGGTCCGCTCGAGCACCAGGTCACGGATCATGGCCACGAAGCGCGGATGCGTGCCCACGGTGGCGGCGCGGGTGAGGCGCAGTCCGAGCTCGCGGGCGCGCGCCGCGGCTTCCGTGTCGAGATCCCAGCGGACCTCGAGGTGGTCGGACACGAAACCGATGGGCACGAGGACCACATCGGTGACGCCCTGGGCGCGGAGCGCGGTCAGGTGATCGCGGATGTCCGGCTCGAGCCAGGGCTGCGACGCTGGTCCGCTGCGGCTCTGGAAGGCGAGCGTCCAGAGATGTCGGCTCCGCAGGCGCGCGACCACGAGGCCGCTGGCCTCCTCGAGCTGCGCCACGTAGGCGCTCCCGTCCGCCATGGCCCGCGGCACGCTATGCGCGGTGAAAACCAGATGCGCGTCCGCCCGGGCTCCCGCGGGTAACGCGGCCAGCGCCGCCTCGGAGTGTTCCGCCAGGGGCTCGATGAAGCCCGGGTGATCCCAGTACAGGCGCAGCTTGTCGATCACGGGCGCGCGGGCGCCCACCTCGGCTCGGGCGCGCGCGATGTCGTCCAGGTATTGCCGGCACGAAGAGTATGAGGCGAAGGCCGAGGTGACGAAGGCCAGCGCGCGCCGGACGCCGTCCTCCGCCATGCGCCCGACGGTGTCCGTCAGGAAGGGCCGCCAGTTGCGATTGCCCCAGTACAGCGGGAGCGCGGGCCCGCGGGCGTCCAGGAGCGCGCGGAGCGCCGTCAGCAGCGCGCGGTTCTGCGCGTTGATGGGGCTGACGCCATCGAAGTGGTAGTAGTGCTCCGCCACCTCGAGCAGGCGCTCGCGAGGAACGCCGCGGCCGCGCGTGACGTTGTCCAGGAATGGCATCACGTCGTCACGCGCCTCGGGCCCGCCGAAGGACACGAGCAGGATGGCGTCGTAGGGGGCGGTGGAGTGCATGCGGATCAAGTGTAAGGCTTACACTCTCACCATGTAATTCCTCCCTTTTCGTTCCCTGCGAAGATTTTTCCAGTGTGCGGAAGGCCCTTGCCGCGCGCCATCTTACAAGGCATGACGCGCTGGCCCCTCTGGCACCCCGGTTGCTGGTGAACTCTTCCAGCGGACTGCCTGTTATGACCACCGAACGGATCGATAGCGGCGATGGGCGCTCGAGCGGTTCTCGGGCCGTCGTCGAACAACTCAACCAGGAGGAGCATTCAAATGAGCAAGACGCGCATCGTAGCGATGTTCGTGGCCGCCGCGTTCTCGGTGTGGACGGTGGGTTCCGCCGTGGCGCAGGCGCCCGCGCCGGCGGCGAAGCCGGCGGAGACCAAGCCCGCCGATCCGGCGAAGCCGGCGATGGAGAGCAAGCCGGCCGACAAGCCGGTGGAGAAGTCGGCCACCAAGGCAGAGGGCACGGCGAAGGACCCGAAGGCCGTCAAGAAGACCAAGGTCGAGGAGAAGAAGGTGACGAAGTCGGCCGAGAAGTCCGCGGCCACCCCGGCCGTGTCGGCCACGCCGGCGACGCCGGCCACTCCCGGTGACAAGGGCGCGGCCACGCCGGCGACGCCGGCCAAGCCGGCCGAGCCCGCGAAGCCAGCCGTCAAGAACTAGCTCGAGCCCTCGTGCTTGACCCGGGGCGTCATCCGCAAGGGTGGCGCCCCGAGCGCGTTCCCGGTGTGCGCTCAGGGGGCCGGGTTGCCTCTTGATTCGCGTGCTACGCTGAAGTTGTGATGCGGGCCATCCTGGGCGGGAAATCTTTGGTTTTCGGGCTCCTGGCGGGGGCCATCACCCTGTCGGCACTGCCTCTGGCTGCGCCGCCGGCCTCGGCTGGCTGGCTCGAGGAGTCGGGCCTGTCCTTCATCGAGTCCTCGAAGCCCGACCCCGCGCCCTTGCCGTTCAGCTATCTCGACCTCTCCGTGGTGCGCGACGGGACGGAAAGCGCGCTGCGTGTGCCGCTGGCGCCGGGGGAGGATGCCCGCGAGCCGCCGCGCTTCGGCCGATTCGTGCCCTATGTCTCGGTGGGTGCCAGCCTGTTCGCCCTCGACAGTGGTCGCGACCCCACGAGCCCGCTCTACGAGGACGCGCGCAATCCGCGCAAGGGCATGGAGGTCGGCGCGGGCGTGGCGTGGAAGATCTTCCATCGCGTGGAGCTCTTCGGCGAGTACCGATTCCTTCACGTGAACCCCGATCCCACGGAAAGCGTGGGCGGCGGACTGTTCCGCCGCGACATTGACGGGCCGACCCTCAAGGGCGGCCTGAACATCCGCCTGCCCTAGCTCCCCGAGCGACGAGAAGGGCCCACCTGCTTCGTTGGCGCCACTCGTCCGCCTGCTCAACGTACCAGGGGTACGCCTCGCAGGCGGATCTCGGGCGCCGCCTCGCATCTGGGCCCTTCTCGTCGCTCGGGCGGATCCTTATCGGCGCTCGGGACTCTGCCAGTAGGCGTGGCCTATGAAGAACGGTCCCAGCCGCTCAATATACTCCGACGTCTGGATCGTCCGGCGCATGGCCTGGATGAGATGCGAGAGCGGATGGAGCTCGGCGCCGACGAGGCCGATGACGAAGTCATTGTCGTGAGTATCGAGCCCGTAGCAGGCGAGCCGGATGTCATGCGCGAGATCCGCTTCGCCGTAGGCGCGGCCGATGGCAGCGTGCTCGCGGAGGATCTTGCCCTGCTCCTCTCGCGAGAGCTTGGCGAAGGCGCCGGTGCGGCGCAGTGGATACCAGACGGCCCAGGGCCAGGCCGGATTCAATACGCTGTGCCGGGGGCGACGCAGCAGCCACTCCGCGAGGTCGGGCTCGAAGCCGGAGGCATAGCTCCGGCCCAGCATGGTCAACGTCGGCCGGTGGATGAGGGCGTCGAAGGGTTCGGCGGCCAGGATCTCGCGAAAGCGCGTGACGAAGTACGCGGGGTCCTCGTGCATCCCGAGCACACCCACGCCGCGAGGATCGTTCACGTCGCGGTAGAGCGCCGCCTCCACCCCCGCCTTCTCGAGCGCGGCGGCGAGCGGCTGGGGATCCGCGCAGCCGCCGTAGACCTGGAGCTGCATGAAGAGGCGCCGGTTCAGCGTGTGGCCGCCGGCCCCGCGCTCCTGAACGTCCACGCTCGTCGCGTCTGACTTGATCTCGGCCGGCTTGCTCTGGTCGCTCATGGCTCGCTCCGGTCCGAGGCTACCAGCGCCCGAGAGGCAAGACAACCGGCGGGCGGGGCGCTAGAATGCGGCCCATGCGCCGCTTCGACGTGGTCATCCTCGGTGGGGCCTTCTCGGGCGCCTCCGCGGCCATCCTGCTCCGGCGCGAGCAGCCCGATCTGTCCGTGCTCGTCATCGAGCGCGCCGCGGCCTTCGACGCCAAGGTGGGCGAGGCCACCACCGAGATGTCGGCCATGTTCCTCACCCGGCGGCTCGCGATGTGGAATCACTTGGAGGTGGAGCAGCTCCCCAAGGAAGGCCTCCGCTACTGGTTCACCAGCGAGCGCGTGAAGAGCCACGCCGACGCCTCCGAGACGGGCGGCTTTCTCCGCAGCGCGGTGCCGTCCTTCCAGCTCCGCCGGGACGCGCTCGACGAGCACCTCCTCGCCACCGCGGTGGCCGAGGGCGCGACGCTCGTCCGGCCCGCCCGAGTGGGCGAGGTGACCCTGGGCGACCTCGACCACCAGGTGACCTTCGAGCACGAGGGCCGCTCGGAGACGGTGGGCTGCCGCTGGGTGCTCGACGCCACCGGCAAGGCGACTTTCCTGGGCAAGCGCCTCGGCCTCATCGACAAGAATGAAGAGCACCCGACCGCGGCCATCTGGTGCCGCTGGAAGAACGTGCGGAATATCGACGACCTCGCCGCGCGCACCGGCGGCGGTCTGGCCCATCGGGGGCTCGGCTCGCGCCGGCTCTCCACCAACCACTACATGGGCTTCGGCTACTGGATCTGGGTGATCCCGCTCGGGAACGGCGAAACGAGTATTGGCGTCGTCTACGACACGCGGCTGATCAACTTGAGTGACAGCCGTGACCGGATGAGAGATTTCTGCGCGTTCCTGCGCGACATCCCCGCCCTGGCCGAGCTGCTCGAGAGCGCGGAGCCGCGCGCCGAGGATCTGCGCTTCTACGCGCACCTGCCCTATGTCACGCGCCAGTACATGGGACGCGGCTGGGCGCTGCTCGGGGACGCCGCCGCCTTCCTCGATCCCTACTATTCGCCCGGGCTGGATCACGCCGCGTTCACCGTCGAGGCCACCGCGGAGATCATCAAGGCCGATCGGGCGGGGGAGCCGCTGGACGAGCGCATCAAGGTGCACAACGGGGCGTTCCTGCGCTCGTATCACCGGTTCTTCCAGGGGGTGTACCGCGACAAGTACTACTACATGGGCGAGCAGGACCTGCTCTCCGCTTCGTTTCTCATGGACACCGCGCAGTACTACCTCTTCGTGGTGATCCCCGCCTACCGAGTCCACAAGCGCTTCATGTGGATGCCGGTGCTCGGCCACCCGGGCGCCTCGCTCAACTATCGCTTCATGCGCCTCTACAACCGCCGCTTCAAGACCATCGCCCTGGCGCGCCGGCGGCTCGGCGCCGAGGGCCTGCGCAATCATGGGCGCCGGCTCAAGCCCTACTTCGCGCTGGACTGGGCGCCCGTCCGCATGACCTTCCGCGGGCTGCGCATGTGGACGGCCGCGGAGCTGGACCTGTTGAGGCTGCGGGCGTTGTCGCTCATCCGGCGTCCGGCCGCGCCGCCGCTGCCGTCACCCACGCTCCGGCCAGGAAGGGCCGAGCCAGAGAAAGCCGCGGCGGAGTAGCGCGTCGCGCCGGTCGAGCGCATAGCCTCCGCCCTCGGCCAGATCCAGCGCGGCGGCCACGAAGCGCTGGCGAGGAGTGAGCGCGCGACCCCGGGCGCGCTGCCAGGCCGCCTCCCAGGCGGCGAAGAAGCGATCGATGGCTCCCGCCGGCTCCGCATGATGGATGAAGGCCTTGGGCAGCACCGCGCGGAGCGCGCGCGGCGCGAATTCCGTCCCCACCCGCGGCGCCAGCACCACCCCCGCGCTCTCCAGCGCCCCCTGCTTCCGGTGCAGATTGAAGGCGAGGAGCCGGCCATGCGGATCCGAGGTGCCCTCGAGGAGGAACCCGCCCTCGGTGAGCGCGGCGCCCAGCGCCGCCAGCGCCCCCGCGACGGCGGTCTCGTCGTACTGGCGCAGGACATTGAAGGCGCGGATCACGCCGACGCGCTCGCCGCTCGCGAGCGGAAGGTCGAAGCCGCCGTGGCGGAAGGCCAGGCCGTGCTCGACGAACGGCTGGGCCTCCGCCACCCGCGCGGGATCGATCTCCACGCCCAGCACCGACAGCCCCGGGTTGAGCCGCCGCAGGCGGTACAGCGTTTCCCTCGACGTGACGGGATAGGCGCCATAGCCCAGGTCCACGTAGAGGCCGGGCAGGTGACGGACGAAGGCGGGGAATGCCACCGCCAGGAAGGTGTCCGTCTTCCGCAGGCGATTGGGGGCGGTCTTGCCTCGCGTGGGCTGACCGAGCGGCTTTCGCATCGGGCTCGATCTTAGTAGAGTCTCGCCCATGACGGCGGACCCGCTCGGCGATCTCCTCCCCGGCCCGCGCATCCTCCTCGGGCCCGGCCCCACCATGGCGGACCCGCGCGTGCTCCGCGCCATGGCCACGCCGCTCCTGGGCCAGTTCGATCCCGAATTCACCGTCATCATGAACGAGGTGATGGCCCTCACCCGCTTCGCCTTCGAGACGGCGAATGCGCGCGCCTTTCCCGTGCCCGGCACCGGCCGCGCCGGGCTCGAGGCGGCCATCGCCTCCTTCGTGGAGCCGGGTGAGCGCGTGGTGGTGGGCGAGTGCGGGCGCTTCGGCCTCCTCCTCATCGAGATCGCCGAGCGCTGCGGCGCGGACGTGGTGCCGGTCCGCGGCGAGTGGGGCCGGGCGCTCGCGCCCGATGCCTTCGCCGACGCGCTGCGCGGCGGCAAGACACGCATGGTGGCGCTCATCCACGGTGAGACCTCCACCGGCGTGCTGCAGCCGCTGGCCGAGATCGCGCGGCTGGCGCATGCCCACGACGCCCTCGTGATGGCCGACGCCGTCGTCACGCTGGGCGGCTGCCCGGTGGAGACGGATGCCTGGGGCGTGGACGTGATGGTGGCGGGGACCCAGAAGTGTCTGTCCTGCCCCTCGGGGCTGGCCCCCGTCACCTACAACGCGCGCGCGGAGGCGGTGCTGGCGGCGCGGCGCACGCGGGTGCAGAGCAACTACCTCGACCTCGGCCAGCTCGCGGACTACTGGGGCCCGCAGCGCTACAACCACCACACCGCGCCCACCTCGATGGTGTACGGCCTCCGCGAGGCCCTGCGCGCCATCCAGGTCGAGGGGCCGGTGGCGCGCTTCGCCCGCCACCGGCTCCATGGCGATGCACTGCGCGCGGGATTGGCCGCGCTGGGCCTCGCGCTCTTCGGCGCCGAGCCGCCCGAGCGCCGGCTGCCCTTCATCACGCCGGTGATGGTGCCCGAGGGCGTGGACGAGCTGCGCGTGCGCCACCGGCTCGTCGCGGACTTCGGCATCGAGATCG
>DASRWT010000084.1:0-11204 GCA_035654455.1 Candidatus Nitrosocosmicus sp. | reverse complement strand
TGGGGCGAGGTTCACGGCCACTTCGGCCCGCCCCTCGTCGCCGGTCGCGAAGAACTCGGCAGCGGAGAACCCGAGGTTGCTGGCCACCAGGACGCCCGGGAACGTTTCCATTCGCGTGTTGTAGTCAAGCACATTGCGGTTGTAGAACTGACGCGCGAAGGCGATCTTCTCCTCGACGTCCGAGAGGTCGCGCTGGAGGGCCGTGAAGTTCTCCGAGGCCCGGAGCGTCGGATAATTCTCCACCACCGCAAACAGGTGCCCCAGGGCCTGGCTCAGCGCGTTGTTGGCATTCGCTGCCGCGGTGGCGCCGCCTGCCTGTTGCAGGGCGCCGCGAGCCCGCGCCACCTCCTCGAACACGCCCCGCTCGTGGGCCGCGTACCCCCTCACTGACTCGACGAGGTTGGGGATGAGGCTGGCTCGCCGCCTCAGCTGTACGTCGATTCCAGACCAGGCCTCGCGCACGCGATTGCGCGAACGCACGAGACGGTTGTAAGTGGCGACGCCGGCGAGCACGACGGCGACGAGGAGCGTCAGGACAAGGCCAATGATGAGGTCGGCTGCTCTCACAATGCCCTCAATCTGTCGGAGTGGGCGTGCGCAACACGGCTCTATGGTTCGTGGACGGCAGTATATCGCGTCGCCCCCACGACCGAAATGGGGGGTGGGCAACGGTGAACCCGCGAGAGCGGGCCCGACGCGCCGCCTTCTCAGCGCCCGCCGGCGACGGCGAGCGTGTGTCCGGTGATATAGCTGGCCTCGTCGGAGCAGAGGAAGAGCACCGCGTGGGCCACCTCGATGGGCTGGCCGATCCGGTGCAGCGGCGTCATGCGCGAGGGGCTGAACTCCACCGTCTCGTCGAGCTTCTTCAGGCTCGGGCCTGCGCGCTCGGTGTCGATGGGGCCGGGGGCGACGGCATTGACGTTCACGCCGTGCTCGGCCAGCTCCAGCGCGACGTCACGGACGAAGCCGTGCACGCCGGCCTTTGACGCGGAGTAGGCGGCGCCGCCCTGATAGTAGGCGGTCCAGGGCGTGCCCTCGCGCGCGCCCGAGGACATGCACACGATGCGCCCGTAGCGCTGCCGCATCATGTGGGGCGCCGCCGCGCGCGTGCACAGGAAGGTGCTGCGGAGGTTCAGGCGCAGGACGAAGTCCCAGTCCTCCGCGCGCATCTCCCAGATCTTGGCGTTGCGCGCGCCGCCCACGTTGTTGACGAGGATGTCAAGCCGCCCCCAGCGCGCCACCGCCGCCTCGATGAGCCGGGCCGCGGGGCCCTCCTCGGTGAGGTCGCCCGCCACCGCGAACGCGGCCCCGTCCGGAACGCCGGTCCCCGCGGCGCGGGCATTGATCTCGGCCGCGGTGCGCTCCACCCCCGCCGCGTCGAGATCGCCCAGCGCCACCCTCGCGCCCTCCCGCGCCAGCACCCGCGCGATCTCCCGCCCCAGCCCATTGGCCGCGCCCGTCACCACCGCCACGCGATCCTCAACGCCTGCCATGTTCGAGCGCCTCCGTGATCCGCTCCGCCATGAGCCGCGCCCGCAGCGCCATCACCCGGCGCGCGGTGCCCGCCCGCGCCGCCGCGGGCCAGCCGAAATAGCCCCGTCCGCCGGGGTCCATCTGCTCGAACCGCCGCGCGCCACGCGCCAGCGCGGCGCGAAAGTCAACCCAGCGCGGCGGCAGCCGTCGCGCGATGGTCCGGCGCACGAGGCTCGGGCGCGCGTCCAGCACCATGGCCGTCTCCATCTCGCCGGAGTGCCACTCGCGCTCGGGCCGGGGGCTTCGCATGAGGCCGAGGACCCGTGGCGTGAGCATCACCGCCTGCTCGTCGGGATCGGGCGAGAAGCCGGCCACCAGGATCCGGAGCCGGCGCCGCGCGAGGGCCCGGCGCGCCTTCGCGATCGCGCGCAGGTGGGCGGGGTCGGCCTGGTAATTGGTGAGGACGAAGCGCCGGAAGCCGTGGCTCGCGAGCCCGCGCACGATCTCGACGATGAGCCGGGAGAGGGTCGCCTCTGACAGCGACACCGTGCCCGGCCAGCGCGCGGCCAGCGGGCTCGCGCCGTACGGCAGCGACGGGGCCAGCACGGGGCGCCATCCCGCGCGAGCAAGATGAGGCGCCAGGCGCCGCGCCAGCTCCTCGGCGCCCAGCCAGTCCACCAGGAGCGGCAGGTGCGGGCCGTGCTCCTCCAGCGCGCCGAGCGGCAAGAGGATGACGGCGCGGCGGTCCCGCGCCAGCGCGCGCGCCTCCACCCAGGTGCATTCGGCGAGGCGGACGAGACGGGGACGGGAGCGAGGGCGCGTCGTCACCGGGCGATTCTACATCGAGAGTCAGCGATATCCGGTCACGTCCGCCGGCTTGCCGGCTTCCTGAACCTCCTGCAGGTAGCGCCAGCAGTCCGGGCGCGAGCCGTCGAGGTCGGTGAAGCCGTAGACCTTGGCGAGCCCGCCGCTCGAGAGGGACTGTCCGTTCCAGCGGACCCGGTCGGGGTCGGCGGCGAGCGCGACCACCGCGCGGCCCACGAAGCGCGGCGATTCGGAGATGGCGAAATGGGGCGACCGGGCGGTGGCGTCGCGCCAGTTCTCCTCGGTGACGCGGTAGTTGTCGAGCATCATCTCGGAGCGCATCCATCCCGGCGTGAGGGACACCGCGGTGGCGCCATGAGGGGCGAGATCCTTGGCATGCCCCCACGCCATGCGGGTGGCCGCCGTCTTGGCGAGGTCATAGAACACCGACAGGCGATAGTGGTCGGCGTTGTACTCCGCGGTGCCGTCCGTGACCTCCACCAGCAGGCCGCCGGGGTTCCCGATCAGGAGGGGAAGGGCGTGATGGGCGGTGATGAGATGGGTATCGACGGCGAGCCGCAAGAGCCGCAGCCCGTTCTCCAGGTTGTGCTCCCACACCGCTTTGTTCCACTCGAACAGACGCTCGCCGCCCCAGATGTCGTTGACCAGGATGTCGAGCCGCCCGCGCTCGGCTCGGATCCGAGCCACGAGCGCCTCGACCTCGGCCGGGACGAGATGGTCGACGCGAATCGCCACGCCCTCGCCGCCGGCCTCGCTGACCAGCGCCGCGGTGTCCTCGATGGTCTCGGGGCGGCCATACTCGGACGTCTGGGTGCGCGTGGTGCGGCCGGTCACATAGACGGTGGCGCCGGCTGCGCCCAGCTCGACGGCGATGCCGCGCCCCGCCCCGCGGGTGCCGCCGGCGACGAGAGCGATTCTTCCCGCGAGTGATCGCAAGGCCGTCCCGCCGGGGGTGGGTTACCGGAGGTCAGCGGGGGCGGGCGGCGTAGCGCTTCTCGACGTAGTCGTCGAGGAGCTTGAGGAACTCGGCGACGATGGCGTCGCCCTTGAGCGTGAGCTTGAGCGCGCCGTCCACGAACACGGGCGCCCGGGGCTCCTCGGCGGTGCCCGGCAGCGAGATCCCGATGTCGGCGTGCTTGGATTCGCCGGGACCATTGACCACGCAGCCCATCACCGCGACCTTCAGCTCCTCCACGCCCGCGTAGCGGGTCTTCCACAGGGGCATCTGCGTGCGCAGATAGGTCTGGATCTCCTCCGCCATTTCCTGGAAGAAGGTGGAGGTGGTGCGCCCGCAGCCGGGACAGGCGGTGACCTGCGGCAGAAAGCTCCGCAGCCCCAGGGACTGGAGAATCTGCTGGGCGACCTGTACCTCTTCGGTCCGGTCCCCGCCCGGCTTGGGCGTGAGCGACACGCGGATCGTATCGCCGATCCCTTCCTGGAGGAGGATGCTGAGCCCGGCCGCGCTCGCCACGATGCCCTTGGCGCCCATGCCGGCCTCGGTGAGGCCGAGATGCAGGGGATGATCGGAGCGCGGGGCCAGCTTCCGGTACACGTCCACCAGATCCTGCACGCCGGAGACCTTGGCGGAGAGGATGATGCGGTCGTGGGGCAGGCCGGTCTGCTCCGCCAGCTCCGCGGACTGGATGGCGCTCTCCACGATGGCGTTCATGGTGACGTCGCGCGCGTCCAGTGGCTCGCGGCTCTTGGCGTTGGCGTCCATCATCTCGGTGAGGAGGTTCTGGTCGAGGCTGCCCCAGTTCACCCCGATGCGGACAGGCTTGCCGTTGTCGATGGCCACCTGGACGATGGCGCGGAAGTTGTCGTCGTGGTGCTTGCCCCCGACATTCCCGGGGTTGATGCGGTACTTGGCCAGGGCCTTCGCGCAGTCGGGATACTTGATGAGGAGAACGTGGCCGTTGTAGTGGAAGTCGCCGATGATCGGCACCTCCACCTGGCGCACGATCTCCGGTACCGCGCGGGCGGCCGCGTCGTTGTTCACGGTCACGCGCACCAGCTCGCTGCCCGCCGCGTGCAGCGCGCGCACCTGGGCCACCGTTCCCGCCACGTCCGCGGTGTCGGTATTGGTCATGGACTGGACCACGATGGGCCGCTCGCCCCCCACGCGCACCCCGCCCACGTCCACCACCACGCTCTTCCGCCGGCGCGAAGCACTCATGGTGGTTATCTTACCATCACGGCCGCGTGCTCCAGGCCCCCAGCCAGACGTCTCCGCGCGCGGGCTCCCAGGCGGTGTCCGACACTTCCCGGAAGGCAGTGTAGGCGGCCAGGGCGCCGAGCGCGCGGTAGGACTCGAATTGATCGTCGTCGAAGAACTGGTCCCCGGTGGTCTGGTGGGGGAAAGCCGGATTGTCCTGCTTGTAGTTGAGAATAGGGGCGGGCTCGTTCCCGACGAGCGAGGACTTGAGCACCACCAGGAAACCGGTCTCCGCCGGCCGCAGCTCCGCGCCGGTATCGGGGTCCAGCACGCGGGGGTAACTGATGACTCCGAGCGCATGGTGGGCCTTGGTGCGCCCGGTGGCGGGGTCGAGGCGGATGTCGTCGAGGTTGATGTCCACCGAGATGTTCTCGTCGATGTAGATCTGGCGCAGCGCCTCCGTGAGGGAGCCGAAGGCGTGTCGGGGATCGGCCTCGGCATCACCGGTCACGATGACGGCGCACCGGCGCTTGAGCAGCGGGCAGATGCCGAGATTGTCGCCGGTATGGCCGCCGTCGGAGATATTGATGAGGCGGCGATTGGCGTCGGTGGAGCCCAGCATCTCGCGCAGGAGATAGAGCGGCCAGAACACGCCGCTCTCGGTGCGGTGGGCGCGCCGGCCGCCGCGGAAGCGGGGGTTCTCCAGCCACTGGCCCAGCCGCACGTTCAGGAGGGTGAGGGCGAAGGACTGGGCGAGGAAGGTCTGGTGTCCCATCGCCGCCGAGGCCGCCGCGCCCGAGATGGTCATGACCCGCGCCAGCTTGGTGTCGCCCGCCCGGTAGTGCGCGGTGTCCAGGTAGCCCGTGGTCTCCGACCCGCAGTGCAGCCGCGAGAACACGAAGTAATCGCTCTTCCGGTCGCGCCGCACCATGTCGCGGCTGGCGGTGAGGTTCAGCGCGCCGACCACCAGGTGGAACGGCGAGGCGGTGACGCACGTTTCGCCCGCCCCGTCGCCGCCGGCGGCGCCCCTGTCGCCGCGCGCCACCCCGTGGAGGTGGGTGAGGGGGATCTCGGCGTCGTCGCGCACGAGCACCTGATAGCCCTCGCGGCGCTCGTCCGCGCGCGAGACATAGGTCTGCAGATACGTCTCCACCAGCCGGTCCCGGTAGAAGTAGTGGAGCGAGAGCTTGTTGAAGTCGAGCGAGACCCCGAGGGTGCCGAAGAGCGCCAGCGCCACCAGGCCGGCCACGAAGGGCAGGACGTACGGCGGCACCGCGCCGCCGGGATCCAGCGCGATGAGGGCGGCGCAGACCAGCACCACCCCGCCGAGCACGATCACCACCACGCACACGGCGAGCAGCGCATTGCGGATGCTCGCGGAGAGGTTGGTGAGGCGCGCCAGCAGGGAGCCGGCGGGGGCCTGAGGCCCGCCGCCCGGCTTCGCGAGGAAGCGCGCCGCGATCACGCTGACGATCCAGCCGCCCAGGACGCGCCCGGGCGAGCCCGCCGTATGTACCGAATAGGCCAGCCAGGGCAGCCACAGCACCACCAGCGAGATCCCCGTCATGTAGTTGAAGATTCCCTTGGCGGCGGCGAAGCGCGAGCGGTCGTTGCGCTGGAAGCGATCGGACATGGAGATGAAGGGGTGGAGGAGGAGGGCCACCGCCTGGCCTCCCACGTAGACGCCGAGCGGAAGCACGAGATAGCCGAGCTGCGCGCCCGTATAGCTGACGTAGTAGATGGTGGTCACTGCGGCGGTGACGAGGCTCACGATGGTGATGGCCCAGAGGGAGAAGTACTCCCGGCTCTCCTCCACCGACTGGCCCTCCACGTAGAAGAGCCGGTCGGGCAGCACGTAGGGCGCGAGCCCGGCGGCGAAGAGGCTCACCATGGTGGTGGCGGCGCCGAGGCCGAGCGCCCACAGCAGCGGATAGCCGAACGCCTGGCCGGTCAGCGGCCAGTCGAGGAGGGCCCACATGTAGCTGGTCGCGGTCATGCGACCGATCGTTTCCATCTCGGGGCCCACCATGAGAGCCACGATGCCCCAGTAGGTTCCCGCCACCCCCACGAGGAACAGCGCGAAGAGGAAGAGGTGGTAGAAGAGGCCGCCGAGGAGGTTGCCCACCGCGCGGAGGACCTCTCGAGACAGGAGGCGGTGCCGCACGATGATGAAGTCGCCGTGAGTGCGAAGGTGGCGGAGCTCGTCGGCGCCGTTGAACTCCCGCATGGTGGCCTGCTCGGCCATGTCGGGGTTGAAGGGCAGGGTGGCCGCCTTGGTGCCGAAGTACGGGGTCTCGCCGGCGACGAAGGTATAGGCGTCCAGTCCGGTGCGGGGCTTGCCCGTCGGCCAGCTCTTCCGGTGCGAGAGCAGCGAGGTGAGGCACGAGCCGATATAGCCGCCCCCCGACACCGTGCTGAGATAGTCGAAGCGCCGGAGAATGTCGAGCCGGGCCAGCGCCTGCAGCACGCCCAGGTTGAAGGTGGCGGAGCGGATGCCGCCGCCCGACAGGGCGAGCCCGATGTGGCGCGTGTTCTCGGCGGCGACCGGCGACGTGGCCACCCCCGCCAGCACCCGGCGCTGCGCGAGATAGCGCCGCTCGCCCGCGAGCACCCCCGAGAAGTTGAGCACGTGGGGATCCACGCGCCGGATGCGATGGGGCAGGCGGCTCAGTGCCCACACGATGGCGATCACCGTCTCCGCGAGGAGGATGAACTTCAAGGTGCCGGCGATGCCGCCGGTCACGGCGAGGAGGGCGGACGGGCGATCGGGCTCGGCGAGCATGCCGAGGACGCAGAGGTTCTCGGCCACGCCGAGGAGGGCGCCGCCCACCGGGAAGCAGAGCAGGACGGGGGCGAAGGACCGCCGCTCGTAGCGGAGGAACCACATGAGCAGAAGACCGGTGCAGGAGAGGAAGACGATGTAGGCGCCGAGCATCCACCAGTCCGCGCGCACCGCGGCGTGCGCCTCGTCGATGAGCCCCAGCGCGCGCCACTCGCCCAGCACCGCCTGCGCGGTGGACTCGCGGAACGTCACCGCGAGCCACCAGGTGCGCGGCGCGCCCGCGGCGGCCAGCCGTGACTGGGCCTCCCAGACCCGGAGGAAGGCCCACACCGTGGCCGCACCCGACAGCGCCATCACCGGGAGGAGCAGCGAGAGGCGCCAGCGCGTTCCCTCACCGGGGGGCGAGCCGGCTCGTTCCTCGGGACTTGGCGCCATCGGCATCTAAGGTCGGGCAATCGGCCGCGGAACGCAATCCATCTCGCATGGTAGGCTTGGCCCGAGACCAAGGAGGCGGGCATGGCCAAGGCCAAGACGGAGCAGACGTTCGAGTTCACCAAAAGTGACGCGGAATGGCGCCAGGCGCTTTCCCCCGAGCAGTACCGGGTGCTGCGCGAGCACGGTACCGAGCGGGCGGGGACCAGCCCCCTGGACAAGGAGTACGGCAAGGGCACCTTCCTCTGCGCGGGCTGCGAGCTGGCGCTCTTCTCGTCGGACACCAAGTTCGACAGCCGGACCGGGTGGCCGTCCTTCTACGCGCCGCTCGAGAACGCGGTGGGCACCACCACGGACCGGGGCTTCTTCATGGTGCGCACGGAGGTGCACTGCCGGCGCTGCGGCGGTCACCTGGGGCATGTGTTCGACGACGGGCCGCAGCCGACGGGGCTGCGGTACTGCATGAACGGCGCCGCGCTCAAGTTCTCGCGCGGGTGAGAGGCCGGCGGGCCGGCGCGGCGGTGCTCCTGGCGGCCGGCCTCGCGGCCGCGGGCGCCGTCGTCGCCGACGCTCAGGCTCCGGCCCGGGGCGGCGACTGGCTCGATCGGCCGCTCAGCGTCTGGAACTGGCCCGGGGTCCCGCCGCCGCGCGCGCCCGAAGCGGGCGAGGAAGCGCGGAATCGGCAGTATTGCGAGGCATCGATCCGGCTCCCCACCTCCGACGTGGATCGGACGCTCACCGAGGCCGGCTGGTTTCTCTTCGGCGCCGTCCAGGGCTGGGGCGACGCGGTGGTGCTCATGGCCAATGCCGCCTGGGACGGCATGTGCCGGCCCTCGCAATACCAGTTCTTCGTCTTCGTGGACGGGCGGTTCGCGGGCACCCTCTCGCCCGTCCTCATGGACTCGCGCACCGACGGCGCCGGCCAGCGCGTCACGCTGGCCTCCGACCGCGAGCTCACCGCCGACTTCCTCCGCTACGGAGAGAGCGACCCGCTGTGCTGCCCCACGCGCCTCACCGAGGCCCGCTTCCAGATCGTTCGGGGCGCGGAGGGGCCGGTGGTGGTGCCGCTGGGCGCGGCCACGCGCGCCCTGCCCCGCTAGTTCCCCTCGCTACTCGCGCGGCGGCAGGAAATAGGGGACTAGGAACGCGTTGAGGTGAATGAGGAGGAGCTTGTTCCAGGCCACCGCGGCCTCGAGCGCCGCCTCCGCGCTGCCCAGCTCCGCGCGCAGGACGCCGGCCAGCGCCGACTGGGTGATGCTCATGGTGGCCACCATCAGATCGGGCGGAATCTTCCCGCCCGGCCCGTGCCCGCGGTGGCTGTGCGAGATGCCCACGCCGAGGAGGTAGTAGGAGAAGTCGTGGGTGAGCGCGGCTTCCGCGGTCTCGCGGAGCCAGCGGCCCAGGCTGTGACGGCGTCGCTCGATGCGCGTCACGTCCGGCGTGCCGTCGGGCCCCAGGAAGAAGCGCGCCGACGTCGGAAACTTGAGGAAGTGCTCGTACACCGCCGCCGTCAGCGCCGCCTCGTGCTTGAGCACCGCCGGCGCGCTCGCGCGCACCGCCGCGCTGGCCGCGTCGTCGAAGCCCACGAAGGCGGCCAGCCCGCGGAGGTAGCCCTCCATGTCTTGACCGGGGTGCAATCGCTCCTCCATCTCGTGCGATAATACGCGCTCCGCGGGCGATCTCGCGAGGGGGACTCCATGGCTCACTTCTCGGTAAAGGAGCTTGCCGGATGAACGCCGCCGACCTCTGCTATACACCCGCCACCCGGCTCGCCGCCATGATCCGCGCCAAGGAGATCTCGCCCGTCGAGCTGACGCGGACGGTGCTCGAGCGCATCGAGCGCGTGAATCCCAAGGTCAACGCGTTCTGCGTGGTGCTGAAGGACCAGGCGCTGACCTCCGCCCGCGAGGCGGAGGCGGCGGTGATGAAGGGCGGCGCGCTGCCGCCGCTCCTGGGAATTCCCTTCTCCATCAAGGACCTCGCGATGACCAAGGGGGTGCGGACCACCGGCGGCTCGCACATCTATGCCGATCGCGTGCCCGCCCACGACGCGCCCTTCGTGCGGCGGCTCAAGGCGGCGGGCGGCGTGTTCCTCGGCAAGACCACCTCCCCGGAGTTCGGCTGGAAGGGGCTGAGCGATAGCCCGCTGCTCGGAGTGACGCGCAATCCCTGGAACCCCGCCATGACCACCGGCGGCTCCAGCGCGGGCGCCGGCGCGGCGGCGGCGGCGGGGCTCGGCCCTCTCTGCCACGGCTCCGACGGCGCCGGCTCCATTCGTATACCCTCCGCCTTCTGCGGGGTGTTCGGCCACAAGCCCTCCTACGGCCGCGTGCCGCAGTGGCCGGTGTCCAACAACGACTACCAGACGCACAACGGCCCCATGACGCGCACGGTGGCGGACGCCGCCCTCATGCTCTCCGTGATGGCGGGCCCGGACGACTGGGACAAGACGGCGCTGGACGCCCCGCCCGCCGACTACGTGGGCCTGCTCGACCGCGGGGTGAAGGGGCTGCGCATCGCCTATAGCCCCGATTTCGACACGCTCCGGGTGGACCCGGAGGTGGCGGAGGTGGTGCGCCGCGCGGCGGGCGCCTTCACCGAGGCCGGCGCCACGGTGGACGAGGTCAAGTGCAACTTCGCCGACAGCCACGAGATGATTCGCGTGACCTGGGCGGCGCACGAGGCGGGCATCTACGGGGAGCACCTGCCCAAGTGGCGCGACAAGATGGATCCGGGACTGGTCGCCTGCATCGAGGACGGCTATCGCTGCACCATGGAGCAGTACATCCAGATTCGCAACCGCAAGCTCGCGTACTGGGACAGCGTGCGGCCGCTCTTCGAGAAGTACGATCTGCTGATCTCGCCCAGCCTGTCCGTGGCGGCCTTCCCCGTGAACCGGCTCAACCCCGAGCACTGGCCGCAGCACGTGTGGGACTGGATTCCGTGGGCGTCCTTCTCCTACCCGTTCAACTTCACGGGCCAGCCCGCCTCCAGCGTGCCCTGCGGCTTCACGCCGTCGGGACTGCCGGTGGGGCTCCAGATCGTGGGCCGCCTGCGTGACGACCTCACCGTGCTGCAGGCCTCGGCCGCCTTCGAGAAGGCGCGGCCCTGGGCGGCCAAGCGCCCGGCGGTGGACTGACGCCATGGCCCCCGACATGGATCTCCGCGCCCGCTTCGACGCCGAGCTGGCCGCCGCCGGGCTCAACATCACCGGCCGCGACTACGATCTGCTCTTCTTGATGTGGAAGGAGCATTTGCCGCAGCGCGAGGCGCTGCGCGCGGCCGCGCCGGCCCAGGAGGACGAGCCATGGCGGTGAGCGCATCCTGGGTCTGCGACCTCGATCTCCGCGGCGTCAGCGAGGCGCTGGCCGCCGGCAAGGTCTCCTCGGTGGACGTCACCGAGGCCTATCTCGACCGCATCGCGCGCCATGACGGCGTGCTGCGCTCCTATATCACGGTGATGGGCGAGGCCGCCCGGGCGCGCGCCCGTGCCGCCGACGCCGAGCAGTCGGCCGGCCGGCGCCGCGGCCACCTGCA
>DASRWT010000083.1:0-45256 GCA_035654455.1 Candidatus Nitrosocosmicus sp. | reverse complement strand
AGTGCACCACCTCGGAGGCGTTCTACGGCGACCATCACAACGGCCCCATGACCATGGACTACTTCGTGTGGGCGCTGACCAACGGCAGCGAGACGGTGGTGGTGGACCTCGGCTTCACCGAGCCCGTCGGCACCGCGCGCGGGCGCCAGTTCCTCCGGCCCATCGACCGGGGCCTCGCCGAGGTCGGCGTGGACTGCCGGAAGGTCCAGCACGTGATCCTGAGCCACTTCCACTACGATCACGTGGGCAACTACGCTCTTTTCCCCAACGCCACCTTCTACGTCCAGGACGCGGAGATGGCGTTCTACACCGGGCGCAACGTCTCGCTGGGCGCCTTTCGCCGCTCCGTGGAGGTGGAGGACATCTGCGCGCTCATCCGGCTGAACTACGATCGGCGCCTCGTCTTCGTCGACGGGGAAAGAGAAGTCGTGCCCGGCGTGAGCGTCCACAAGGTCGGCGGCCATACCGCGGGCATGCAGATCGTCACCGTGGCGCATGCCAAGGGGCGCGCGGTGGTGGCATCCGATGCCTCGCACTACTACCGGAACTTCGAGGAGCGCATCCCTTTCAACACCCTGCACGATCTGCCGGGGATGTACCGCGCCTTCGATCGCATCAGCGAGCTGGCGTCGAGCCGGGAGCTGATCGTCCCCGGCCATGACCCGCTCGTGCTCGAGCGGCTGAAGAAAGTCGGCGACGGCATCGTCGAGCTCTAGTGGAAAGCTAACCCCCCGTCCACCACCAGCACCTGGCCGGTGATGCTGTCCGCGCGGCAGAACGTCTCGACCTGCGCGGCGATGTCGCCCACGTCGGCGCCGCGGCCAAGCACCACCGTCTTCCGCACGCTCTCCGCCACCGCGGGCGGGATGCGCTGGGCCATGCGCGTGCCCTCGATGAGCCCCGGCGCCACGCAGTTCACGGTGATGGTCGGGGCCAGGGCCACCGCCAGGCAGCGCGTGAGGTGGATCAGCCCCGCCTTGCTTGCGGCATAGGCGATGGAGCTGCCGGTGGGGCGCAGCCCCGCGATGGAGGCGATGTTCACGATGCGGCCCGCGCCCTGCTTGCGCATGTGCGGCGCCGCCGCCCTCGCGAGGAGGAACGGCCCGCGCGTGTTCGTGTTCTGGAGGCGATCCCAGATGTCCGCGGTCAGCGCGTCGAGATCCGGGAACGGAATCCCGATGTTCCAGCCCGCATTGTTGACCAGGATGTCGAGGCGGCCGAGCGCGGTGGCGGCGGCGCTCACCGCGGGCTCGCAGGCGCCCGCCTCCGCCTGATCCACCTGCACCATGCCGGCGCGCCGCCCGAGGCCTTCCACCGCGCGCGCCACCTTCTCCGCGCCCTCCCGGTTCCCCACGTAGCCGACAGCGATGTCGCAGCCGGCGCGCGCCAGGCGCTGACAGATCGCCGCGCCCAGATCGCCGGAGCCGCCGGTCACGAACGCCGCGCGCCCCTGGAGCTCCATCAGCCTTCCACGAGAAAGCGCCACGTCTCGCCGTGGCGCCGGATCCGTCCCGCGGTCGGGTGGTGGAAGTGGGTGCCGAGCACGGTCACCGGACCGTCGGCGTAGCGCTCGCAGAAGGCGCGCCGCGTCTTCCGCGCCTCCTCCACATCGGTGTCGAAGTGGCTCCCCCAGCGGGGCTCGGCGATCTGCACCGGATGGTGCATGAGGTCGCCGGTGATCACCGCGTCGCCGTCCCCCGAGCGCAGCCGCACGCTCACGTGCCCCGGCGTATGGCCCGGCGTGGGCTCCAGCCACAGCTCGTCGGAGACGCGGTGGTCCATCTCCACGAGGGTGGCGAGCCCGGCGTCCAGCACCGGCTTCACGCTGTCCGCCATGATTCGCCGCGTGCCGTCGTCCCGCTCGCTCGACCAGTGCTCCCACTCGGCGCGCGCGAAGAGGTGCCGCGCGCGCGGAAAGGTCGGCACCCAGCGGCCACTGTCGAGCCGCGTGTTCCAGCCCACGTGATCCACGTGGAGATGGGTGCAGATCACGAGGTCCACGGACTCCGGCGGCACGCCGGCGGCGCGAAGGTCCTCCAGGAAATTCGTTCGCATCATGTGGAAGGGCGCCTGCCCGCCGCGATCCTTGTCATTGCCCACGCAGGTGTCGACCAAGGCGGTGAAGCCGGGCGCGCGCACCACGAAGGCGTGGATGCTCTGGAGGAAGCGGCCCTTCTCGTCGAGGAAGTACGGCGCCAGCCACTCGCGGTGGCGCTCCACCGCCTCCGGCGTGGCGTCGGGGAGCAGCCAGGTGGGACGCGTCGGGCCCGCGCGCTCGACCACCGCGGAGACACGGAGCCGGCCGAGGGTGAGGTCGCGCATGGCGCCTACCCCACCTCGGCGCGCAGGCGCCCGTGGAGAAGCCCCAGCCCCTCGATCATGGCGTCCACCGAGCGGGCGCCGGCCTGGAACATCGCGGTGGCGTTGAGCGACACCCACTGGAAGCCCATGGCCTGCAGCGCGGCGGCGCGCGCCACCACGCGGTCGGGCTCGGCGTAGAAGCGCTTGCCCTCGGCGTCCCGAGGCGGCGGCGCCACCATGCTCTGGAGCCCGATGCTCGCCGGATCGCGGCCGGCCGCCTCGGCATGACGGCGGATCGACTCCAGCGCGCGCCGGGCGTCCTCCGCGTCGCTGACGCGGCTGGCGAGCCAGCCGTCCCCGAGCCGGCCCACGCGGCGGAAGGCCGCGTCCGAGTAGCCGCCGATCCAGATGGGAAGGCGTCCGCCCTGCGGGGGCTTGGGCTCCATGGCCATGGCATGGACGCGGTAGTGCTTGCCGGAGTACTCGACCTGCGGGTCGCCCCAGTACGCGCGCATGAGCGCGATGGCCTCGTCCATGCGCGCGCCGCGCGTGTGGAAATCCGCGCCCATGGCCTCGTACTCCGATTCCTGCCAGCCGACCCCGATGCCCAGCCGCACGCGTCCGCCCGACAGCGTATCCAGCGTGCTCACCTGCTTGGCCACCAGGGTGGGCTCTCGCTGCGGGAGCACCAGCACCTCGGTGCCGAGCGTCACCCGTGAGGTCACCGCCGCCATGTAGGCGAGCCCCATCAGCGCTTCCACGATGGGCATGGTCGGGGTGTAAGGGCCGGGGGGCCGCCCGTCCACGGGATAGCCCATGACCACGTGGTCGAAGATGTCGATGTGGTCGTAGCCGATCGCTTCGATGGCCCGGGCGAGGCGGACGATGCCCGCGGGACCTTCCCGGTACGCGACGCTGGGAAACTCGACGGAGAGCTTCATGGGTCGGATCACGCGGAGTCTAGGCGGGCGCCCACTTTCTGTCAAAGGTGAATTGCGCTAAGGTGAGGCCCTCATGCTCGTGGGAGCCTTCGCCTGCGCTCATACGCCGCAGCTGCTCATCCGGCCGGAGACGGAGGACCGCGACCTCGTCCTCCGCGTCCACGCCGCGTTCGCCCGCGTGAAGCGGCGGCTGGAGGCGCTCCGGCCCGACGTGCTCGCGATGGTGGCCGGGGACCATATCGAGGCCTTCTTCCTCGACGCGGTGCCGGCGCTTGCCGTCTATGTGGGCACGGAGTGCGCCGGCACCTTCGGGCCCTACCAGTACCGGATGAAGATCCACGAGCCGCTGGCGCGGGCGGTGGTGGAGCAAGGCGTGGAGCGCGGCTTCGACCTCACGTATACGCAGAACGCGCCGCTCGACTACGCCTTCTACGTGCCGCTGCACTTCACCATGCCGGAGCCCGCGCTGCCCATCGTGCCGCTGCACGTGAATGTCTACCTGCCGCCCCAGCCCACGCCGCGCCGCTGCCACGAGTGGGGCGCCGCGCTGGGCGACATCCTCCGCGCGCGGCCGGAGCGGGTGGTGCTCATGGCCTCCGGCGGCATGTCGCACTTCCCCGGCACCGACCGCTATGCCTCCCCCGAATTCGACTACGACCGCGAGCTGCTGGACACGCTGCGGGCGGGGCGGGGGCGCGAGCTGGCGCGCATCTCCGGGGAGGAGCTGGACAAGCGCGGCAATATCGAGCTCCGCACCTGGATCACCTTGCTGGGGGCGGTGGGCGACGCGCGCGCGGACGTCTACTGCTACGAGCCGTCCTGGCACCACGGCAATGCGGTGGTGGAGTGGCCGCTCTGATGGACGAGGGCGCGCACTACCGGTTCCCGCCCGCCGCCGCCTACCCGCTGAACCGCTGCCTCAAGGCGCTCAAGTCCGACCGCGCCTTCGCCGAGCGCTTCGTCCGGGACCCGCGCGCCGCCGCCCGCGAGCACGGGCTCGCGGAGGACGAGGCGCGGCTGCTCGATCCCCTGGATCGCGACGCGCTGGTGGCGCGGGGGGCGCACCCCTATCTCGTGTTCATGGCCGGGCTCCGCCTCAAGATGCTCCGCGAGCCCGGCAAGATGGAGATGTTCTAGTGGAAGACCGGCTCGAGGGCGTGCTCCCTTCGCCGGCGGCGACATTGCACCGGCCCGCCTGGAGCCGGTCCCTTCGTCGGGTGTCCCGGAGCGCGGTGGTGGTGGTGGGCGCGGTGTGCGCCGTCCTCATCATCGGCATCGCGCTCTTCGCCAACGCGGTGGCGCCCTACCCGCCCGACGAGCAGAATTTCGACCTCATCGAGAGCCCGCCCAGCGCGAAGGCGCTCTTCGGCACCGATCGGTTCGGCCGCGACGTGCTGAGCCGGGTCATCCACGGCTCGCGCATCTCGCTCTACGTGGCGGTCACCTCGATCAGCATCGCCATGGTGGCGGGCGGCGCGCTCGGGCTTGCCGCCGGGTATCTGGGCGGCTTCTGGGACAATGCCATCAACCGGGTGCTCGACGTGTTCTTCAGCGTGCCCGGCCTCCTGCTCTCGGTGGGCATCGCGGCCATGCGCGGCCCGGGGGTGAACAGCGCGGTGGTGGCCATCGTGATCGTGTATATCCCGCTCTTCGCCCGCGTGATGCGCGCGCCCGTGCTCGCCGAGCGCGAGAAGGAGTACGTGGAAGCCATTCGCGCCCTGGGCGCCACGCGGTGGGTGGTGGCGCTCAAGCACGTGCTGCCGAACGTGATCTCGCCCTTCGTGGTGCAGGGCACGGTGGCCCTGTCCCAGGCCATTCTCATCGAGGCGTCGCTTTCCTACCTGGGGCTGTCCGCCCAGCCGCCCACGCCGTCGTGGGGCAACATGCTCAACGAGGGCCGCACCTATCTCGAGACCGCGCCGTGGATCTCCGTGTTCCCGGGCATCGCGATCATGCTCACCGTCCTCGCCTTCAATCTGCTGGGGGACGGGCTGCGCGACGTCCTCGACCCGAACGAGCAGTGACCTCGTCAATGGAGGAGCCCATCATGTCCAAGGAAAACCCCCTCAACCTCAGCCGCCGCCAGGTCCTCAAGGCCGGTGGTCTCACCCTGGGCGCGCTGGCGGTGGGCCGCCGCGCCGCCGCGCAGGCGCCGAAGCCGGGCGGGACCCTCGTGTCCGCGCAGACCACCGAGGCCACCGGGCTCGATCCGCAGCTCGTCCCTGCGCTCTCGCGCAGCCGGCGGTCGCCCTTGATGTACAGCCAGCTCGTGCGCTTCGACGAGAACATGACGCCCAACGGGGAGCTGGCGGAGTCGTGGGAGACGAGCCGGGACGGCCTCACCTGGACCTTCAAGCTGCGCCAGGGGGTGAAGTTCCATGACGGCCAGGAGCTGACCTCCGCCGACGTGAAGTTCACCTTCGACCGCCTCTTCGACAAGTCGCCGGGCAAGTCCGACTTCGTGGCGGTGGACAAGGTGGAGCCGGCGGGCAAGTACGCGGTCAAGTTCACCACCAAGGAGCCCTTCGCGGGAATGCTCGCCGCGCTGGGCGGCTTCTGGGGCTTCATCATCAGCGAGGCTGGCATCAAGAAGTACGGCGACCTCAACAAGGCTGCCATGGGCACCGGTCCCTTCATGTTCGAGGACTGGAAGGTGGAGCAGCAGCTCGTGCTCAAGAAGAACCCGCACTACTTCAAGTCCGGCCAGCCTTACGTGGACTCGCTGGTGATCCGCACCATCCCCGACGAGGCCAATATCGTGGCCGCGCTCCGTACCGGCCAGATCCACCACGCCTTCATCGAGGACAACAAGAACTACAACCTCCTGAAGGACGAGAAGACGCTCACCGGCTACCGCAGCTCGCGCCTCGGCTACGACTACCTCAACATCAATGCCACCCGCGGTCCGCTCAAGGACGTGCGGGTGCGCCAGGCCATCTCCTGGGCGGTGGACCGCAGCCAGGTGATGCGCGTGGCCGCGGCCGGCTTCGGGCGCCTCACCGCGCCCGCCACCGCCCCCATGAAGCAGTGGCAGCTTCCCGAGGACGTGTGGATGCGCTACTACAAGCCCGACCTCGAGCGGGCCAAGAAGCTCATGGCGGAGGCCGGCCAGTCCGCGGGCTTCACCGTGAAGTGCTCGGTGATCCCCACCTTCCCCACCATGGTCTCCGGCGCGCCCGTCATCGCCGCGCACCTCAAGCGCATCGGCATCACCATGGAGATCGAGAACGTGGAGTACGCGGTATGGATCAAGCGCTGGCTGGCCCACGACTTCGACATGACCATGAACACCACCCCCGGCTATGCCGATCCGGACACAGCATTCTTCCGGGCGCTCCACTCCACCAAGGGGCAGAACTGGAACTCGTGGAGCGTGCCCGAGGTGGACGCGCTGCTGGAAGAGGGCCGGCGCACGCTGGAGACGGCGAAGCGGAAGGCCATCTACGACAAGCTGCAGGTGCAGATCCTGGAGAACGTGCCGCACCTCTGGCTCTTCTCCGCGGAGACCATCGACTTCACCCAGACATCCGTGAAGGGTTTCAAGCAGCACCCCACCACCATGCTCTACGGCTTCGACGGAGCCTGGGTGGAAAAAGTCTGACGCCGGCTTGGCGCGCTACTTCGTCGTCCGCGTGTACTCGATGGCCCTCACGCTCGCGGGCCTGACGGTGCTCGTCTTCCTCATGCTCCGGCTCATCCCGGGCACGGTGGTGGAGCAGATGATCGGCGCGGACGCCGTCGCCAGCCCGGCCATGGTGGCGCAGCTCAAGGCCTTCTTCGGCCTCGACCAGCCCTGGTATCTGCAGTACGGGCGCTGGATCGGCCGGCTCGTCCAGGGGGATCTCGGCATCTCCTGGCGCACGGGCAAGCCGGTGGTCGGCCTCATCCTCGAGCGCCTGCCGGTGACGCTCGAGCTCACCGCGCTCTCGGTGGTCTTCGCGCTCCTGCTGGGAATGCCGGCGGGCGTGCTGTCCGCGGTCCGCCGCAACGGGGCCCTCGACAACATCACGCGCGTGGGGACCCTCCTCGGCCTCTCGGTGCCCGTGTTCTGGCAGGGCACCATGCTCATCCTCTTCTTCTCGCTCTATCTCCGCTGGATGCCGCCGGTGGTGTGGGTGGACTTCTTCACCGACCCCCGGCGCAATCTCACCATCATGGTCCTGCCCGCGCTCTGCCTCGGCACCGCGGCGGCGGCCAATATCGCCCGCACCACGCGGGCCTGCATGCTCGACGTGCTCCGCTCCGAGTACATCCGCACCGCCTCCGCCAAGGGCCTGGCCCGCGGCGCGGTGATCCTCAAGCACGCGCTTCGCAACGCGCTTATCCCGGTGGTGACGGTGGCGGGGCTGCAGATGGGCATCCTCCTCGGCGGCACCGTGGTCGTCGAGGAGGTCTTCACCCTGCCCGGCGTGGGGCGGCTGGTGCTCTGGTCCATCTACCAGCGCGACTATCCCCTCACCCAGAGCACCATCCTCTTCATCGCCTTCATGTTCATGTCGCTCAACCTGATGGTCGACCTCGTCTACGGCTACCTGGATCCCCGGATCCGCTACCGCCGCTGACCGCGGGAGGCAAAACCATGCGCGCATCGGTGCTGTTCGAGCAGGGCAAGCCGCTCAGCGTGGAGGACGTGGAGCTCGAGGCGCCGCGCACGGGCGAGGTCCTCGTGCGCATGACCGCGAGCGGGGTCTGCCATAGCTGCCTCCACGCCGCCGACGGGAGCTGGAAAGGCGTGCCCGTGCCCATCGTGCTGGGCGACGAGGGCGCGGGCGTGGTGGAAGCGCTCGGCCCCGGCGTGACGGGGCTCGCGCCCGGCGACCACGTCATCCTGTCCTGGGCGCCCACCTGCGGCCGCTGCCATTTCTGCGTGATCGGCCGGCCCAATCTCTGCGAGCGCCGTCAGCCCGGGCGCGGCGTGCTGCCCGACGGGACGACTCGGATGGCGCTCAATGGCCGGCCGGTGTATTCCTACGGGCACGTGGCCACCTACGCCTCGCGCACCGTGGTTCATGAGTCCTGCGCCATCCGCATCGATCCCGCCATGCCGCTGGATCGCGCGGCGCTCGTCGGCTGCTCGGTGATGACGGGCGTGGGCGCGGTGATCAATACCGCGGCGGTGCCGCCGGGCGCCAGCATGGCCGTCTTCGGCGTGGGCGGCGTCGGGCTCAACGTCATCCAGGGCGGCGCCCTGGTGGCGGCCCATCCCATCATCGCGGTGGACGTGGTGGCCGCCAAGCTGGAGCATGCGCGCGCGCTCGGGGCCTCGCACCTCGTCGACGCCTCCGCGGAAGACCCGGTGGCGGCCATCCGCCGCCTCACGGGCCGCGGGGCCGACTTCACCTTCGTGGCGGTGGGCGCCACCCGTCCGGTCTCCCAGGCCATCGACGCGCTGTCGCCCGCCGGGACCTGCGTGCTCATCGGCGTCCCCGAGTCGGGCGCCACCATCCCGCTCGACGTGCGCCCGCTCGTCACCGGCGAGCGCGTCGTCCGCGGCTCGAGCTATGGCAGCGCGCGCACGCGTGAGGACCTGCCCCGGCTGGTGAATCTCTACCTCGCGGGCAAGCTCCGCATCGACGAGCTGATCAACCGGCGCTACGGGCTCGAGGAGGCCAACGAGGCCTTCCGCGCGCTGGCCGCCGGCGAGCTCGCCCGCGGCCTCATCGTGTTCTGATGCGCGAGCTGACTTTCGCTCTGGAGTTCCACGGCCGTGGCGAGGGGGTTGCGGGTTCGGCCAACATGCGCCGTGCTCGCACCACCGCGCCCAGCCAGGCCTTTCGCACCGCGCTCGGCGCCGACGGCATCCATGCCGGCGTGGAGACCATCGCGGGCGAGACCGCGGTGCTCGAGTCGCGGGTGGAGCGCTTCCCCGACGGCAGCTTCGTCGAGGACGGCACCATCAGCTATGGCCGCGCGGGCCGCCTCACCTTCGATACCGTGGGCCGCGGCCACGTGGGGCCGAGTCCTCAGCCGGGCCGGGTGCACGGCACCGTGATGTGGCGGGTCACCGGCGGCGAGGGCCGGCTGGCCGGCGCCCAGGGGCTCATCACGTCCAACTTCACTGTCACTGCGGACGGTGAGGTGGTCGACGATCACTTCACGCGGTTATTCCTGCCGGACTAGGAGGTCTGCCATGTGCTTCGATTCCGACTCCCGACCCCCCATCCACCCCATCTTCGGCGGCGCCACCGACGCGCGCGATCTCCGGCTCACCTCCGCCGACGGCACGCGCTTCATGGCCTATGCCGCCCGGGCCACCAGTCCCACCGGCGCGGGCATGATCGTGATCCCCGACGTGCGCGGGCTGCACCAGTACTACAAGGAGCTGGCGCTGCGATTCGCGGAGGCGGGCGTCGACGCGGTCGCCATCGACTTCTTCGCGCGCACCGCGCCCAGCGACGACCGGAGCGACAAGTTCGACTTCATGAGCCAGGTGCCGCTCACCACGCCCGAGACGCTGCAGGCCGACATCGCGGCGGCGGCGACCTATCTGCGCGGGCGCGACGGCGGCAGCGTGCGCTCGCTCTTCTCGGTGGGCTTCTGCTTCGGCGGCGCGCTCTCCTACCTGCAGGCCGCGAGCGGGCTCGGCTATGCGGGCGTCATCGGCTTCTACGGCTGGCCGCTGGGGCTGAAGCGCTGGCCGGACCGGCCGCGGCCGATCGACGCGGTGCCGCGCTATGCGAACCCGGTCCAGTCCATCTTCGGCGGCGCCGACGAGGGCATCCCGGCCAGCGCGGTGGAGGAGTTCGACGGAGCCTGCCAGAAGGCCCGCGTGGCGCACGACGCCAAGACGTACGCGGGGGCGCCGCACAGCTTCTTCGACCGCAAGCAGACGGAGTTCGCGGAGGCCTCCGCGGACGCGTGGGGCCGGGTGAAGAGCTTCGTGGGGCGGAATACCAGGGCGGCCTAGCGGCCGATCAGCCTCCGGGCGACGAGAAGCCATGCCGCCGGAGTATCGCCTGCCCCGGTGACGACAGGAGGAAGGCGATGAGCCGCGCGGCATCGGCTTGCCGGAGGCCGGTGAGCGCCGTGACTCCGTAGTCCGCGCCCACGCTGAGCGCGGGCGGCAGCTCGATCACGCGCGCCTCCGGCATTTCCTGTTGGGATACCGCGGCGTTGGTGCAGTAGGTCAGGAAGAGGTCGGCGGCGCCCTTCGCGATCAGCTCGGTATAGACGCTCCGGCCGGTCGGTGAGGGTGCCGGGGCCTCGCGCCCGCCGGTGAGCATCAAGGCCTTGGCTTCCAGCTGGGCGCGAGCGCCCGCCTGGAGCGCCTCCGCGCGCTCGAACACCGCCCACGCATAGTCGCCGGACGGATCCGCCTTCGGCGTGGACGTGCCGAGCCGCACCGCGGGATCGAGCATCTGGTGGAGGAGATCCTCACTGGTGGCGGTGAGCCCGGGGCGCGCCAGCGCGCAGAGGCGGTTGCGGGTGAAGACCGTGACCGCGCCGGCGCGCCCCTGAGCGGCGAGGCGGCGCGGATGGTCCATGTCCGCGGAGGCGAAGACGTCGCCACGCTCGCCGCCTTCCAGCCGCTCCCGCAGAAGCCCGGAGGCGCCGAATGTCCCCTCCACCCGGATGCCGGTGGCCTCGGTGAAGACGGCGGAAACCTCGGTGAGCCCGCGGCGGAGGCTGCCCGCCGCATAGAGGCGCAACGGCTCGTCGGCTCGCAGCGGGGCGGGAAAACAGACGAGAACGAGCAACCCCGCCGCCACGAGGATGGCGGCGGGGCGGGAATGCGTCACGGCGCGGGAATCAGGCCCGGCGCTCGGAGGCCGGCGGCGCCGCGTCCTCCTGGGCCACGATGGCCAGGGCGATGCGCTCCGGGGTCAGCGGCAGCTCGGTGAGGCGGACGCCGGTTGCGTCCTGGATGGCATTGGCGATGGCGGCGGGCGCCGGGATGATGGGCGGCTCGCCCACGCCGCGGGCGCCGAAGGGCCCGGACGGCGAGGGCACCTCCAGGATGATGGTCTCGATATTGGGCAGGTCGGCGGCGGTGAGCTTGCGGTAGTCGAGCAGGCTCGGGTTGGTGAGCCGCCCGACGTCGTCGAAGGTCAGTGCCTCGGACAGCGCCATGCCCAGGCTCTGGACGGCGCCCCCCTGCATCTGGCCCTCCACCCCGAGCGGATTGATGGCGCGCCCCACGTCCTGCACCACCACGAACCCGTGCAGCGTGAGCTCGCCGGTGTCCGGATCCACCTCGATGCGCGCGAGCTGCGCGGCGAAGCCCGGCGCCTGCTGGGAGAAGGCGGGATGGGCCACGCCCAGCACCGGCTCGATCTTGGACATGTAGAGGTTGCCCTTCTTGCCAATGGAGGCCAGGGTGGTGGACCGGTCAGGCACTCCACGCACCACGACCCGGCCATCCTCGATCTCGAGGTCGTGGACAGAGGCTTCCAGCTCCTTGGCCGCGATCTCGAGCGTCTGCTTGCGCGCGTCCTTGGCCGCCTCCATCACCGCCACCCCCACCGTGTAGATGGTCTTGCTGCCCGCGCTCAGCCCGGTGACGGGAGCGACGTCGGTGTCGCCGGTGGTGATGCGCACCTTCTCGATGTCCACGCCGTAGGCGGAGGCCGCGATCTGGGCCAGCGCGATATTGGTGCCCGCGATGTCCACCTGCCCGGTGAGCACGCTCAGCGAGCCGTCGGGGTTGAGGCGCACGGTGGCGCCGGTGGGCTGGAGCCCGCCGAGCCAGCCGCCCACCGCGAGGCCGGTGCCGCGCCGCCCATGGCCGTCGCGATCGCCGCTCTTGGCCCAGGCCGCCCGCTCCGTCCAGAACGGATGCTGGGCCACGCGCTCCAGCACCTGCTTGGCGCCATTGCTCTGCCAGGGCTGGCCGTTCACCATCTGGTCGCCTTCCTGGATGATGTGGCGGCGGCGGAACTCGACGGGATCGAGGCCCAGCGTCCGCGCGATCTGCTCCATGTGCGACTCGATGGCGAAGATGGTCTGCGGCGCCACCGGCGCGCGATACGCGGCCACGCTCGGCTTGTGGGTGAGCACCTCGAAGCCGCGGATGTCGAAGGCGGGCCACCGGTACATGCTGCCGAGGAACACCGCGCTCACCGCCAGCACCGCGCCCGAGAACGCGCCGGACTCGATCACGGTCTCCGCGTCCAGCGCCACCAGGGTCCCGTCCTTCTTCACTCCGGTCTTGAGGCGGATGATCACCTGCGGGGCGGGCATGCCCGCCTCCAGCTCTTCCCGCCGGGTCATCACGTAGCGCACCGGCCGCTTGGTCACCCGGGACAGCTCCGCGGTGATGGGCTCGCACAGGGCGCGGATCTTGCCCCCGAAGCCGCCGCCGCACTCCATGGGAATGACGCGGATCTGATTCTCCTTGAGCTCCAGCACGTCCGCGACCTCGGAGCGCGTGTTGAAGGAGCCCTGGGTGCTGACCCAGAGCGTGAGCAGGCCGTTGCGATCCCACTCCGCCAGCACCGCGTGGGCCTCCAGATAGCCCTGGTGGACCATGGGCACGCGATAGGTCTTCTCCAGCACCAGGTCCGACTCCGCGAAGCCCTTGGCGGCGTCGCCGCGATGCACGCGGGACTGCTGGGCGATGTTCACCGCCTTGGCGGGCCCGGCCTCGTTCTTGAGCGCCACCGCGGAGTGCGCCAGCGCCTCGCTGGTGTCGGCCTCGGTGCCCGCGTCCGCCACCGACGGCGCCCCCGCGAGCATGGACTTCAGGGGATCCACCGACGCGGGCAGGACCTGGTACTCGACCGTGATCAGGTCCAGGGCTTCCTCGGCGATGGACAGCTCGTCGGCGGCCACCGCGGCCACCGGCTGTCCCACGAAGACCACGCGATCGATGGCGAGCACCGCGTGCGCGCGCGTGGGCGCCTTCTTCTTCAGCTGCGGGATGTCGGCGGCGGTGAGCACCGCGCGCACGCCGGGGAGCGCCTTGGCCTTCGACGTGTCGATCCGGATGATGCGCGCGTGGGCGTGCGGGCTCCGGAGGAGCTTCGCGTGCAGCAGGCCGCGGGGCTGGAGATCCGCCACGTACTGGACGCGGCCGGTCACCTTCTCGGGCCCGTCGGGACGGGGAATGGAGAGGCCGACCCCCTTGACGTCGCGCGTGGTCTTCATCACGGCCATGGCTATCTCCCCTTCCCGCCGGCCACGGTGCCCGCGGCCTCGGTGATGGCGGCCAGCATCTTGGTATAGCCGGTACACCGGCAGAGATTGCCGGCGATCCCGTAGCGAATCTCGCTCTCGGTCGGGCGCGGATTGTCGGCGAGCAGCGCCGCCGCCGCCATCAGCACGCCCGGGATGCAGAAGCCGCACTGGGGCACGCCCATGCGGACGAAGGCTTCCTGCAACGGGTGGAGCACGTCGTCCTTGGCCAGGCCCTCGATGGTCTTCACGGAGCGGCCGCGGGCCTGGAGCGCGAGCACGAGGCAGCTCGCGACCAGCTTGCCGTCCAGGTGCACGGAGCACGCGCCGCAGTCGCCGGTGCCGCACCCCTCCTTGGGTCCGGTGAGGCCCAGGTCCTCACGGAGCGCATCGAGGAGCGTCACGTAGGGGGAAACCAGGACCTCGACATCCTCGCCATTGACGGTGCAGCGCAGGATCTGCTTCGCCACGAGATCTTTCCTCCCGGATCAGGCGCCCGCCCGCTCGCGCGCGGTGATGAGCGTGCGGCGGGTGAGGACGCGGACGAGGTGACGGCGGTACTCGGCGGAGCCGCGCTGATCGCTGATGGGGCTCGCGGCGGAGACCGCCAGCGTGGCGGCGGCCTCGATGCGCTCGGCGGTGAGGGGCTGCCCTTCCAGCGCGTGCTCCGCCTCGGGAGCCCGCACCGGCGTGGGCGCCACCGACGCGAGGACGATGCGGGCCTTGGCGCACACGCCGTCACCGAGCGTGAGCTGGGAGGCCACGCCCACCACCGCGATGTCCAGCTCGCGCCGCGGGGTATGGCGGAGATAGTTGCCGCCGCTCCGCGGCGCGGGCCTGGGAACGACCAGCTCGAGCAGCAGCTCGTCGGGCTCCAGCGCGGTGCGGCGGACCCCCTGGAAGAACGACGCCAGCGGCACGCGGCGCCGGCCCTTGGGCCCGGCGATCACGGCCTCCGCCTCCAGCGCGATGAGCGGGGGCGCCATGTCCGCGGAGGGCGCGGCATTGCAGAGGTTCCCGCCCACGGTGGCGAGGTTGCGGATCTGGATGGAGCCGACCAGCGCGGCGCTCTCGGCGATGGCGGGATACTCCGCGCGCACGCGCGGGTCCAGCTCCAGCTCGCGCGCGGTGACGGCGGCGCCGATGTGCAGCCCGCCGGCAGCGTCGCGCTCCAGCGCGCGCAGCTCCTTCACGCCGGACAGATCCACCACCAGCGACGGATTGAGGAGGCTGTTCTTCAGCTGGGGCAGGAGATCGGTGCCTCCCGCCACCAGCTTGACTGCGGTCCCCTGGCCCGCCATGGCCTTGAGGCAGTCGTCCACGCTGGTGGGCACGGCCAGCTCGAATCGTCTCACGTGGTTTCTCCGGTTCCTGACCTGGTTGGCTCGGAGCAGCAGGTGCGCGAGGGCTGATGTTACCATCTGCCGCAGTGCTTCGCCGCTGGTTCCTCCTCACGGTCCTCACCGTGGCATACGGCATGGGCGCCTTCGGCATGCTCGGCGTCTCGCCGCTCACGCCCAGCCTGGTGGAGGGCTTCCAGCTCACGCGACTCCAGGTGGCCTTCATCGTGCCCTCGGTGTATGTCGGTGGCCTGCTGTTCTCCCTCCCCGCCGGGCGGCTCGCAGATCGCTGGGGCGTGCGGCCCACCTTTCTGGGCGGGCTGGCGCTGGGGGCAGGCGGCCTCGCGCTGGCGGGCGCGGCGCCGGCGTTCTCGCTCTTCCTCGTCTGTCTCTTCCTGGCCGGAATCGGGTGGAGCGTGGTCAACCCCGTGCTCGGCAAGGCGATCGTGGATCTCTTCCCCGTTCGCGAGCGGGGCGTGGCGATGGGAATCAAGCAGATGGGACTCACCGTGGGCGGGGTGATCTCGGCGCTCGTCCTGCCGCGCGTGGCGGCGGCCTGGAGCTGGCGCGCCGCCATCGCCGTCTGCGCCCTCACCATGGGCGCGCCCGTGCTCGCCTCCTGGCGCACCCTTTCTCCCCTCGCGGCCGCGCGCGCGGAGGGCACCGCGGTGGCGGGCGCGCCGCGCGTCGACAACTGGTGGTGGCGGCGGCGGCCGCCGCTTCTCACGCTCTTCGGGGCCGGCCTCGCGCTGGGCATGGTGCAGTCCGCCGTGCTCGCCTATCTGCCGCTGTACGGCGTGGAAGTGCTCGGGCTGGGCGCGGTGGCGGCGGGCGGGCTCGTGGCGGCGGCCCAGGCGGGGGGCGCCGCCGCGCGGGTGGGTCTCGGCGCGGCGAGCGATCGCTGGCTCGGCGGCCGCCGGCCGCCCTGGCTCGTCGTGTCCTCCCTCATCGGCGCCGCCGTCTTCGCGTCCTACGCGATGCGACCGACGCTCGACGGCGTCACCGCCGCCGCGCTCGCCTTCGCGGCGGGGATCGGCGCGCATGGCTGGGTGGGCGTCTACTTCATCGCCAGCGCGGAGGCGGGCGGGCCGCGCCAGTCGGGGCTGCTCAGCGGCGTCTCGTTCGCCGCCATCGTGGTGGGCCTTCTCGCGGGGGCGCCGTGCTTCGGCGGCATTCTCCAGGCCACCGACTCTTACCGCGCGGCCTGGGGCGCGTTCGCGGCGCTTTCCGTGCTGGTGGCGGTGGTGATGGCGCTCGCGGGAGGCGCCATCCATCGCGAGTGCGAGCGGGCTCAGGCCCGCTAGCGCACCGCCGCGCTAGTTCACCGGCGTGTGGCGCACCAGCGGCCAGGGCACGTCCACCTCGACGGTGCCGTCACCGGTGACGAACCGCAGACGGACCGGGCCGTCGGTGGTCAGCTCGATCATTCGCTTGGCCGCGAGCGGCCGCCAGTCGCCGTTGAGGAAGGCGTAGACCCAGACCCCGGCGTCCGCGGGACCGCCATAGTAGAGATAGCGGCGCCCCTCCCGACGATGGAAGTCCACCGCCTGTCCGCCCGCCGGCGTCTGGACCACCACGTCGAAGTGCACCTGGGGCTCGGCGGCGACCGCGACATGAGGCCACGCGAGAAGGATGCCGAGGAGCAGGGCCGCCAATCAGGTTCCGGCGGCCTTCTCGGCCTGGGCGAGCCAGCGCGCGTCGCGCGCGGAGGCGCGGCCGGCCAACCGGCGCCGGAGCAGCCGGGCCGCGTCGTCGTTCCGGCCCAGCCGCAGGTAGGACACCACCATGGTCTCCTCGAAGAGCTCCCACTGGGCGTGGCTGCCGCCCATGCGGTGAATCTCTCCCTCGATGGGCTCGAGCTGGGCCAGGGTCTCCGCGTGATCGCCGGCGGCGAAGGCCGCGGCCGCGCGAACCAGCGGCAGCGCCACCGGCCCCGCGATGGGATGGCCCTTGGCGTCGAGCGCCCGCATGCCGTCCATGAGCCGGTCGAGCCCCCGCTGGTCGCCGCAGGCGGCATAGGCGAGCGCGGCGTGGATCTCGCCGAAGACGAAGCCCGGCCGCGCCACGCGGGTGGCGATCTCGGTGAGCGGCTCCCACCGCAGCGGGCCCTCCGCGCACTCATAGAGCAGGAAGCGCCAGAGGAGGGCGGAGCCGTCCATGACGGCCAGGCGCGCATTGACCCCGCCGAGAATGTCGCGCTCGTAGATCTCCAGCGCGCGCCGCGGCCGATCGCGGTGCAGCTCGAAGAGCGCGAGGTGCCAGGCCAGGTGGCAGTGATAGGGCGCGAGACGGTCGTAGCCGTCGAGCCAGCCGGACAGGAAGGCCGCGCCGCCGTCATTGTCCAGCGTCTCGAAGCAGATGTGCGCGATGTTGTGGCTGGCATTGGCGTTGGACGGATACTGCGCCAGCGAGCGCTCGGAGAGGCGGCGCGACTCCGCAAAGCGGCCCTGCTCGTGATAGACGAAGCCCAGCGCGGAGAGGAACCACCAATCGTCGCCGAACGCGGGCGCCAGGCGCTCCAGGAAGGCCGTCCGGTGCGCCTCCCGGTCCGCGCGGCCGCCCAGGCCGATGCTGCTGCTGGCCTGGTTCACCAGGAGCGCGTCGCGCGGAAACTCCGCCACATGCTCGTCGATGAGGGCCAGACCGCGCGCGGTCTCCCCGCCCACCAGCGCCGAAACCGCCGCCACGTGCTGGCGCTCGCGCCGGCTGGCGCCGGCCACGCGCTCGCGGGCCAGCGCCATGGCGGAGCGCGCGGTATCGGCATCGCCGAGGAAGAGCGCGAAGAGCGCGCGGCCGGCCTGGGCCACCGCCAGCCCCTCGTCGGCGGCGAGGGCGGCGTCGAAGGCCTCGCCGGCCCCGCGGCCATAGGAGAGCAGCAGATCCATTCCGCGTTGATGGTGCTCGGCGGCGGCGGCAGACGCGGTGGTGAGGGCGAGGCCGTAGCGATCGGTGGGCATGCGCGTGCCTTGATCCTATCATCTCATTGACAGGCGCGGCGGTCCGGGCCAGAGTCGGGGGCCGTGGACACGCCCTTCGACGCGTTCATGCGCACCGCGGCCGACGCGCCCGACCATGCCTTTCTCTGCGCGCCGCCCGCCGCCGGCCGCGCCTACCACCCCGACGGGATCGAGCTCAGCTACGCCCAGGTGCGGGCGGAAGTGCTGCGCTATCGTGATGCATACGCCGCCGCGGGCTATGGGCTCGGCCATCGGGTGGCGCTGCTCCTCGAGAACCGGCCGGAGATGTTCGTCCACTATCTGGCGCTCAATGCCCTGGGCTGCGGGATCGTGCCCGTCAATCCCGACTATCGCCACGACGAGCTCGCCTTCCAGATGGACCACTCGGAGGCGGATCTCGCGGTGGTGGTCTCCGAGCGAGCCGCCGCGCTGGAAGCGGTGGCGCGCGAGCGCGCGCGGCCGCTCCCGGTGGTCGATGCCGGCGACTGGCCGTCCGCGCTGCCGGGGGCGGGCACGCCGCCGCGCTCCAGGGCGCCCGGCCGGGATACGGAGTGCGCGCTGCTCTACACCTCCGGTACCACCGGCCGGCCCAAGGGCTGCGTGCTCGACAACTTCTACATGCTCAACGCGGGCGCCTGGTACCGCGATCTCGGCGGCCGTCTCGCCATCGCGCATGGGCGGGAGCGCATCCTCAATCCCTTGCCCCTCTTTCACATGAACTGTCTGGGGGTGACGGGCATGTGCGTCATCCTCACCGCCGGCTGTCTCATCTTGCCGGAGCGATTCAGCCCGCGGCGCTGGTGGGCGGACGTGGTGGCGACGCGGGCCACCGCCATCCACTATCTGGGCGTGATGCCGCCCCTGCTCCTCAACCAGCCGCCCGCGCCGGAGGAGCGGCAGCATCAGGTCCGCTTCGGTCTCGGCGCGGGCGTCGAGCCCCAGCTCCACGCCGCGTTCGAGGAACGGTTCGGCTTTCCCCTGGTCGAGGTGTGGGGCATGACCGAGACCGGCCGGATCTACGCGGACCGGCTCGAGCCCCGCCAGATCAATACCCGCGCGTTCGGACGCCCCTTCGGCGGCTTCGAGGCGCGGGTGGTGGACGACGCCGATGGCGAGGTGCCCCGCGGCGCCGACGGCGAGCTGCTGGTGCGCTGGGGCGGGGCCGAGGGCCCGCGCCATGGCTTCTTCTCGGGCTATCTCAAGGACCCGCGCGCGACCGAGGAGGCGTGGCGCGGCGGCTGGTTCCACACCGGCGATACCGTCCGGCAGATGGACGACGAGATGCTCGTCTTCGTGGACCGGAAGAAGAACATCATCCGCCGCTCGGGCGAGAACGTCGCCGCCGCCGAGGTGGAGGCCGTGCTGCAGGCGCACGCGGCGGTGGCCCAGGTGGCGGTGCTGGCGGTACCCGACGAGCTGCGCGAGGAAGAAGTCATGGCGTGCGTGGTGCCGATGCCGGACGCGCGCCCGGACGCGGCGCTGGCCGACCGGCTGATGGGCTGGTGTCTCGAGCGGCTCGCCTATTTCAAGGCGCCGGGCTGGATCCTCTTCGTCGAGAGCCTGCCCACCACCGGCACCCAGAAGGTGCAGAAGACCCAGATCTTCCCGCGGGGCGAGGATCCGCGCCGGCGGCCCGGCGCGCTCGATCTTCGCGCGCGGAAGAAGCGAACCTCACCCGGGGCGTAGCTCCGTGTAGAGGTCCTCCATGCTGCGGCCGACGGCCAGATCGTGGGCCGTCTTCCCCGCAAAGCCGGGCGCGCCGCTGCCCCGGATACGCAGATCGGCCCCCGCCCGGGCCAGCGCGCGCGCGACGTCGGCGTGTCCGGCCGTGATGGCGAGCATGAGGGCGCTGAGGCTGAACTTGGCGGTCACGTTCAGGTCCGCGCCGCCTCCGATGAGCATCTCGACCATCTCGCGGTTCCCGCGATGGGCCGCCATCATCAGCGCGGTCTGTCCGTGGCGATCCCGAGCGTTGATGTCGGCGCCGGCGCGCAGCAGCTCCCTCACCGTCTCGACGTCGCCCCGGATGACCGCGCCCTCCCAGCCTTTCTCCACCGTTCCGCCTTACCTTCGCCCGTCCAGCCGGGTCTCCTGCGCGGCCAGGAGGTCCGACATCTCGTGAAGGCCCAGCGCCTCGGCGATCTCGCGCGGCGATTCGCAGGAGTCGATCCGGGTGCGGAGCCGCGGGTCCGCCCCCGCCTCGAGCAGCAGCTTGACGGCGGGCAGGTTCCGCTCGCCCACCGCCATGTGCAGCGCCGTGCAGTCGTTGATTCCGCGCTGATCGGGATCGGCCCCGTAGGAGAGCAGCAGGGCGATGATCTCGGCGACGTCCGGCCGCGCGGGGGACCCGGGCTGCGATCGGCTGCAGGACAGCGCCGCGATCAAGGGCGGAAAGCCGATGTGGTGCTCGGGGTTGGGATCGGCGCCGATCTCGAGCAGGGTGCGGATGAACGGCAGCGGGCTGTGGTAGATCGCGTACTCGAGGCAGGGCCCGATCGCCAGCGGCATGGCCCCATTGGGTACGACGTCCGGATCCTCGACCGCGGCCCGGAGGGCGGCGAGGTCGCCGGCACGAAAGGCGCCGTCGATCTTCTTGAACCGCTCGTACTCCGCGCAGCGTTCCTCGCGTGATTGCACGGACTTAGCGTATCATCGCCTCCCGCGCCACTGACGCGGCAAAGGAGAAGGCGATGAGACTCGGCGGAAAGGTCGCGCTGATCACGGGCGGCGCCAGCGGCATGGGCCAGAGCGAGGCGGTGATCTTCGCCCGGGAAGGGGCCAAGGTGATCGTGGCCGACGTGCTGGAGGCGGAAGGCAAGAAGGTCGCGGACAGCCTGGGCGGGGCGGGGCGCTTCGTGGCGCTCGACGTCACGAGCGAAGCGGCCTGGCAGCAAGCGATCGCGACCGCGGTTGACACGTTCGGCAAGCTCGACGTGCTGGTCAACAATGCCGGCATCAGCGGCACCTTCGACCCGGACACCTTGAGCACCTCGGCCTGGGATCGCCTGATGGACGTCAACGCCAAGGGGGTTTTCCTCGGGATGAAGCACGCCATCCCCCAGATGGAGAAGGCCGGCGGCGGCGCCATCGTGAACATCTCGTCGGTGTCCGGCTTCGTGGGTCAGGTCGGGATACACATGGCCTACAACGCGTCCAAGGGCGCGGTGCGACTCATGACCAAGTCCGCGGCGGTGCAGTACGCCCGCAGCGGCATCCGGGTGAACTCGGTGCACCCCGGTGTCCTGCCTGCCATGCGCAGCTCCAAGGCCACCGCCGATCCCGCATTCCGCCAGAAGATGCTCGCCGGCGTGCCCATGCGGCGGGAGGGCCGCGTGGAGGAAGTCGCCCATGCCGTGCTCTTCCTGGCCTCCGACGAGGCCTCGTATATCACCGGCACGGAACTGGTGGTAGACGGCGGCTGGCTAGCGGTATGAATCCGCCGGTCGCTCCGCAGCGCTAGACGGCGGCGGCGTCCAGGACTTCTCGCACTTTCTTTCCCAGACCGTCCGGGGTGAACGGCTTGGCGAGAAATGGCATCCGCGAGTCCAGAACGCCGCGCCGGACGATCGCGTCGTCCGTGTAGCCCGACATGAAGAGCACGCGGAGGCCGGGGCGCTGCTCCTGGATGAGCGCGGCCAGCTGCCGGCCGTTCATCTGGGGCATCACCACGTCGGTGAGGAGGAGATGGATCACGCCCGCGTGCGCGCGGCTGCGCGCGAGCGCCTCCTCGGGCCGGGAGGCCTCCAGCACGGCATAGCCGTAGGACTCCAGCACCTCGCGGACCAGGTCGCGGAGGCTTTCCTCGTCCTCGACGAGCAGTACCGTCTCCGCTCCGTGGCCGGGCAGGGTGACGCTCTCGAGCGGAAGCGGCGCGGGGATCGCGTCGTCCACCCGGGGAAGGTAGACACGGAAGGTGGTCCCCACCCCCAGCTCGCTGGTCACTTCGACGCTCCCTCCACTCTGCTTCACGATCCCGTACACCGTGGCCAGCCCGAGGCCGGTGCCCTTCCCGGGGCCTTTGGTGGTGAAGAAGGGCTCGAAGAGCCGGCTCTGCACCTCCGCGCTCATGCCCTCGCCGGTGTCACTGACGGCGAGCATCACGTAGGCGCCGGCTACGGTGGCATGGTCCCGGGCATAGGCCTCGTCGAGCGTGGCATCGGCGGTTTCCACCGTCAGGCGGCCGACTTCGGGAATGGCATCGCGCGCATTGACCGCCAGGTTGACGATGACCTGCTCGATCTGGCCGCGGTCCACCTTCACCTGGCCCAACCCGGCCGCCAGCCGCGTCGAGATCGCGATGTCCTCGCCGATGAGACGGTGGAGCATCGGCTCCAGGTCGGCCACGACGGCATTGAGGTCCACCACCGCCGGTTGAAGCACCTGCTTGCGGCTGAAGGCCAGCAACTGTCGGGTCAGGGTGGCCGCACGCTCGGCGGTGGCCTGGATCATCTGCACGTCCTGACGCGAGCGCTCGTCGGTCCCCTCCCGCGCCAGGGTGAGGGCGGTCCGGCCCAGGATGACCGTGAGCAGATTGTTGAAGTCGTGGGCGATTCCGCCCGCGAGGAGGCCGATCCCCTCCATCTTCTGGGACTGGCGCAGCTGCTCGTCGAGACGGTTGCGCTCGGTCACATCGACCATGACCCCGACGAGCCCCGTCACCGCGCCCTGCGCGTCGCGCAACGGGGCCGGGTAGACGGCCACGTCGATCCGGGACCCGTCCTTGCGCAGACGCTCGGCCTCATAGGGCTCGACGGCGTTCCCCCGCTTCACCGAGTCGAGCACCCGGACCACGGTCGCCCGGTGCCCGTCGCCGATGTGCGGGGTGAGCCCGCCGAGCACTTCGCTTTCCCGCCAGCCGAAGAGCCGCTCGGCGGCGGGGTTCCACATGACAATGCGCGCCTCCAGATCCAGCACGTTGATCGCCACCGGGGAGGAGTGAATGAGGCTGCGAAGCTGGTCGGCCGTCTCGCGGGTCTGCGTCTCGCGGTCGCGGAGGATGCGCTCCACTTCCTTGTGATCGGTGATGTCCTGGACGACCCCCAGCATGCGCACCGCGACGCCCTGAGGGTCGCGCTGGACCTGAGCCCGCTGATGTACCCACCGCACGGTGCCGTCGCTCCAGACGATGCGGTAGTCGGTGAGGTACGGGGCGCTCCCGGCGAGCGCGGCTTGCCTGGCTTGTCGCACCGCCGCCACGTCCTCGGGGTGGATCATGGAGAAGAAGGATTCGCTCCGACCGTCGAATGCCCCCGGCTCGAGCCCGAAGATCCGGGACGTCCCCGTGGACCAGTGCACCGTGCCGCCGGTGAATTCCTCCGACACCCAGTATCCGATCTGGGCCATGGTCTGGGCTTGCTCGAGAATGGCCGAGCGGTCGCGCAGCTCCCGGGCCACGAGCTCCGCGGCGCGACGCCGCTCCTCGCTCTCCTCGAAGAGCCGCCCGCGGTGGACGATGACCGCGCCCTGGTTGGCGAGGAGCGTCATGAGATTGATCTCGTCCTCGGTGAATACCCGCCGCGCGGTGAAGAGGAGAGCCAGCACACCGAGCACGAGATCGCCGAAGCGGAGTGGGAGCACCGCGGTGGCGTGGATGCCACGCTCTCGAACATAGACTTTCCGGATCAGGTCCGGATCCTCCTGGATGTCCTCGAGGTACCGGGGCACTCCACTCTCGAACGCTCGGCCGACGACGCCCTCGCCGTATGCCCGTGACCAGCCGGTCGGGAGGGGGGACGTCCCGGCGCTTTCCGAGGCATGGGCCCGGAGAATCAGCCGACGCTCCAGGGGATCGTCCACCCAGACACCGACCGCCGCGGCGCCGAGCAGCTCGCGAGCGGCCACCGCCAGCGCGTCGAGAATATCCTGGGTCTCCAGCTTGGACGCCACGCGCTGCATGAGCTGGCTGAGCGCGGCGAGGTTGCGCGCGCGATTCTCCGAATCGCGATGCCGGTCCGCATTGGTGAGCGCGATGGCCGCCTGGTCGGCGAGGAGATCGATGATATCGCGCTCCTCCTCCGTCGGGAGCCTGCCGTCGGGGAGCACCATGTTGAGGACGCCGAAGAGATGGGCGCCGGTCGCGATCGGAGTGCCGTAGTAGACGGTGAATCCATGCGCGACATAGGACCCCGCGAAGCGGAGAGGACGCTCCGTCCGCGTATCCGCCACCAGGAGGGGGCGGCGCTGGGTGGCCACCATGTCGGTGAATCCCTCGCCGAACGGGATCAGCGGCACGCGCCCCTCGACGTGTTCGTCGTCGTCCACCAGCCGATATCCGCCGGCGGCGGCATCGACGAGACGGATGGAGCAGCGCGCGTCGGGCCGGAGGGACATCATCGCCGCGCGCAGATGGACGAGAACGGCCACGAGATCCAGCTGGCCGGAGACGGTGCGAGCCAGGGCGGCGGTTTGACGGAGGCGGCGAAGGGGCGGCGCGGGGGAGAGCGGGAGGGCGGCGGGCGCGGCGGCGCTATCCGGGCTCGAAGCGGGGGTCGGTAGATCGCTCGACACCTTGCGGCGGAAGGGCATCCAACCTTCCCCTACAGAGTAGCACGATCGCTCAGAATGGCCGGCGCTCGATGAAGCGGGCGACCTCGTTCATGTGCTCGTCCAGGAACACGATCACGGGAATGGAGCGGTAGAGCCCGTTCTTGAGGAACTGGTCCATCAGGTCGGGGTTCTCGTCACGCAGGAATATCCGCATCTCCACGCCCGGCATCCCCTCCACCAGCTTGATCACGAACGGTACCGAAGCGAGGGAGGCGCCGCACCAGTCCTCAGTGATGACGAGAACTCGCCGCGCCGCCGCGAAGCGCTCCCGGAGCGGGGCGTCTCCGGCGGCGATGCCGACCGACGCGAGCGCGGCCAGGAACCGATCCTTGTTCATGGACATCTGGTCCACATACTGTCGGACCGTCATGCCCTCGGCGAATCGCTCCTTGGTCACCACGATGGCGTCACCGCGCCGCAGTCGCCGACCGCCGGCCGCTCTCCCGCCGAACTTCCCTCGGGGGGCGCGGGGAGCGAGGCGTAGCGCGAGCTCGCGGCGGCCGTCGCCACTGCCGCGAAGAGCTGGGGAATCCCTTCCGTGTTCGCCAGCCCGACCAGCCACTTCGGCAGCGACCCCGCGGGGTCGGTGAACACGCAGTAGCGGACGTCGCTCGCGCTCCCGGCGCCTGCCACCGGTCGCAGATCCCAGTATCCGCTATTGACCGAGACGCGGACGGCGGAGGCGCTCGCGCCGGACGGCAACCCCTCCTCGAGCCGCCAGACAAAGACCCAGCCGCGCCCGCGGCCGGGCTCGCGGTATTCCCGCTCGGTGATGCGAATGACGTAGTGGCGATCCTGCACGAAGGGCAGCCCGAACGAGAGCCGTTGATAATTCTGCATATCACCCGACGCGTCCCGGCCCAGCACCCGGCTCTCCTTCACGTAGGGCATGAAGGCAGGATACCGCTCGAGGTCCGCGATCACCGCCCGCACCACGTGCGGCGGCGCCTCGATGAGGCCCTGCGCGTTGACCTGCTTGACGTCGCGGCCGGGAATCGCGCGGGTCTCCACGGTCACCGCCGGCGCCGCCCCCGCCGTCTGGCCCCATGCAACGCGGCCATCCCCGAGCAGCGCGGCGGTGACGGCGGCGAGGATCCGCAGCGACCTGACCCGGCGCGCCCGCACCGACATGCGCTCAGCTTCGCACGAGCACGTCCGTTCGCGCGGGAGTTGTGGCAAGGTACACTGGCGCGGCCATGATACAGACCGATGCGGTGACTCTCGCCCGGCAAATCCGCACGAGAGCCATCTCCCCCGTCGCGCTGGTGGACGCCGTTCTCCGGCGGATCGAGGCGCTCCAGCCGACCGTCAACGCCTTCATCACCGTGACCGCGGACGAGGCCCGGGAAGCCGCGCGCCGGGCCGAGGCGGCGGTGATGGCGGGCGGAGACCTCGGCCCCTTCCACGGGGTGCCGTTCTCGGTCAAGGACCTGCTGTTCACCCAGGGCATCCGCACCACGATGGGCTCGTTGATCTTTGTCGACCAGGTGCCGGCCGAGGACGCGGTACCCGTGCGCCGGCTGCGTGAAGCCGGCGCGATCCTCATCGGCAAGACCACGACCCCGGAATTCGGGCACAAGCCGTTGACCGACAGTCCCCTCTTCGGCGCCACGCGGAATCCGTGGGATCTGTCGCGGACGGCGGGGGGCTCTTCCGGCGGCGCCGCGGCGGCGGTCGCCAGCGGTCAGGGGCCGCTGGCGCTCGGAACCGACGGAGGAGGCTCCATCCGCCTGCCGGCCGCCTGCTGCGGCGTCGTCGGCCTCAAGCCCACCCTGGGCCGCGTCCCTCACGTCCAGCAGGCCGATCTGTTCTCGACCACCTCCTATATCGGGCCCATGGCGCGGAGCGTGGCGGAGGTCGCCGCCTGCTTCGACGTGATCACCGGATTCGACCCTCGTGATCCCTACTCCCGTCCGGAGCCCCTCGATGATCGACGCGGCGGCGAGGTGCGCGGTCTCCGGCTCGGGTGGCTCCCCCGGGTGGGTAATCGGCTCGTCGATCCGGAGGTGCTTGCTTCCTGTGAGGCCTCAGTGCGCCATCTGGAGGATCGGGGCGCTCGAGTCGAAACCGTGGAGGAGGACTTCGCCGTCTTCGAGCCCGCCTTCCTGGTGTTCTTCCAGGGCGGGCTGGCCGCCCGCGTCGGCCCCCACATGGCGAAGTTCGGCGACAAGGTGGCGCGGAGTCTGCGGGAGTCGATCGAGCGGGGCACGCAGTGGTCGGCGGTAGACTGGGGCAACGCCCTCGGCCAGCGGACCGCCGTCTTTCGGCGGGTTCACGCCCTCTTCGAGCGCTTCGACTTCCTCGTGTCCCCGACCCTCGCCCGTCCGCCGCTCGCGGTCGACCACGACCCCTTCGACCCCATCGCCATTGACGGGGAGCCGGCGGGGTCGATCCGCGGCGCCTGGTATCCTTACCTGTGGCCCTTCAATCTCTCCGGCCACCCGGCGGTGTCGCTGCCGTGCGGGTGGACATCGGACGGCTTGCCGATTGGCCTCCAGATCGTCGGCCCCTGGCACGCCGATCGCCGCGTCCTCACCCTCGCCGAGCACCTCGAGCGCGAACGCCCGTGCGCGCGCGCGATGCCCCTCTGACCCCTTGTCCTGAGTCGCGGAGACAAGTCATGCCGCTCTCGCCCAACGGATTCCCGGTCCTGCTCAGCTTCGACATCGACGCCGAGACCATGTGGACGGGGCGCGACCCCAAGAACGCCGACCGCCCCATCGTGATGAGCCAGGGAGCCTACGGCTGGAAGGTGGGCATGCCGCGCATCCTGGACCTGCTGAGCCACTACGGTCTGAAGGTGACCTTCTTCGTCCCGGGCCTCGTCATGGAGCAGCGACCCGCGATGGTGGAGGAGATCCTGAAGCGCGGCCACGAGATCGCCCATCACTCCTGGTCCCACGCCTGGATCGTCAACCTGACGCTCGAGCAGGAGCGCGAGGAGATGGACAAGGGCATCGAGATCATCCAGCGCATGACCGGCCGCAAGCCCGTCGGCTACCGTTCGCCGGCGGCGGAGTTCAGCCCCCACACCCTCCGGATGCTCGCGGAATACGGGTTCGGCTACTCCTCGAACTACTTCGACGACGACTCCCCGTATCTCCATACCATCGACGGCCGGCTCACCGACATCGTCGAGTTCCCCTTCGCGTGGGTCCTGGACGACGCCCCGTTCTTCCAGTACTCGATCACGCTCCCCGGGCGAACCATGCAGGCTCCCTCGGCGGTCTTCGAAGCCTGGCGGCGGGAGTTTGACGTCCTCTATCGTGAGGACCGGTACTTCTGTCTCGCCATGCATCCCCAGATCATCGGACGCCCCTCCCGTATCACGCTCCTCGAAGAGCTGATCCAGTACATCCTCGGCCATCCGCGAGTCTGGCTGGCCCGCTGCGACGAGGTCGCGGACGCGGTGCGGCCGGCCCTGCGCGCGGAGGCTGGCGCGCCAGGCCGCTGAGGCGCGCCCGGGCAGCTCCGCCGGTCAGATCATCCACCGTCCGCCGTCGATCAGGATCGACTGCCCGGTGATGTAGCGGGCGTCGTCGCTGGCCAGGAACGCGACCACCCCCGCCACGTCCTCGGGCTCGGCCACATAGCCCATGGGCACGCTGTTCCGCACCTTGTCGATCACCTCCGGCGGCAACCGGTCGTGCGCGCGGGTGCGAATGGCGCCGGGACACACCGCGTTCACGTTGACGTGAAAGGGCGCCAGCTCGCGGGCGAGGGAGCGGGTGAACCCGACCACGCCCATCTTGGCCGCCGCATAGTCGACGAACCCCACGTCGCCGTAGAAGGCGGACTCGGTCGACATGTTGACGATGCGCCCGCTCCGTCGGGCGCGCATTTCCTCGACCACCAGGCGGGTGGCGCGCATGGCGCTGAAGAGCGACACCTCGACGACGAAGCGCCACGTCTCTTCCGCCGAGAGGTGGAACTCGCTGGCGCGCTCGCGGGCGCTCTGGCCGACATTGTTGAAGAGGATATCGATGCGCCCGAAGCGCCGCCGGGCGGCGGTCATGGCCTCCCGGACCGCGTGGGGATCCGTCCAGTCCGCCGTGATCGGCAGCGCCTGCCGGCCGCCCGCCTCCACCGCGCGCGCCGTCTCATGCAAGGGGCCCTCCTCCCGGTCGACCATGACCAGATCGGCGCCCTCGCGGGCCAGCCGCAGGGCGCTCGCGCGGCCGATGCCATTGGCGGCCCCGGTGACGACGGCGATCCGTCCCGCGAGCCGGCTCTCGACGGCAGATGCCATGACACTCCCCTCCCCGTCAGACGAAGCGGTGGAAGCCGATCCAGCGCTCGGCGGCGGCGAGGCCGAGGCCGGTGAGCACGATCAGCATGGTCGAGATGGCGGCGATGGACGGATCCACGCCGTACTCGATCGCGGTGAAGATCTTCACGGGGAGCGTCATCTGGCCCGCCCCCAGGACGAAGATCGACACCGGGACGTTGTCGAACGACACGATGAACGAGAAGAGCGCGCCGGCGGCGATTCCCGGGCGGATGAGCGGAAGGGTCACGGTGAAGAACGCCACCGGCCCGCTCGCGCCCAGGACGCGGGCGGCGCTCTCGAGCTCGGGATCGATGCCCTGCAGGCTCGCCATCACCGCCCGCACCACATAGGGCACGGTGATCACCATGTGGGCGAGGGCCAGGCCCGCCAGCGTCCCGTTCATGTGGACCAGCGCGTAGAACTGGAGCAGGGCGACGCCCACCACCACGCCGGGAAAGATGAGGGGCGCGTTCAGCAGGGCCGAGACCATGGCTCCGCCGGGCACACTCCGCCGGATCAGCGCGTAGGACGCGGCCACCCCGGCGCCGAGCGAGCCGGCGGTCGCGATCCCAGCCAGGATCAGGCTGAAGCCGATGGCGTGGACATACTCGGGATCGCCCAGCACCGCGGCGAACCAGCGCAGGGTCAGGCCCTTCGGGGGCACGGTGAGGTACGACGTGCGGCTGAACGACGCCAGCGCGACCACCACCACCGGCAACATCAGGAAGGCGAAGACCAGGGCCACCCACCCCCGCAAGAGCCACCCGCGGAGGCGCGCCGCCGTCACGCGCGCGCCCCCGTCCGGCGCGCGAGGACACCGGAGAAAAAGACCAGCGCCAGCACCATCACCGTGAGCAGCAGCGCCTCCGCGGAGCCGGCCGGCCAGTTGAGCCGCTGGAGGAACTCGTCGTAGATCAGGGTCGACATCACCTGGTAGGTGGGACCGCCGAGGAGGCGCGGCGTCACCAGGGCGCTGATGGTGAGGACGAACACGAGAATCGAGCCCGAGAGGATGCCGGGCGCCGACAGCGGCAGGGTGACGCGCAGGAACGCGCTGCCCCAGGAGGCCCCCAGCACGCGGGCGGCGTCCTCGACGTCGCGCGGGATGTTCTGGATGGGGCCGAGGAGAACGAGCACCATGAAGGGCAGGAAGATATGGGTCAGCGCGATGAGGAGGCCCGCGAAGTTGAACAGAAGCTTCACCGGCTCGTGGACCACGCCCAGCGCCTGGAGCGCCTGATTCACGAGCCCGTTCTGGGCGAGCAAGGCGATCCAGCCGAAGGTTCGCACGACCAGGTTGAGGAGCAGGGGGAAGACGACGAGGATGGTCAGCCAGTTCCGCCACCGCGAGGTGGTGCGCGCGAGGAAGAACGCCATGGGATATCCGATCACCAGGGTGGCGAGCGTCACCGTCAACCCCAGGGCGAGGGTACGGCCGATGATCTCGAGGTAGTACGGGTCGCTCACGAGCCGGGTGTAGTAACCGATGGTGAATCCGTTGGTGATGCCGACCAGCGGGACGTACGGTCGGAAGCTGGTGGGCACCATCAGGCCCACCGGGAGCAAGAATGCCAGGACGAGGAGCAGGATGGCGGGCAGCAGCAACCCCCAGCCGCGCGCGCCCCTCATCGCGCTGCCTCCCCCGCCGCGCCGCCGGCAAGGAGCACGACGTCCTCCGGACCCCACTCGATGAGCGCCCGCGTCCCCCGCGCCAGCGCCGGCGCCGAGCCGGCCGCCGTCACTTCCAGCTCGCTCCCGTCCGCGAGCTGCACGACGTAGTGGTGCGTCTGTCCGGCGAAGGCATGAAACACCACCGTCGCGGCGAACCGGTTGGCGCGATCGGAGCCGGCGCCGGCGGGGCCGAGGCGGATGTTCTCCTGGCGGATCGCCGCCTGTACTCGGCTCCCGGGGGCCAGGCCCGGGCGCGGCGAGGCCACCACCGAGAATCCGCCATCCACCGCGACGACAATGCCGCCCGCGTCGCTCCCCGCGACGGTGCCGGTCAAGAAGTTGGCCCGACCGAGGAACCGCGCCACGAAGGGGGTGGCCGGCCGGCGATAGACTTCCTCCGGGCGCCCGATCTGCTCCACGCGCCCGCCCTCCATCACCACCACGCGGTCAGAGAGGGCCAGCGCCTCCGCCTGATCGTGGGTGACGAAGATCATCGTCGTGCCGAGACGCTCCTGCAGGCGCTTCAGCTCCACCCGCATCTCGTCGCGCAGCAGGGCATCGAGGTTCGAGAGCGGCTCGTCGAGCAGGAGCACGCGGGGCTCGGTGACGAGAGCGCGGGCGAGGGCGACGCGCTGTTGCTGGCCGCCGGACAGCTCGCGCGGATACCGCGCCCCCAGCGGGCCGAGCCGAACCATCTCCAGCATGCGCTCGACGCGCGGAAGCCGCTCCGCCTCCCCGACCCCTCGACGACGGAGGCCGAAGGCGACGTTCTCGAGCACGGTCATGTGCGGGAAGAGCGCATAGGACTGGAAGACCAGCCCGAGGTTCCGGCGGTGAACGGGCACCCGCGTGATGTCCTCTCCCGCCAGCACCACCTCGCCCGCATCCGGCTCCACGAGTCCGGCGATCATGCGGAGCACGGTGCTCTTGCCGCAGCCCGAAGGCCCCAGGAGGGAGACAAATTCGCTCGGCGCGGCGTCGAGTGACACGTCGGCGACGGCGACGACCGCGCCGAATGACTTGCGGAGACGGGAAACCCTGAGCGCCGGCGCGGCGCCGCTCACCGCCGGCGACGCGCTCCCCACGGGGCGGGGCTCAACGCGCGATCTCGCGCCCCCAGCGCTCCGACCACTCCGGGAACTTGCGCGCCACGAAGTCCGTGTCGGGGAAGTACATGCGCTGGACGAGGTCGCCAAAGGGCACGAGCTTCGCCAGATCGGCGGGGAGCTGAACCTTCCTGTTGGTGGGGCCGGCGAACTGCGACTGCGCGAAACAGAGCTGGCCCTCGGGGGAAAGGAGCGCGGCGATGTACATCTGGGCGAGGTCGCGCTTCTGACTGGCCTTGGGAACGGAGACGGTGGGCACGATGCCGATCGCGCCCTCCTTCGGGTAGGCCGCGGCCACCGGCACCCCCTTCGCGGCGGCGGCGCCGGTGCGGTCCGTGTACCACACCGCCAGCGCGATGTCGCCGCGCTCGAACAGCGGGATGATCTGGTCGGGCTGCGTGTACATCATCTGGACGTTCGGCTTGAGCCGCTTGATCGCCTCGAAGCCGGGATCGATGTTCTCGATTGACCCGCCGTTCAGGCGCGCCGCCGCCATCAGGAACTGCTGGCCCGAGGTGCCGGAGATGTCGGGGATGGCCAGCTTGCCTTTCCACTCCGGCTTCCAGAGGTCGGCCCACGAGGTCGGCGCCGTCTTCACCAGGTTGGTGTTGTAGGTGATGACGGTGCCCGCGAACATCATCGACACCCAGTAGCCGTCCTTGTCCCGCGAGGCATCGTACAGATCGCCCCAGTGACCGAGCTTCGTGGGCTCGAGGGGCTGGAGCAGGCCCTCGGCCTTCGCCTGCTTGACGATCTGGCTGTCCATGTAGGCGACGTCGAACTCCGCGCGCGCCCCCGCCGCCCGCAGCTTTGCCATCGTCTGGACGGAGCTGCCGAGCACGTACTTCACGCTGGACCCGGTGGCCTTCTCGAAGGCGGCGGCGTGGCATTTCTTCGAGTTCTCGACAAAGGTGCCGCCGAAGGTCGCCACCACGAGCTCCTCGGCGGACGCCGGCAGAACGAAGCCGGCAGTGATGAGGCACATCAGCGAGATCGCGCGAAGAACGGCCGTCATGGTGGTACCTCCCGGAGCGTGGTGGCGCGATTATTCGTCAGCGGTGCCGAGCAAGTCAACCGGAGATCACGCGCGGCTCGCCCGCGCCGACTCTTGACGCCGCCGCGTCCGCGGAGGAGTATGGCACGACATCGCCGGGGACGCGGCGGCGGACCGCGGCGGCGCATCAGCACACGGCGGTTCACCGGCACGAATGACCTGGAGGGCGGCATGACGGACGGCATCGAGCATCCTATCCCTTCCCAGCCCGGCCACACCCGGCGCGTATTCCTCGAAGTGGGAGCAGTCACGCTGCTGGGGCTCGCCGCGCCGCCGCTCGCCGGGTCCGCCGCCGCTCAGACGCCCAAGCGCGGCGGCATCCTGGTGGTCGCCGCGGACGTCAGCCCGCCCGGGCTCGACCCGCAGAAATCCGCGGCCGCCCACAGCTGGATGATCTCGGAGCACGTCTACTCGAACCTCCTGCGCCGCGACCCCCAGATGAACATCGTGGGCGACCTGGCCGAATCCTGGCAAGTCGTCAACGACACGACGTTCGTCTTCAAGCTGCGGAAGGGGGTCACGTGGCACCACGGGCGCGACCTGGTGGCGGAGGACGTCAAGTATTCGTTCGAGCGCATGCTCGATGAGAAGACGGCGTCGCCCTGGCGCTCCAACTGGCAGATCATCGACCGGATCGAGACGCCGGATCGGGTCACCGTGCGCTTCGTCCTCAAGCGGCCGTTCGCGCCCTTCTTCTCGTACCTGGCCACGCCCCACTACTCGGCCATCATCCCGCGCGACATCGTCGAGAAGGACGGCGACCTCCAGAAGACCGCCTCCGGCACCGGGCCCTTCATGCTCGAGCGGTTCGTTCCCGACAACACGGTCGTGCTCAAGCGGAACCCGAGGTATTACGAGCCGGGACTGCCCCATCTCGATGGCATCGAGTACCGCATCATCCCGGACGAGGCGGCGCGCATTGCCGCGCTGCGCGCGGGGACGGTTCACTACCTCTGGTCCGTCGATCCCCTCATCGACCGGCAGGTCCAGGGCGCCTCCGGCGTCGTGCTTCGTGAGCCCGACGGGTACTGCGCCCAGCACGGCATGGCCTTCAATCAGACGAAGCCCCCGTTCACCGACGTGCGCGTCCGGCGGGCCGTCAGCGCGGGGATCAACCGGAAAGAAATCATCGCCAGCGTCCTGCGCGGACGCGGCGGCATTACGACAAAGATCCCGCCCTGCGATGCGCCGTTCGGCTATAGCGGTGATGAGAAGGGCCTCCCGTACTACGCCCACGACCCGGCGCAGGCCAAGCGTCTGCTCGGCGAAGCCGGCTTCGCCAACGGCGTCGACACCACGCTCGAGGTGTCACCCCGCTTCCCCCAGACCATCCGGACGGCCGAGGTCATGAAGGAGCAGCTCGCCGGGGCCGGGATCCGGGTGACGCTGAAGCAGACGGAGTGGGGGGCGGCGCTGAAGAACTTCGTCCGCACCGAGTACGAAGGGATGAGCATGATCCCGCTGGTGTGGCAGCCCGACCCCGACGCGCATGCCTACGACATCTTCCACAGCGGGTCGAACATCAATCTCGGCAAGTTCAAGGACCCGCAGGTGGACCAGCTCCTCGAGCAGGGTCGGACCACTCTGGACCGGGACAAGCGGATCGCGATCTACCGCGACCTTCAGCGCCACATGGCGGACCAGGCCTACCTGATCTTCCCCTACGCCTCGGGCGCGACGGAAGCGCTGCGCGACACGGTGAAGGGCTACCTCTCCATTCCCGGGACCCAGCCGGGAAGCCGGAGCCGGCACTTCTTCAAGCAGACGTGGCTCGACCGCTGACGGGGGCGCCCTGCCGCCGGTGAGGGCATGACTGCCTACGTCGGCAAGCGGCTTCTGCTCCTGATCCCGACACTGCTCGGGGTGTCGCTGCTTACCTTCCTGCTCATCCACCTGATCCCCGGCGACCTGGTGACCATCCTCCTCGGGATCACCGCGAGCCAGAACGAGCAGACACGGCAGGCGCTGATCCACGCGCTCCATCTCGACCGGCCGCTCGCCGTGCAGTATCTCCTCTGGCTGGGCGAGGTGATGCGGGGCGATCTCGGGCACTCTCTCGTCACGGGATTCTCCGTGCGCGACGAGCTGGTGCGGAGCTACCCGGTGACGCTCCAGCTCGCGCTGATGGCGATGTCCATCGCGCTGGCGGTCGGCATCCCCCTGGGTGTCCTCGCCGCCACCCAGGCCGGGCGCCCCCTCGACGCCTCGACGCGCGTCTTCTCCCTGCTCTTCATCTCGGCGCCCGCGTTCTTCATCGGGACGGTGGTGATCATCGCGGGGGCGCGCTACGCGCCGTGGCTGCCCACCCTCGGCCACGTGCCGTTCACCGAGAGCCCGGCCCGGAGCCTCCTGACCATGCTGCCGGCCGCGGCATCGCTGGGCCTGGCCATCTCGGCGATCATCGCGCGCTTCACGCGAAGCAGCATGCTCGAGGTGCTGGAGCAGGATTTTGTCCGCACCGCCCGCGCCAAGGGCGTGGCCGACGGCGCCGTGGTCTACAAGCACGCGCTCCGGAACGCCCTGATTCCCGTGGTGGCCATGGCCGGCACCCAGTTCGTGTACCTCATCGGCGGCGCGGTGATCATCGAGGAGGTCTTCGCGCTCCCCGGCATGGGGCGCCTGGTCGTCAACGCCATCTACCAGCGCGACTACACGACGATCCAGGGCGCGGTGCTGCTGCTGACGTCCGCCGCCGTCCTCGTCAACCTGGCGCTCGATCTCCTGTACCACGTGATCGACCGCCGGATCCTCTACGCGTGAGCAGCCGGAACAATGGCACGAGGAGGGCGCGCCTGCCTCGGGCGTTGCGGAGCGGATCGTTCTTGGCCGGCGGCGTCCTCGTCGCCGGACTCCTGGTGGCGGCGCTTGCCGCGCCATGGCTAGCGCCGTACGCGCCCACCGCGATCTTCCCGGGCGCGGAGATCACGCCCCCTGGGTCGCGCTTCTGGCTCGGGACGGACGAGGTGGGCCGCGATATCCTGAGCCGTGTCCTCTACGGCACCCGGGTGTCGCTCGGCGTGGCGATCCCGTCCGTCGCGCTCGCCGTGCTTGCCGGCACCACGCTGGGCGTGGGTCTCGGCTACTGGGGGGGCGCGCCCGATCTCTTCGCCATGCGGCTCTTCGATGTGCTCTTCGCGTTCCCGCCGATTCTCCTGGCCATCGCCCTCGTGGCGGCACTTGGCCCGAGCACCGTCAACCTGGTCCTCACCATCGCGGTGCTGACGCTCCCGCAGTTCGCGGTGCTCGCCCGGAGCGTCACCCTCGCGCTGAAGCCACAGGAATTCGTCCAGGCTGCGCGCGCGCTCGGGGCGTCCCACCGGCGCATCCTCGGCGCCCATGTCCTGCCCAATCTGACGCCAACCCTCGCCGTCCAGGCAAGCCTGAGCCTCTCGATCGTCATCCTCGTAGAGGCGGCGCTGAGCTTTCTCGGGCTCGGCACGCAGCCGCCGGCGCCGAGCTGGGGGAGCATGCTGAGCCGGGGCCGCCAGTACATGACCATCGCCCCGTGGCTGGTGCTCGCTCCTGGGCTGGCCATCATGCTCGCCGTGCTCGGCTTCAACTTGCTCGGTGACGGTCAGCGCGATCTCCTGGACCCGCGCCGGACGGGAGCGGGCCGGAGGAATTCATGAGCCCCGTCCGAATTGCGGCGATTCAGGCGCGTCCCGTGTCCGATCTCTTCGACGACATGTGGAACGGCGGCGACGTCGCCCGGGCGGTCGCCCTGCTCGAGACGGCGGCCGGGGCGGGCGCCACCTGCGTCTGCTTCCCCGAGCTGTATCCCCGGGTCGGCGAGGCCGAGCTCCGCGCGGCCGCGCGGCGCCTGAGCGTCTTCGTCGTGGCCGGGCTGATCGAGGGCACGCGGGCGCGCTGGTACAACACGGCCACGGTGATCGGTCCCGACGGGCGCATCCTCGCCCGGCAGCCGAAGTGCTTTCCCACGCAGGGCGAGATCGACAACGGGGTCCTGACCGGCAAGGGCTACCGGGTGATCGAAACGGACATCGGCCGGCTGGGTATCGTGATCTGCGCCGACTTCGCCTTCTTCTCCGAGGGGGCCGACGCCCTCGTCGAGCAGGGCGTGGACATCATCTTCAACCCGTCCTGGTGGTTCGCGCTCGGGGAAGCCTATCCTGCCACCGTCATCGGCCGCCACATGCAGTACGGCAAGCCGGTGATCGGCGTCGACATCGCGGCGTGCTCGCTCCGGCTCCGCGGCGCGGACGGCCGGCTGGTGGAGCGGTTCCCCCGCGCCGGCGGCTACAGCACGGTGTGCGTGCCGCCCCCCATCGCCTCCCTGGCCGAGCTCGCCGAGTGGTTCAGGACCAAGCCCGGCGGCACCAACTCCGCGCAGGGCTTCATCCAGAGCCTGGGCGAGGACGAGGGCATCCTCTACGCCGACGTGGACATCGCGGCCGTCCGGCGATTCCCCGGCTACTTCTACCGGACGACGGAGGGATCTCATGCCTGAAACGGCCAACCGCTTCACCTTGCTCACGGCGGCGCGCCTGCTCGATGGCTCCGGGGCGGCGCCCGTCAACCAGGCAGCCGTGCTCATCGAGGCCGGCCGCATCGTCAGCCTGGGCCGGGCGGCTGACATTCCCGTTCCCGCCGGCGCATCGGTGGACCGCAAGGACTATGGCGCCGCCACCATCCTTCCCGGCCTCGTGGACGCCCACACGCATCTGGTGGCGCCGGGCGACGGCACGCTCGGCGACGACATCGCCAAGGAAGACGACGACATCCTGCTGCTCCAGGCCGCCAAGAACGCGCGCACCCTGCTCCACTCGGGGGTGACCACGCTCCGCGAGAACGGCGCCAAGGGCAAGGTGGCCTTCTCGCTTCGCGAGGGTATCCACCGCAAGCTCGCCCCGGGACCGCGGATGGTCATCTGCGGGCGGCCGATCGCGATGACGGGCGGGCACATGGGCTACTTCGGATCCGAGGCCGACGGCGAGATCGCGGTGCGCGCCGAGGTCCGCAAGCTCCTCAAGGAGGGCGCCGACTACATAAAGATCGTGGCCAGCGGCGGCTCGACGCGCACCTCGGATCCCAACCGCGCCTCGTATACCGTCCCCGAGCTGGCGGCGATGAGCGACGAAGCCCACCGGCACGGCAAGCTCACCGCCGCCCACTGCACCTCCGCCCAGTCCATCCAGAACTGTCTCGACGCCCAGGTGGACATGATCATCCACTGCATCTTCGCCGAGCCCGACGGCACCTACCGCTTCCGCCCGGACCTCGTCGAGCGGCTGGCAGCCGCCAAGGCGTGGGTCAACCCCACGCTCTACGTGATGCAGGCCGGGATCGACCGGCTTCGCGAGGCGCGGGAGCGCGAGGGGCGGCTGACACCGGAGCTGGTGGCGCAGCTCGACGAGTCGCGGCGGGCGCTGGACGTGAAGGTGGACGCCGTCCGCCGGATGAGCGAGGCCGGCGTGCGGATGACGGCGGGGTCCGACTCGCCCTGGGGCTGGTATGCGCCCGGGGAGTTCGTCCACGAGATCCACATGATGGCGCGCGCGGGCCTCTCGTACTCGGACGCGATCGTGACCGGCACCGCGGGAGCGGCGGATTCCATCGGCGTGGGCGGCGTGGCCGGGCGTCTGGCGCCGGGCCGGCTCGCCGACATCCTCGTGGTGCGCGGGGACCCCACGCGCGAGATCACCGCGCTCTGGGACGTCCTCGACGTCTACCAGGCGGGCCGGCGCATCGCCCGCGAGGTGACATAGCGCTCAATAGAGATGGCAGGCGGCCTCGTGTCCCGCCCCCACGGCGCGAGGCAGCGGGCGCTCGACGCGGCAGCGGTCGAAGACGAAGGGGCAGCGCGGGTGGAAGCGGCAGCCGGGCGGCACGTCGAGCGGGCTGGCCACCTCTCCCCTGGGCACGATGCGCTCGCGGCGCCGGGTGGGATCGGCCATGGGAATGGCGGAGAGCAGCGCCTGGGTGTACGGATGCTTGGGCTCGCGGTGAATCGCCTCCCGGGAGCCGATCTCGACGATCTCGCCGAGATACATCACCGCCACGCGGTCCGACATGTGGAGGACCACGTGGAGATCGTGGGAGATGAAGAGGTAGGTGAGGCCGAAGCGGCGGCGGAGATCCATCAGGAGGTTCAGCACCTGGGCCTGGATCGAGACGTCGAGGGCCGAGACCGGCTCGTCGGCCACGATGAGGCTCGGCTGGAGCGCCAGCGCGGCCGCGATCCCGATGCGCTGGCGCTGGCCGCCGGACAGCTCGTGCGGGTAGCGCTGGGCGAATGCCGGGTCGAGCCCCACCACCTCGAGGAGGGCCGCCGTGCGTCGGCGCCGGTCCGCGGCGTCCGCCCGGCCGTAGATGGCGAGGGGCTCGGCGACGATCTGCCCCACCCGCATCCGGGGGTTGAGCGAGCCGAACGGATCCTGGAAGACGATCTGCATGCGCTGCCGCGCGGTCCAGAGCTCGCGTGCGGACAGCGCGACGAGGTCCCGCCCCTCGAAACGGACATGCCCGGCGGTGGGCTCGATCAGGCGCAGGATGAGGCGGCCGGTGGTGGTCTTGCCGCAGCCCGACTCGCCCACAAGGCCCAGCGTCTCGCCGCGCTCGAGGGTGAAGCTCACGCCGTCGACGGCGCGGATCACGCGACGGCGCCGCGCGAGCCACGCGCCGCCCATGTCGAACTGCTTGGCGAGGCCCTCGACCTCGAGGAGCGGGCCGGCCCTCACGCCACCACCGGGCAGGCCACGAAGTGTCCGGGCTCCCGCTCCACGAGCGCGGGCTCGTCGCGACGGCAGCTCGCGATGGCGTGAGCGCAGCGCGGGGCAAAGCGGCAGCCGGCGCCGGGCTGGCGAAGGTCCGGCGGCACTCCCTCGATGGAGGCGAGCGGCTGCCCGAAGCGGCTCGGGTGCGGCAGGCACTCGAGGAGGCCCCGCGTGTAGGGATGAATCGGCCGGGCGAAGAGACGCCGCACCGGCGCCAGCTCGACGATGCGCCCGCCATAGATGACCGCGACGCGATGACAGAGCTCGGCCACCACGCCCAGATCGTGGGTGATGAGGAGGACGGCCATGCCGCGCTCCGCCTGGAGCCGTCGCAGCAGATCCAGGATCTGCGCCTGGATGGTGACGTCCAGCGCCGTGGTCGGCTCGTCGGCGATCAGCAGCGCCGGCCCCGAGACCAGCGCCATCGCGATCATGGCGCGCTGGCGCAGGCCGCCCGAGAGCTGGTGCGGGTAGTCACGGGCGCGCTGGCGCGGCGCCGGGATCTGGACCAGGTCGAGCATCGCGTGCGCGCGCTCCCAGGCTTCCCGGCGGCCGGCGCCTCCATGCGCGCGCACCGCGGAGGAGATCTGATCGCCGATGGAGAAGACGGGGTTGAGCGAGGTCATCGGCTCCTGAAAGACCATGGCGATCCGGGCGCCCCGCACGCGGCGCATGGCCTCGGCATCCTTGGCGAGCAGATCCTCGCCCTCGAAGACGACACGCCCCGCCGCGATGCGACCGGGCGGCGGCACCAGCCGCATGATGGACAGCGAGGTGACGCTCTTCCCGCACCCGCTCTCGCCCACGAGCCCGAGCACCTCGCCCCGGTCGATGGAGAAGCTCACCCCGTCCACCGCGCGGAGCACGCCCCCGGCGGTGGGGAAGTGGGTCTCCAGGCCTTCGACGGCGAGAAGCGGCGGCATCCTAGACCTTGAGACGCGGATCGAGGGTGTCGCGCAGCCAGTCGCCCAGGAGATTCACCGCGAGCACGGTCAGCATGATCGCGAGCCCGGGGAAGGTGGCAAGCCACCAGGCGGTGGCGACGTAGTTTCGCCCGTCGGAGAGCATCCACCCCCAGGTCGGCGTGGGCGGCTGCACCCCGAGCCCGAGGAAGGACAGCGCCGACTCGTAGATGATCATGAAGGCGAGCTCGAGGGTGGCCACCACGATGATGGGCGTCAGCGCGTTGGGCAGGACGTGCTTGAGCAACAGGCGGACAGATCGGTTGCCCCGCGCCCGGGCCCCGCTCACGAACTCGCGCTCGCGGATCGACAGCACGTCGGCGCGAACGATGCGGGCGAACTGCACCCAGCGGGTGACCGCCATCACCAGGATCACGTTGAGGAGGCTGGGGCCGAGCGCGAAGACCACTCCCATCGCGAGCAAGATATAGGGGATCGCGAGGAAGACGTCCACCACGCGCATGATGAAGGCATCGGTCCGTCCTCCGTGGAAGCCGGCGAGGAGGCCGAGGGTGACGCCGATCAGGCCGGACAGCGTGACCGCCGAGAGGCCCACGCCGAGCGAGATCCGCCCCCCGTACAGGATGCGGCTCAGGATGTCCCGCCCGAGGTGGTCGGTGCCGAGCGGGTGCTCCCGGAGGCCCCGCTCCTGCCACATCGGGGGCCGGAGCCGCTTGACGAGCATCTGGCGCCCCGGATCCCACGGGGAGATCTGCGGGGCCGCCAGCGCCGCGCCTCCCATGAGGAGCAGGACCACGATCCCGAAGACGGCCCGGAAGCTCAGCCGGCGGCGGACCGCGGGGGCGACGGGGCGAAGATCGGCCACCGCCGCCGGACTCACGGCGTCGCTCATTGCTTGCTCCGCACGAAGACGATCCGCGGGTCGAGGTAGGTGTAGACGAGGTCCATCGCCAGGTTGATCAGGACGAAGAGCGTGGCGAGCATGGCGACGATGGCCTGCACCAGCGGGTAGTCGCGGCTGAAGATCGCGTCCACCGCGAGTCGGCCCACGCCGGGCCAGGCAAAGATCGTCTCCGTGATCACGGCGCCGCCGAGGAGAATGCCGAACTCGAGGCCCACGATGGTGACGAGCGGGATGGCCGCGTTCTTGAGCGCGTACTTGTACGTCACCACGAAGGTGCGGAGGCCCGCGGCGCGCGCGGTGCGGACATAGTCCTGCGCCAGCACCTCGAGCATGCCCGAGCGCGCCATCCGCGCGATGCGCGCCATCGAGAAGGCCCCCAGCGCGGTGGCCGGCAGCACCAGGGACGCCGGCCCGTCGCGCCCCGCTGCCGGGAACCACCCGAGCCAGACGGCGAAGACGAGGATCAGCAAGAGCCCGAGCCAGTACACGGGCATGGCCTGCCCCAGCAGCACGCCCACGGAGCAGACGGCATCGAGGAGCGAATTGCGGCGGAGCGCGGCCAGGATGCCGGCCGGCACCGCCACCACCAGGGCCAGCGCCAGGCCCGCCGCCGTCAGCTCGAGCGTCGCGGGCAGCGTCTGGCGGATCAGGGTGAGGGCGGGCACCTGATGCTTGAAGGAGAGCCCGAAGTCGCCCCGGACGGCGCGGGAGAGAAAGCGCAGGTACTGGACCCAGAGCGGATCATCGAGCCCCAGCAGCGCGCGGAGCTGCCGGACATCCTCCTCGCGCGCCTCCAGCGGCAGGAGGAGCCGTGTCGGATCGCCGGTGAGGTGCAGGAGCCCGAAGACGATCACCGAGACGCCCAGGAGAACCAGCACGCTCTGCAGGAGCCGGCGCAGGACGTAGGCGAGCATCAGCGGCGCGGTCCCGACGCGGGGCGATGGGCCGTGTTCAGCAGCCGGCTAGAACCCGATCTCGGTCAGCCGGATCGACTCGTCTCCCCGCGGCGTCCACTTGAGCCGGTTGTTGACGCCGTAGATGTCCATCTGCTGGTACCCGAAGATCCAGGGCGCGTCGTCGCGGATCAGCCGGAGGAGCTGGCTGTAGAGCTGCTTCCGCTTCTCCGTGTTCATCTCCGCGCGGGCCTGCTCCATCAGCTTGTCGACTTCGAGGTTCGAGTACTGGGAGACCGGCTCCCCGGTGTGCAGGTTCGGCGTCACCCAATGGTCCGGCTCGAGGCTCGGCAGGCACCACCCGTTCATGAAGATGTCCTCGGTCTTGTGGTCCAGCACCGAGCGGACGTAGCTCCCCCACTCGCCGATGATCTTCACGTTGGTCTTGATGCCGTTCTCGGTGAGCTGGCCGGCCACCGCCTGGGCGATGTCCTTGTCCATGGCCCAGCGCCCGTTCGGCGCCTGGAGCGTCAGCTGGAGGTTCGTCTGGCCCGCGGCGGTCAGGAGCTCCTTGGCCTTCTTGGGGTTGTAATCGTAGAACGGAATGGACGGATCGTAGCCCCACACGTTGGGGGGCATGGACGAGTTGATCCGCTTGCCATTCCCCTGGAGCACGCTGTCGAGGATGCCCTGCACGTCCACCGCATGGTTGATCGCCTGGCGAACCCGACGATCCGCGAGCGCGCCGCCCTTGATCTGCGCGATGCCGAAGTAGATGATGCGGCAGCTCGGCATCTTCTCGACCCGGACGCTCCTGGTGGCGGTGAGCGTCTGGAGCTGGTCGGGCGGGACGTTGACGATCAGGTCGGCCTGCCCGGTCTGGAGCGCCGCGATCCGCGCGCCGAGCTCGGGGATGGGCCGCCACGTCGCCCGCCGTACCGCCGGCTTGCCGCTCCAGTGCGCGTCATTGGCCTCGACGATGATGCGGTCGTTCTTGGTCCACTCGACGAACTTGAACGGACCCGTCCCCACCGGCTTGAGGTTCGCCTGCACGTCGCCGACCTGCGCCACGTACTTCGGCGCCAGCTGGTACATGAGGGTCATGCGCGCCGGCATGGCGGGGTCCGGCACCTTGGTGTGGAAGCGCACCGTGTGAGGATCGACGATCTCCACGCGCTCGATGGTGCTGAACCAGCCTTTCTGCGGCGATTTGAAGTCGGCCCGGTAGATGCGCTCGAAGGAGAACTTGACCGCGGTGGCGTCGAAGGGCTCGCCATTGTGGAAGGTCACGCCCGGACGGAGCTTGACCTCCCACACCTTCTCGCTCACGAGCCGGTGCGAGGTCGCGAGCGCGGGAACGAGCTGGAGCTGCTTGTCGCGCGTCAGCAGCGTGTCGTAGATCGACGTGTTGATGATGAGCGTCACGATGTTGTTGGTCATCTGCACGTCGAGGAACTCGGCGTCGATGCCCTGGGCGACCGTGATGTCGCGCTCGCCCGCCGCCCACGCCGGGTCGGGCGCGGCGCCGGCCATCGTCACGAAGACGGCCAGGATGGTGGCCAGGGACTGGAAGATTCTCCGCATAGAGCCTCCTACACCGAAGTGGTCTGCGCTTGCCGCCAAGGTCGGGATCGAGCCTGAGGAGCGGCCCGATGGTATGTCCCGGGAGCAAGGGGTGTCAAGCCGCCGGCCCCCCTGAGCACCCGGCGACAGAGCGGGCGGCCGCCTTATCGTGTAGATAGCCGATGGCGATACCGTACTGACCCAGATAGTACGTCGGCCAGATCAGATACGGGGTCAGCGGCAGTGCGGTAGTGAAGCGCCCGGCGGCGATCAGGGAGTCCGAGATGATAAACAGCATCGCGCCGATCCAGACGAGGGGCGTCGAGAACCCAGCGAGGATTGCCGACACCGCCATCGCCGTGATCGCAACACCATAGATGATCACCGGGACCGCGTAGTCGCCCACCCGGGTCGAAAGCCAGCCCGTCACCACCACGCTGTAGACGAGCACGGCCGCCGTCAACGCCAGCTCCAGGCGGCGGGGGCGCAACGGTCGCACCCAGCTCCGGGTGAAGAGCACAATGTACGCGACGTGCGCGAGGAGGAACGCGCCCACCGCAAGACCGGCGTAGCGCCGGGAACCCAGGTGCAGGAGCACGTCGCCGAGGCACGAGAGGGTCAGGGCCGCCGCGAGGAGCTGGCTGTCGCGCAGGCCGGGCCGCCCCGTTTCGCCCGTCGCCCGCTCGACTTTCCCGAGGACTCTGAAGGTCAGCACGGCCAGCGGCGCCATGCCCAGCCCCTTGAGCACGACGCTGCCGGGAAACGGTTGAACGCCTCGCGTCGCGAGATAGGCGGCGCTACTCCCGATGGACAGCAGCAAGAGCCACTGGTCCCGCACGCCGAAGTGGCGCAGGCGACCGAAGGTCAGCCAGGCCCAGCTCAAAGATTGGCGAGCGACCGCAGGCGCGGATCCAGCTCGTCGCGCAGGGCGTCGCCGACCAGGTTGACGGCCACCACCGTCAGCATGATGCAGAAGCCGGGCACGGAGGAGATCCACCAGGCGCGGAGGAGATAGTTGCGACCGCTGCTCAGATCGATGCCCCACTCGGGAATCGGAGGACGCGGGCCGAGCCCGAGGAAGCTCAGGGAGGCGCCGAGGATGATCGACCAGGCGATGGCAACGGTGGAGATGACGATGATCGGCGCCACCACGTTGGGCAGGACATGGCGCAGGGCCACGCGCGCGGGCCAGCACCCGAGCGCGCGGGCCGCCTCGACGTAGGCGTTCTCCCTCACCGACAGCACGTCGCCGCGCACCAGGCGCACGAAGGTCGGGATCAGCGACACGCCCACCGCCAGCATGACGTTGACGGTCCCGTGCCCCAGCACGGCAACCACGACCAGCGCCATCAGGATGCCGGGGAACGCCATCATGATGTCCACCACGCGCATCACGAGCAGGTCCGTCCAGCCCCCGATGACCCCGCACGCCAGCCCCACCACGACGCCGGCCGTCAGCGCGACCGCGACCGCGCCGAGGCCGGTGAGCAGCGACAGCCGCGCGCCCGTCATGGCGCGGCTCAGGATGTCGCGGCCGTATTGATCCGTGCCGAACGGATGCGTCAGGGACGGGGGCGACAGCGCCTCCGCCGGCCGGACCTTGATGGGATCATACGGCGCGAGCGCGGGCGCAAAGATCGCGGTGAGGGCGACGACGGCCAGGATGAGCGCCCCGACCAGCGCCGACTTCCGGCGGCGCAGCAGGCGGGGCCCCATCAGGGCTTCACCGCCTCGCGGTGCCGGATGCGGGGATCCAGCGCCGCATACGACAGATCGACCAGGAGGTTCGTGAGCACGTAGCCGAGCGCGCTCACGAGGACGACGCCCTGGATGAGCGGATAGTCCTTGTCGAGCACGGCGGTGACGGCCAGCCGGCCCAGGCCCCGGCGGGAGAAGACGGTCTCCACGATGATGGTGCCGGCGAGCAGGTTGCCGAGCTG
>DASRWT010000082.1:0-2117 GCA_035654455.1 Candidatus Nitrosocosmicus sp. | reverse complement strand
GGAGGCGAAGCCGCGCGCGAGGGCGTCGGCGTCGTCGAACCAGAGCTCGGCGATCCCGTCCACCTCCACGTCGGTGGCGGGGATGTCGGGACGCCGGCGCTCCTCGAGGATGTGCGACTGCACGTAGCGCCGGAGCCCGGGCACCGCGTGGGCGAGGGGCGCGTGGACCTCCACCCAGTGCTTGACGAACTGCTCGCGGGTCATGCCCGCCTTGCGCGTCAGCAGCGAGAGGCTCTTCACCACCGCCGGTTGCTCAGGCCTTCTCGAAGGCGAAGCGCTTGATCCGGTCCGTGTTCTGGCCCTCGATGCGGATGAGCCGGGTGGGTCCTTCGCGGCGCGGGGAGTGGACGTCGCCCTCGTTGTACACCTTCGCCATGCCCGGCTCGAGGGTATAGCTCCGGGCGCGGCGCACCTTGCCGGGCACGGTCGCGGTGGCGGCCTGGAGCACCTCCCAGTCGCTCATCACGGTGGACCCGTCGGCCTGACCATAGATGGCCCAGGTCGATCCATGATCGTGCGGGTTGCTCTCCTTGGCGCCCTTGTAGACATGGGCCAGTATGCAGAACCCGAGCTTGGGGTCTTCGTAGAGAATCTTGCGCTCCGGCGTCTCGTCGCTCAGGTGGGCGTCGGTGAAGGCCTTGTCCTTGAGCATGTCCTGGACGAGGGCGCATACCTTCTTCCGCCCTTCCGGGCCGGGATCGGATTCCAGCACGCGGCGGCAGGCGGCGGCAAACTGATCGAGGGTCTGAGCCATGGGGGTTAATCCTCCTGGGTCAACTCTAGCGTGCGGCGCGGGATGGGTGCAAGATCAGGCGATGGAACGGCGGCGCATGGGCAAGACGGAAATGGACGCGAGCGCGCTCGGCTTCGGCGGCTCGGAGATCGGCTATCAGCGGGCAAGCCCGCGCACGGTGGCGCGGCTGCTCGGGAGCGCGCTCGACGCGGGGCTGAACGTGATCGACACCGCCGAGTGCTACGAGGACAGCGAGGAGCTGATCGGCGCCGCGCTGGGCAAGCGGCGCGGCGAGGTCTACCTCTTCAGCAAGTGCGGGCACGCGCGGGCGGAGGCCCGCTCCGACTGGCGGGGGGAGGCGCTCTCCCGCAGCATCGAGCGCAGCCTGCGGCGCCTCGCCACCGATCATCTCGACCTGATCCAGCTCCACTCCTGCGGGCTGGACGTGCTCCAGCGCGGGGAGGCCATCACGGCCCTCGAGCGCGCCCGGGAGCGCGGGCTGGTGCGCTATATCGGCTATAGCGGCGACGGCGCCGCCGCCCGCTGGGCGGTGGAGTCCGGCCGCTTCGACACGCTCCAGACCTCGGTGAGCATCGCGGATCAGGAGGCGATCGATCTCACCCTGCCGGCGGCGCGCGCGGCGGGGATGGGGGTGATCGCCAAGCGCCCCATCGCCAATGCGGCCTGGCGCCATGCGCGCAAGCCCGCGGAGGCCTATTACCAGGAGTACTGGGAGCGCCTCCGGAAGCTCGACTACCCCTTCCTGAAGGCGAAGGGGGACATCGCGGTGAGGACGGCGCTGCGGTTCACCCTGGGCGTGCCGGGCGTGCATACCGCCATCGTGGGCACCACCAAGCCCGATCGCTGGCGGCAGAACGCGGCGCTCCTGGGCGACGGCCGGCTTCCCGAGGCGGACCGCGAGCGGATCCGCGCCCGCTGGAAGGCGGTGGCGCCCGCTTCCTGGGAGGGCCAGATCTGATATGATCGCCGCCAAGCGATCGATAGCCTCCAGGCCCTTCGTCCCGCAAAGGAGCGCGTCATGACCGACCGGCTCATCTCGGGCGACAACCATATCGACCTCACCTATTGCCCGCCCGACCTCTGGTCGTCGCAGGCGCCCGCCAAGTGGAAGCTGCTTGTCCCGCGGGTGGAGGAGCTCGAGGACGGCTGTCACTGGTTCGTGGACGCGGTGGACCGGGGCATGTGGAACGGGGTGGGGCCCGGCTTCTTGCCATATACCAAGGGCGTGTTCGCGCACATCGACGAGATGAAGGACGTGGGCTTCGAGTGGAACTATCAGCGCGGCGCCAAGCCGCGGCCCACCACCCCCGAGCTGCGCCTGGCCGACCTCGACCGCGACGGCGTCGACGCGGAGATCATCTAC
>DASRWT010000081.1:0-18783 GCA_035654455.1 Candidatus Nitrosocosmicus sp. | reverse complement strand
ACGCGTCGCCCCTCGAGGCCGCGCGCGTGCCGGCCGTGGTCGAGCGCGGCGCGCCCCAGCGGCTGCTCGAGCTCACCGCCAGCGTGCGCGCGGGCCTCCGCAGTCGGCGCCACTTCGAGCGAGTCCTGTGGCCCCGGCTGGTGACGCTCGCCGGGCGCCCCCTCGTTCCGCCGCCGCCCCGCCGAGGCCGGGGCCCCAGCCTGGCCCGGCTCCGCGACCTCATCGCCAGCATCGAGGACCCGCGGTGAAGATCGCCGCCGTCTCCGAGCGGGCCCGCGAGGTGGTGCTGACGCTCGGGCGCAACGTGGTGGGCAAGGACGACGTGATCGAGCGCATCTTCGCCGGCATCCTCGCCAACGGCCACGTCCTGATCGAGGACTATCCCGGCCTCGCGAAGACCCTCATCGCGCGCCTGCTGGCCCAGGCGCTCGACCTGGGATTCCGGCGCATCCAGTTCACGCCCGATCTTCTCCCCAGCGATATCACGGGCAGCTTTCTCTACGACCAGTCCCGCGGGCGCTTCGAGTTCCGCGCGGGCCCGGTGTTCACCAATCTCCTCCTCGCCGACGAGATCAACCGGGCCACCCCCAAGACCCAGGCGGCGCTGCTGGAGTCCATGCAGGAGGCGCAGGTGACGGTGGAAGGGCAGACGTTCCCGCTGTCCCCGCCCTTTCTCGTTCTCGCCACGCAGAATCCCATCGAGCTGGAGGGAACCTACCCGCTGCCGGAGGCCCAGCTCGACCGCTTCCTGATGCGTGTCGGCGTGGGGTATCCGGACGCGGCGACCGAGCGCGAGATCCTGCGGCGCCGGCGGGAGCGGCGCACGGACACGGCCATGGTCCCGACCATCGTATCCCGCACCGAGCTTCTCGCCATGCAGGCCACGCTCGAGGACGTCTTCGTCAGCGAGGCGATCGAGGGCTACATCGTGGCGCTCACGCAGGCGACGCGCGCCGACGCGCGGGTGGCGCTCGGGGCCTCGCCGCGGGGAACCCTCGCCCTCCTCAAGCTCGCGCGCGCGGAAGCGGCGCTGCGCGGACGGGAGTTCGTGCTTCCCGACGACGTGAAGACCATGGCGGTGCCCGCCCTCGCGCATCGGCTCGTGCTGCGCCCCGAGCTGTGGGTGTCGCGGATCACGCCCGCCCAGGTGGTGGAGAGCCTGCTTCACCAGGTGCCGGCGCCCGCCGCCGAGCCATCGTGATCTCCCGCTCCACCGCGCTCAATCTTTCCTTCCTCACCCTCGTCGGCTGGGCGCTCTTCCTGGGTGTCCTCACCGGGCGGGCCGAGCTCATGCTCGTGGCGGTGCCCCTGGTGGCCGCGCTCGCCGCCGGACGGCTCACCAGGACGCCGGCGGCGGCCTGGCAGATCAGCCGCCGCGTGTCGGCCGACCGTCTGGTCGAGGGCGAGCGCGTGACCGTCACCGTGACTCTCCGGGCCCACCAGCCGCTGGCGCTGGTGGAGCTGCTCCAGCCGCTGCCGCCTCACGTCTGGCCCGAGCGGGGAAGCAACCACGCCTTTTTCAGCCTTCGCCCCGGCGAGGAAGCCCACTGGACCTTCGACCTGGCGTGCGCCGTCCGCCAGCAGCTGCGGCTCGGCGACATCCACCTCCGGCGCTGGGAGCCGCTCGGCTTCGCCGCCGGCGAGACCCGTCACCGTGAGCCGGACGCCGAGGTGGCGGTGCTCCCGCAGGTCGCCGCGATCCGGCGCCCGCCCCGCCCCCGCCGAACGCAGACCTTCGTCGGCCACCACGTCTCGCCGGCGCAGGGAGAGGGCCTCGAGCCCGGCGACGTGCGCCCGTTCGCTCCCGGCGACCAGGTTCGCCACGTGAACTGGCGCGCCACGCTCCGGCTCGGCGTCCTGCACGTGACGCGGCACCACCAGGAGCGGAACGCCGACATCATCCTGCTCCTCGACACCCTGGCCGACGTCGGACCGCCGGGCGCCTCCGCCGTCGATTGCGCGGTCCGCGGCGCGGCGTCCCTCGCCGCCGCCTGCCTCGCGCGCCGGGATCGCGTGGGCCTGATCGAGTACGGCGGGATCTTGCGCCAGGTGCGGCCACGCGCCGGCCGCGCGCAGTGGCAGCGCCTGCTGGATACGCTGGCGCGGGCGTCGGTGGTCTTCACCTACGTCTCGCGGGACCTCGAGATGATTCCCCCGCGCGTCCTGCCGCCCCGGGCCCTGGTCCTCGCGCTCAGCCCGCTCCTCGACGGGCGCTTCGTGAAGGCGGTGGCGGACCTCGCTGCGCGTGGCTTCGAGGTGGTGCTGATCGCCGTGTCTCCCGTGGCGGCGGGACGCGCCGTCGTGCGGGGCGGCCCGGTGGCGGACCTGGCCGCGCGCCTGTGGGCGCTGGAGCGCCGCGCCTACCTCGACGAGCTCCGGCGTCATGGATTGACCGTGGTGGCCTGGGACGGCGTCGAGCCGCTCGAGGTCGCCCTCGCCCGCGGGCATCGTCCGCGGCTGCGCGCCGCCCACGCATGATCGCGCGTCTCACGGGGCTGGCGCTGATGGCGATGCTGGCCGGGCTGCCGCTCATCATCCTGCCCGAGCCCTTCCTGGGCGCGCTGGCCGCGCTCGCGCTCGCGGTGGGCGCCGCCGGCGCACTCGCGCCCAATGTCTCCCTCGCCACCGCGGGCGGGACGCTGGCGCTCATCGAGTACACCCTCGCGCTCCTGCTCGGCCGGCCGGACCCCGATCCCCTCACGGCAACCATCACCGGGGTCGGTCTCGTGCTGCTCCTGGCGAGCGTCCACTTCGCGAGCCGGACCCACGGCGCCGCCCTGGGCTATGCGGTGCTGCGATCGCAGGCCCGCCACTGGCTGGCGGTGGCCGCGCTCGGCGTGGTCGGCGCCGCCGTTCTCACCCTGGGAGGGGAAGCGCTCGCGCTCGCGCTCCGTGGCGCCGCCCTTCCCATGGTCGTCGCGGCCTCGGCGGTCGGCGCCCTGATGACCGTGGTCGGCGTGATCGCGCTGGTGACGACGTCCCGCCGCGACGCGTAGTCGCCCGGCGCCTTGACTTGGCCGGGGCCCCCGGCTAGTCTCGTCGGACCCGATCCGCCATGCGAATCACCGCCGTCCGTGCCTCCTGGCTCCGCGCTCCCATCCCTCCCGCCGCGGTCCATGTCAGCGACTTCGGCCGCAACGATTCCTTCAACATGTGCCTCGTCGAGGTCGAGACGGATGCGGGCATCACGGGACTGGGCGAGGCCAAGGCGGCGGTCGGCAACCTGGGAAACTACCGCGCCATCGTGACGCTGATCCGGGAGGAGTTCGCCCCGCTGCTGGTCGGCCGCGATCCCCTGGACATCACCGGCGCCTGGGAGCTTCTCTACAACGGCAGCCGGGCCCACTACGCCATGCGCGAAGGCCGGACCTTCCCCACCATCGGCCGCCGGGGCATCACGCTGTCGGCCATCGCCGGCGTGGATATCGCGCTGTGGGACATCCTCGGCCGCTCGCTCGGGGTGCCGGTATGGCAGCTGCTGGGCGGCCGCTACCGCGATCGCGTCCCCGCCTATGCCTCCGGCGGCTGGGCGAAGGTCGGGAGCATCGGCAAGCAGATGCTCCAGTACGTCGAGCGCGGCCACCGCGCGGTGAAGCTGCGCGTCGGCCTCCAGGACGCCAGCGTGGACGATTCGGCGGCCCGCGTGGCGGAGGTGCGCGAGACCCTCGGGCCCGGCATCGGCATCATGGTGGACGCCCACGGGACCTGGAGCGTGCGCGAAGCCCAGCGCTTCGCCCGCAAGGTCGCGAATCACGACCTCACGTGGCTCGAAGAGCCCGTGTCGCCGGACAATCTCTCCGGGCAGGCCGAGGTGCGCCGCGCCACCGACATCCCCATCGCGGCCGGAGAGAGCGAGCAGACGCGCTTCGCCTTCCGGGAGATGCTGGAGGCCCGGGCGGTGGACGTGCTCCAGCCCGATCCCGCCATCGCGGGGGGCATCACCGAGGTCCAGCGCATCGCCGCGCTCGCGGCCAGCCATAGCGTCACGGTGGCGCCGCACCTCTGGGGCTCGGCCATCCTCTTCGCCACCGGGCTCCACCTCTGCGTGTCCACGCCCTCCGCCACCATCATCGAGTTCTCCCGCGGCCACAATCCCCTGCTCAACGAGCTGGTCGAGGAGGAGATCGCCTTCGAGGACGGCCACGTCCTCGCGCCCACCGGGCCCGGGCTCGGTCTCACCTTGCGGCGAGACTGGGTCGAGAGCGTCCGGGTGGCGGTGTGAGCGCGCCGGTGGCGGGCCTCCGCGTGCTCGTGACCGGCATGAGCGGGCTGATCGGGACCGCGCTGCGCCGGCGGCTCGAGGGCCGACACGCGCTCCGCGCCTTGAACCGGCGCGACATCCCCGGCGTCGCCTGTCACCGGGGAGATATCGGCGATCTGGGGGGCATCGAGCCCGCCTTCAAGGACATCGACGTCGTCGTGCATCTGGCCGCGGCGGCCGGAGGGGCGGTGCCGTGGGATTCCGTGCTCCATGACAACCTGGTCGGCACCTACAACGTCTTCGAGGCGGCCCGGCGCGCCGGCGTCAAGCGGGTGATCTTCGCCTCCAGCGGCGCCACCGTCACCGGCTACGAGCGCGAGGAGCCGTATGCCTCGCTGGTGGCCGGGCGCTACGCGGGCCTCACGAGCTGGCCCATGCTGACGCACGAGTCGCCCCTTCGCCCCGCCGCGCTCTACGGCGTGAGCAAGGCGTACGGCGAGGCGCTCGGCCGCCAGTACGCCGACGAGCACGGGCTCTCCATCCTGTGCATCCGCATCGGCCGCGTCAATCGAGAGGACCGGCCGAGCGGCCTCCGCGACTTCTCCGTGTGGTTGAGCCAGCGTGACGTCGTCCAGGTGATCGAGCGCTCCATCGCGGCGCCCGCCGACCTCCGCTACGGCATCTTCTTCGCCACCTCGGACAATCGCTGGGGCTACCGGGACCTCGCCCATGCGCGCTCCCTCCTCGGCTTCATTCCGGAAGACCGCGCCGAGGCGCATCGCTGATGCCCATCGTCCGGTCCTTCCTCGCCGACCATGCCATCGCGCTCCGCGACAAGCCGGCGGTGGTGGACGACCGGCCCGGCGCGCCGGTCACCGTGTGGAGCTTCGCCGAGCTGAACCGTCAGGCCAATCGCCTGGCGAATCTCCTCCTGGGACTGGGCGTCGCTCCGGGCGAGAAGGTGGTGTGGTGCGGCCAGAACTCGCTGGAGGCGGTGCGGGCCCTCCACGCGCTGCCGAAGATCGGGGCGGTGGCGGTGCCGCTGAACTATCGCCTCACCGCGGAGGAGACCGCCTACGTGGTGGACAACTCCGACGCGGTGGCCGTGTACGTGGACGCGGAGCAGGCGGGCCTGTTCGCTCGCATCGCGCATACCATCCCGCGTGTCCGCCACGTGATCGTGTTCGGCGGCCGCCCGGGGCCGGGCATGCTGTCGGCCGAGGGGCTCCTCGCCCGCGCGCGCGATACCGAGATCGAGGTGGACATTCCCGCGGGGATACCGTCCACCATGCTCTACACCTCCGGGACCACCGGGCGCCCCAAGGGCGCGCTGAGGCTCCCCATCGACCCCGCGCATACGCGCCCGCTGCTCGAGCTGGTGGGCCACCGCCCCGACGACGTCTACCTCACCACCGGGCCGCTGTACCACTCGGGGCCGCTCGGCTATCTCGGCATCAACCACCGGATCGGCGCCACCGCCGTGCTCCAGCGCCGGTTCGATCCCGAGGACTGGCTGCGGCTCGTGGCCAAGTACCGGGTGACCACCACCTTCTCGGCGCCGGCGCCCATCCGGCTCGTCTGCGCGCTGCCCGACGAGGTGAAGGAGCGCTACGACGTGCGCAGCATGCGGCGCATGATCGCCAATGCGGCCCCCTGGTCCATGGCGCTGAAGGAAGCGTACATGCGCGACTTCGGCGAGGACTCGCTCTGGGAGGTCTATGGCTCCACCGAGCTGGGGGTGGACACCGTGCTGGCGCCGCCGGATCACCGCCGAAAGCCGGGCTCCTGCGGGCGCGCGGTGCCCGGGGTGGAGATCCGGCTCTACGACGAGGCCGGCGCCGAGGTCACCGAGCCCGGCGTGCCCGGCGAGGTGTACGTGCGCGGCGTGAGCGTCTTCGAGACCTACTACAAGGCCGAGGAGAAGGCCGCCGCCGCCCGCCGCGAGGGCTTCGCCACCGTGGGAGACATCGCCTACCGCGACGCCGACGGCTTCTACTACATCTGCGACCGCAAGTCCGACATGATCATCTCGGGCGGGATGAACGTCTACCCCGCCGAGATCGAGGCCGCGCTGGAGCGGCATCCCGGCGTCGCCGACGTCGCCGTCTTCGGCATCCCGAGCGAGGAATGGGGCGAGAGCGTCCACGCGGTGGTGGTTCCCCGCCCCGGCCGTACCCTCGCCTCGGAAGAGGTCGTCGCCTTCGCCCGGGAGCGGCTGGCCGGCTACAAGATCCCGCGGTCGGTCGCGATCGTGAGCGAGATTCCCCGCAACGGCTCCGGCAAGATCCTCAAGCGCGTGCTGCGCGAGCCCTTCTGGCAGGGCCGGCGTGCGCGCGTCTCGTGACCCACAGCACGTGAAAGGAGCCCCCATGAAGCGCACCGCCATCGCCCTTCTCGCTCTGCTCGCGCTCACCCTCGGCGCCGGCGCCGCCTCCGCCCAGGACACGCCCCGCGCGGGCGGCGTCATCAAGGCCGCCATGATCGGCGAGCCGCCGTCCCTCGACCTGCACTGGACCACCGCGGTGATCGTGCAGCAGATCACCTGGCATATCTACGAGACGCTCTACACCTACGACAAGAGCCTCAACCCGGTGCCCCTGCTGGCGGAGAGCCATGCCGTGGCCGACGGGGGCCGCCGCTACACCATCACCCTCAGGAAGAACGTGAAGTTCCACAACGGCAAGGAGATGACCTCCGCCGACGTGGTGCCCTCGCTCCAGCGGTGGGGAAAGATGTCCACCACCGGGAAGCTTCTCTGGAAGGGCGTGGAGGCGATCGAGGCGAAGGATCCCTACACCGTGGTCATTCACCTCAAGGAGCCGTCCGGCTCGCTGCTCTACGGGCTCGGCAGCCCCAATAACGGCGCCGCCATCTATCCCAAGGAGGTCATCGCCGCCGCGGGCGAGGGCCAGATCAAGGAGTTCATCGGCACCGGCCCCTACCGCTTCGTCGAGCACAAGCCGGATCGGCACATCAAGGTGGCGCGCTTCAAGGAGTACGCCGCGCGCACGGACGCGCCCGACGGCGGCTTCGGCGGAAAGCGCGTCGCCTACGCGGACGAGATCCTGTTCATCCCCGTGCCCGACGAGGCGGTGAGGCTGGCCGGCGTGGAGACGGGCGAGTACCACTTTGCCCAGCAGATCAAGGCGGATCAGTACGAGCGGGTCAAGGGCACGCCCGTGCTCGAGCCCGGCGTGGTGAAGCCCTACGGCTGGATCACCGCGGTGCCGAACCACAAGCAGGGTCTGATGGCCAACAAGAAGGTGCGCCAGGCCTTCCTCGCCGCGCTGGACATGGACCCCATCATGGCGGCGGGCATCGGCAACAAGGCCTTCTACCGGATCGACGGGGCGCTCTTCTATCCCGAGCAGACCGCCTTCCACTCCCAGAGCGGCGTCACCGGCTACAACCAGAAGAGTCCCGCCAAGGCGCGGGCGCTGCTCAAGGAGGCCGGCTACAAGGTCGAGCCGGTGCGATGGATCACCACCAAGGAATACGACTGGATGTACAACACCTCGCTGGTGGCCAAGCAGCAGATGGAGGCGGCCGGCTTCGCGGTGGATCTCCAGGTGCTGGACTGGGCGACGCTGGTGCAGCGCCGCAACAAGCCCGAGCTGTACGACATCTTCTCCACCGGATTCACCTTGGGTGCCGACCCCGCGCTCGCCACCTCCGTCCAGTGCAACTGGCCGGGCTGGTGGTGCCAGGAGGAGAAGGAGCGGATCCTGGGCGAGATGCTCCGCGAGACGGACCCCAAGAAGCGCAAGGCCCAGATCGAGCGGCTCCAGGCCGTCTTCTACGAGGACGTGGGGCGCATAAAGTTCGGCGACTACTTCCAATTCTCGGTCACCCGCAAGGAGCTGCGCGGCTTCCACAACGCGCCCTTCCTCTACTTCTGGAACGCCTGGCTGGCGAAATAACCGCCGAGCGATCACCAGGTGCTCGTCTACGTCGTCCGCCGCCTGCTGGCCGTCATCCCGGTCATGCTCGTGGTGGCGACGGTGTCCTTCATCCTCATCCGCCTGGCGCCCGGCGATCCGGCCAGCGTGATCGCCGGGCCCTACGCCAGCGGGGACGACATCGCCCGCCTCCAGCGCTCGCTGGGGCTGGATCAGGCGCTGCCGGTGCAGCTCGTCAAGTGGTGGGGCCGGCTCGCCCGCGGCGATCTGGGCGACTCGATCTTTCTCCGACGGCCGGTGCTGGAGGCCATCTTCGAGAGGATGGAGCCCACCCTCCTCCTCACCGCCTGGTCCATGCTGGTGGCGGTGGCGGTGGGCGTGCCCGCCGGCGTCATCTCCGCCCGCTATCACAACACCACGGTGGATCAGTCGCTCATGGCCTTCGCCCTGATCGGCCTCTCCATCCCGAACTTCCTGCTGGGCCTCCTCATGATCCTCTTCTTCGGGGTCTGGCTGGGCTGGCTGCCGGTGGCGGGCTACGTGCCGCTGGAGGGCGGGCTCTGGCTGAACCTCCGCTCCCTGATCATGCCCTCGCTGGCGCTGGGGCTCGTCCAGTCCGCCCTCATCGCGCGCATCACCCGCTCCAGCATGCTCGACGTGCTGCGCGAGCAGTACATCCTGGCCGGGCGCTCCAAGGGCCTGTCGGAGCGGGTGGTCATCTACAAGCACGCGCTCAAGAACGCCATCATCCCCACCCTCACCGTGATCGGCATCACCTTCGCGCTCCTGGTGGGGGGCGCCGTGGTCATCGAGACGGTGTTCAATATCCCCGGGCTGGGCCGGCTCATCATCTCCGCCGTCCTGCGCCGAGACTATCCCGTGGTCCAGGGCGTGGTGCTCCTCATCGCGCTGACCTATACCGCCATCAACCTCCTCGTGGACCTGGCCTACCTCGCCATCGACCCCCGCATCCGGTTTCGCTAGCATGCGCGAGCTCCGCGTCTTCCTCCGCCGGCGCAGCGCCGTGCTCGGCGCCGTCCTGGTCGCGCTGAACGTGCTGGTGGCGCTGGGCGCGCCCCTGATCGCGGGTGTGGATCCGCAGGTGCTGGACGTCAAGGCGCGCCTGGCCCGCCCCACCGGCGAGCACTGGTTCGGCACCGACCACGTGGGCCGCGATGCGTGGAGCCGCGTGATCCACGGCGCGCGCCTGTCCATGATCGTGGGCGGCTCGGTGATGGTCCTGTCCTTCATAGGCGGCCTCACCGTGGGCCTGCTGGGCGGCTATTACCGGACCATGGACAATATCCTCATGCGCTTCATGGACGGGCTCATGGCATTTCCCGGCATCATCCTCGCCATCGCGCTCATGGCCTCGCTGGGCCCCAGCGTGGTCAACGTCATCGTGGCGCTGGGCGTGGTCTATGTGCCGCGGGTGGCGCGCATCGTGCGCGGCTCCGTCCTCGTGATCCGCGAGACCTCCTATGTGGAGGCGGCCCGCGCGCTCGGGATTGGCGATCTGCGAATAGTCGCCCTGCACATCCTGCCCAACTGCGTCTCGCCCGTCATCGTGCAGGGCACCTTCATCTTCGCCGCCGCCGTGCTGGGCGAGGCCGCGCTGTCCTTCCTGGGGGTGGGCGTCCCGCCCCAGATCCCGTCCTGGGGCAATGTGCTGTCCGAGGGCCGCTCGTACCTGCAACAGGCGCCGTGGCTGACTCTCTTTCCGGGCGCCGCCATCATGGCGAGCATCCTCGGCCTCAACTTGTTCGGGGACGGCCTGCGCGACCTGCTCGACCCGCGGCTTCGCGGGGTGCAGGGCGCCAGCCGCGAGTCCTAGGGCCGCCGGGCGCGCCACTCCCGCACCACGTCGTCCACGTCGAGCGGGGCCAGGCGCGTGGGCGGTCCCACCGCCACCCGCGCATTGACCCGGGCGATCTCGGCATTGAGCGCCGCCACCCGCGCCCGCACGTCGTCCTCGCGGCGCGCGGTCCAGATCTTCGCCAGCTCCTCCTCCACGCGCCGCAGCAGCTCCAGCGACGGCGGGAGCACGGAGACCTTCTCCCGCTCGAGGAGCTTCTTCACCCACCAGTCGGGATCATAGGGCGCCTCCACTCCGGGAATGGGCTTGCCCTTGCCCTCGAGCTGGTCGAACTCGCCCGCATCCTTCGACTCCCGGATGAGCTGCTCGATCCAGACCTCCCACGTCTTGTCCGGCGGCTTCTCCCTGGTCATGGAGCCGATGCTACCTCGGCCGCGCGAATCCGGGTATCCTCGGCGCCATGACCCCACCCACGCTCGACTGGACCGCCTTCGACCGCCGCCTCGCGGAGCGCTGCCGCGAGCTCGTCGCCGGCTTCATCGACTTTCTCCGCCTCGAGAGCGTGAGCCAGGAGCCGGAGCGCGTGCGCGCCTGCGGCGAGTGGCTGACGCGTCACATGGCCGGCCGCGGCCTCGCCCCGCGCATGCTGGAGACGGGGGGCGCCCCCGCCATCTTCGGCGAGCGGCGCGTGCCCGGCGCGCGGCGCACCGTGCTGATCTACTGCCACTACGACACCAAGCCCATTCCGCTGGACGGCTGGCTCCAGCCGTCGCCGCTCGAGCCCGTGCTGCGCGAGGGCCAGGCCGGGGACGGCGCTCCCATGGTGCCCTTCGCCTCCATCGCGCCCGAGGCGCTGCCCGCCTACCGGCTCTACGCGCGCGGCGCGTCCGACGACAAGGGCCCGATCTGGGCGCATCTGGAGGCCCTCGCCCTCATGGACGCGGTGGGCATCGCCCCGCGCGTGAACGTGAAGTTCATCTTCGACGGCGAGGAAGAGATCGGCAGCCCCTTCTTCGGGTCGTTCACGGAGAAGCACCGCGACCTGCTCGCCGCCGACCTGGTGCTGGTGACCGACGGGCCCAAGCATGCCAGCGGCCGGCCCACCGTCTCCGGCGGCGCCCGCGGCAATCTCAAGATCGAGCTGGTGCTGGAGTCGGCGCGGCGGGACGTGCACTCGGGGAACTTCGTGGCTCCCAACGCGGCCTGGCGGCTCAACGGCCTGCTCTCGTCCATGGCCACGCCGGATGGCACTCCCCTCATCGAGGGGCTCGAGGAGGACGTGGTGCTGCCCACCGCCGCCGAGCGGCGGCTCATGGCCGACATTCCCATGGACATCCCCGCGCTCGAGAAGGACCTGGGCGTGCCCATGCCCGCCGATCTCCTCGAGCGCCTCATGTTTCACCCCACCTTGACCATCCGGGGGCTGCAGTCCGGCTTTCTCGGGAAGGAGGCGAACACCATCATCCCGCACCGGGCCACCGTGCTCTTCGACGTGCGCCTGGTGAAGAACCAGACCGTGGACAGCGTGTACCGGCGCATCGTCGAGCACATCCGGGGCCAGGGCTACGCCGTGCTCGAGTCGCCCGACGAGCCGCTGCCCGACGCGCTCCGCGGACGCGCGGTGCGGGTGGTCTCGAAGGGCGGCTATGACCCCGCGAAGACGTCGCTGGACCTGCCTCTCAGCCGGGAGGTGATCGCCGCGGTGGAGCGGGCGCATGGCGGGGAGCGCGCGGTATTGCTGCCGACGCTGGGCGGCAGCGTGCCGCTCTTCGCCTTCACCGACATCCTCGAGCTGCCGACCCTCGTGGTCCCCTACGCGAACGCGAACAACCGCCAGCACTCGCCGAACGAGCACCTGCGCCTGGACCATCTCTTCCAGGGCATGCGCACCACGGCGGGGCTGCTGACGGACCTGGCCTGACGCTCCCCTAGCGGCGCGTCTCGGCGTGCTCGGCGAGCCAGCGCTCGGCGTCGGCGCGGAGGCGCTCGCGGTCCCCCGCGGAGAGGCCGTCGGGATCGAATCGATAGCGGTAGTGCAGCGCGAGCAGCCGCTCGAGCTCCGCGCTGGAGCCCGCCACCGGCGCCTGCTCGCCGATCCGGTCCAGCCAGTGGCCCGCCGCCTCCGCGGGCGCGCGCGTCAGCCCCAGCGCGCCGAGCCGCTGCTCGATAGCGTAGAACTCCGAGTCCGCTCCCGCGCGGACTCGCGCCGTGTCCTCGCCGCGCCGCGGCGCGCGAGCCCGGCGCTGCCGCCGGAGGAAGAAGAGCCGCCAGACGAGAATGAGGCTGAGCGGGATGAGCAGCCAGGCGAGCCAGACCGTCCACCCGCTCGGGCGGTCTCCGTACCGCCACTGCTCGAAGGCGTGCGCTCCCCAGGCCCAGAGGTCCTTGACCGGCTGCCACATCGAGGCGCTGAACGCCTCCGTCTCGGCCCAGCCCGGCGGCGTGGAGTCCACGTCGCGCCAGGCGCCGTCCACCCAGGCCAGCGCCCACGAGTGCGCGTGTCGTGTCCGCACCACCCACGTCCGCTCCAGCGGGCTCCACTCCTGGACCGAGTATCCGGTGGCATAGCGGGCGGGGACGCCCGCGGCCCGCAGCAGGAGCACGGTGGCGGTGGCGAAGTACTCGCAGTGGCCGGAGCGCGAGCGGTTGAGAAAGTCGTCGAGGACGGACACCTCGTGGTCGGGAGCGGCCCGATAGAGCGCGTAGCGGAAGTTGTCGCGGAAGTACGCGCGCACGCGCGTCACCGCCTCCGCCGGCGGGAGGCTGGGGAGCCCCAGATCGCGGGCCACCCGCGTGACCAGGGCCCCGTCGGGAAGGGGCAGCTTGAGGTCGCCCTCGGCGGGCGCGTCGTCAAGGACAGAAACGGACGTCGCTCGCGCGGTATAGGTCACGAGCCCCAGCCCCTCGTCCACCTTCACCGCGCCGAGGCGGTTCCGCTCCATGCGCACCACGGAGAGCCGCTCGATCTCGAAGGCGCCGCCCGGCAGCGGCAGCACGCCGCGCCCGCGCCGGAGCGGCGCGGACACGGTCACGCGGGTCTCCGGCGGCCGCCCCTCGCCCAGCTTCCAGGTGAGGCCGTCGGCCTCGGGCTGCACCGCCGCGAAGCCCGCGTCCACCGCGAGCCAGGTCGGCAAGGCGAAGGCGTTGTAGCTCGCCTCGCGCAGCAGGATCGGCATCGCCACCCCCGGCCCGGGATGCACCCGCAGCACGATCCGGTCCGACAGCTTGAGCCTGCCGATGGACCCGAGCGCGGTGCTGCTCCGGAACGGGTCGGTGTCGCGCCGCATCCAGTCCGCCAGCCACTCGAGCGCCGCCGCCTCGACGACCCGCTGCGCGCGGTGCAGGCCCATGTAGCCGCCCCAGCCCGCCAGCGCGACGGCCACGAGCAGCGCGCCCCACGCAATCGGCGAAGCCTCGCGCGCGCGCACGGTCCACAGCGCGGCGGCGGCCAGCACGCAGGCGCCCACGTAGAAGCCCGGCCCGGGCATGTTGGCGGCGCTGGCGGCGAGGATGCAGATGACGAAGTACGGGAACGACAGGTCCACCGTGCGGGGCGGCGGTGTCCCGTCCGCGTCGGCCTTCTTGCGCTGGCTCCAGAGGAAGATGCGAGGGTCCACGCCATCGGACGAGCTGTAGAGCTGCGCCATCATGAGGGGCAGCGCCACCAGCGGGAACCACTGGAAGATCAGGGTGAGCACGCGCGGCGCGTCGGTGGTGGCGCCGAAATAGACGATGAGGCCCACCAGGATGATGCTGCAGAAGTCGGAGACGCGGTTGAAGTCGGCGCGCGCGAGGTCCCAGCGCCAGGGCACGAGGCGCGCACCCTCCACGATGGCGGCCATGAGGCAGGCCGCGGGCCAGAGCCCGGTTTGCCATCCCCAGAAGAGAAGGGCCAGCGCCAGCAGGAGCGGCGGCGGGGTCTTCGGCGCCGCGGGCGTCATAGGTCGGCGAGCCCCTCGGCGATCCGCCCCGCCACGAGCCGGTGCGGCGCCAGCGCTCGGTCGGCGGCGGTCTCGGCTCCCGCATCCCCCTCGCCGGCGCGGGTGACCACGAGCGTGAGGGTGGGAATCCCCAGCGCGCGGAGGGACCGCACGAGGGCGCGGCGCTGGTCATCCCAGCCCAGGAGCACGCAGATGGCGCCCGAGAGCTCCCCGTGCCGCTTCAGCACCGAGTCGCGGAGCACGTCGAAGGACCGGCCCGTGCAGGGCTCGACGCCCGCCAGCACCTCCAGCATGCGGTCGGCATGGGCGAGCCCGCGTCCCGCGGTGAAGCAGTAGGCTTCCGGCCCCACGAACATGAGGTCGAGCAGCGAGTCCTGGCTGGGAATGGCCACCGCGAACGACGCCGCCACCGACACCGCCTCCTCGAAGATCTCGCCCGCTCCGGCCCCGCCCCGCGCGAAGGTGTCGAGCACGAGCGCGTGCCGGACGAAGAACTCGTCCTGATACTCCTTCACGATGGGGCGCCCCATCCGGGCCCAGCTCCGCCAGTGGATGCGACGCAGCGGGTCGCCGGGCCGGTAGTCACGCAGCGAGGCGAACTCCTCCGAGTCGCCCACCGACGCCGCCAGCGCCACCCCGCCCTGCTGGTACTTCCGGCTTCCGGGCAGGTCGAGATCGGGCACGGGGTAGCGGCGCGGCAGCACCAGCACGGACTGGGGCGCGGGCACCCGCACGAAGCCCCGGAAGAGCCCGAAGGGATCGGGCCGGGCGATGGTGACGCCCACCAGCCGGAGCCGGCCGCGGCGCGCCGGCACCGCCTCCACCCGCGTTTCCACCTCCGCGCCCGGAAGAAGCGGCGGGAGGGGACGCGCTCCGCCCAGCGAGCCCTGACGCTGCCCGATGAGCCACATCCAGCGCGGATAGCCCACGGTGCGATCGAACCAGTTGCGGCGCTCCTCGCCGGGCTCGCGCGCGGCGAGGAACTCCGCCAGCGAGGGCCGCGGGTCGGCGATCTCCTCCAGCAGCGCGAGCCCGCGCGCCGGGCGCGGCCCGTCATTCTGAACGAAGACGCGATAGCTCAGCGGCTCTCCCGCGGTCCCGAAGCGCGGCATCACGCGGCGCACGCGGAACTGCCCCCGGAAGGTCAGGCTGGCGAGGAGCGCCGCCCCCAGCAGCGCCACCAGAAAGGTGAACGCCTGATAGGCGAGCGTCCGGTTGGTGTCGAGCCCCACCACCGACGCGGCGAGGATACCTCCCAGCACCAGCAGGCCGGCGGAGGTGAAGCGCCGGGCCATCCAGTGCTGAATGACCCAGGTGGCCCTAAACGCCCGGAATAGCAGCCGCCGCATGCGCGCGCCCCGCCGCGGCTAGGCGGGCACCGGCAGCGTCTTGACGATCTCCTCCACGATGCCCTGCGGCGTCACGCCGGTGAAGCGCGCCTGGGAGTCCACCACCATCCGGTGCGCGATCACCGAGACCGCGATCTCCTGGACATGCTCGGGCGTGACGAACTCCAGCCCGTCGAGGAGGGCGAGCGCCTGCGCGGCCTTCATGAGCGAGAGCGACGCGCGCGGACTCGCCCCCAGGGACACGCCGGCCGCGGTGCGGGTGGCCTGCACGAGATCCACCACATAGCGCTTCAGCTCCGCGCTGATGCGGATCTCGCCCACGCGGCGCCGCAGCGCCACCACGTCCTCGATGCCGAGGCAGGGCCCGATCTCGTCGATGGGATGTCCGCGCTCCTGGTCCGAGAGAATGGCCACCTCATCGTCCGCCGCCACGTAGCCCAGCCCGAACTGCAGCGCGAACCGGTCCATCTGCGCCTCGGGCAGCGGGTACGTGCCGCGGAACTCTACCGGGTTCTGGGTGGCGATGACGAAGAAGAGCGACTCGAGCCGGTGCGTGGTGCCGTCCACGCTGATCTGCCCCTCGGCCATGGCCTCCAGCAGCGCGGACTGGGTGCGGGGCGACGCGCGGTTGATCTCGTCGGCGAGGAGGATGTCGGTGAAGATGGGCCCGCGGTGGAAGCGGAAGGCCTGATCGCGCTGATCGAAGATGGACACGCCCAGGATGTCCGAGGGGAGGAGATCGGGCGTGAACTGCACCCGCTTGAACTGGGCGCCGATCGAGCGGGCGAGTGCCTTGGCCAGCGTGGTCTTGCCCGTTCCCGGGAAGTCGTCGAGGAGCACGTGACCCCCGCTCGCAAAGGCCGCCAGGAGCTTCCGGATGGTGGCCTGCTGGCCTTTCATCACCCGGCCGATATTGGCGGCCAGGCGCTGCGAGAGCTCCCGGGGCGGGAGCGGCGTGTGGGGCATGTATTCAGGATGCGGCCCCCCGCCCCTTCGGGTCAAGAAAACCGTTTGCGGGGGCCGCGTCTCGGATGCTAGTCATACCGCGTGGCAAGTGCGCGGGAATTCGATCTGATCGTCATCGGCTCCGGGCCGGCGGGCGAGAAGGGCGCGGCCCAGGCCGCGTACTTCGGCCGGCGCGTGGCCATGATCGAGCGGGCGCAGCACCTGGGCGGAGCCGGCATCAATACCGGCACCGTCCCCTCCAAGACCCTCCGCGAGACCGCGCTCTACTACTCGGGCATACGGCAGCGCGGCCTCTACGGCGTGGACTATGCGCTCGAGGACAACCTCACCGTGGGCCACTTCATGCATCGCGAGCGGGACGTGGTCGCCTCGCTGCGGGGCGTGGTGGACCGCAACATGATCTCGCACGGCATCGACATCGTCCTGGGCAGCGCCACCTTCGAGGACGCCCAAACCGTGCGGGTATCCGGGGACTCGGGGGAGGACGCCCACCTCACCGCCCCTTTCATTCTCATCGCCACCGGCTCGGTCCCCAACCGGGGCCATGACCTTCCCACGGACGACCCGCGCTTCTACGACAGCGACTCCATCCTGTCCATGAGCCGGCTGCCGCGCCGGCTCGCGGTGATCGGCGCGGGGGTCATCGGCTGCGAGTACGCCTGCGTCTTCGCCGCCCTGGGCATCGAGGTCCATCTCATCGACGGGCGCGCGCGGCTGCTCGATTTCCTCGACGCCGAGACCGCCGACCGCCTGCGCATGCAGATGCAGCTCCTCGGCGTGCGGCTCGGGCTCGGCGACGCGGTGACCGGGGTGACACCGGATCCGGACGCGGTGCGGCTCCAGCTCAAGCGGGGCGACATGCTGGAGGTGGACGCGGTGCTGGTGGCGGCGGGCCGGCTCGGCGCCACCGCGGGGCTCGGGCTCGAGCGCGCCGGCGTGGCGGTGGGCGACCGCGGGCACGTGACCGTGAACGAGCACTACCAGACCGCGGTGCCCCACATCTATGCCGCCGGGGACGTCATCGGGTTCCCCGCCCTGGCGGCCACCTCCATGGAGCAAGCGCGCGTGGCCGTCTGCCACGCCTTCAGTATCCGCTACAAGACCGCGGTGGCGCGGATCTATCCCCTGGCGGTGTACACCATCCCCGAGGTGTCCATGGTGGGGGAGACCGAGGAGACCTGTCGCGAGCGGAATGTGGCCTACTGCGTGGGCCGGGCCCAGTACGGCCTCAATGCCCGCGGCCAGATCATGGGAGATCTGACGGGTCAGGTGAAGCTCATCGTGGATCCGCACACTCGCGCCCTCATCGGCGTGCACATCGTGGGAGAGGGCGCCGCGGAGCTCGTACACGTGGGCCTCATGGTGATGCAGGCGGGGGGCACCATCGACGCCTTCATCGACGCGGTGTTCAACTACCCGAGCCTGGGCGAGGCCTACAAGTACGCCGCCTACGACGCGCTCGGCGCGATCGCCCGCCGCTTGCCCTCCTGATCGCCGCTACTCGCCGCTCTGGGCGATGAGCTTGGCCACGAGCCCGGTCCAGCCGGTCTGATGGCTGGCCCCCAGGCCCGCGCCGGTCTCGCCGTGGAAATACTCGTGGAAGGGCACCAGGTCTCGCCAGTGGGGGTCACGCTGGAGCTTGTCCACCGTTCCGAAGACCGGCCGACGTCCGTCGGCGTCGCGCAGGAAGATGCGGGAGAGCCGCCGCGACAGCTCCACCGAGATCTCCCAGAGATCCATCTTGACCCCCGACCGGCTGGGGCACTCCACCCGCAACCCGTCACCCAGGAACCAGTGGAACTTCTGGAGCGACTCGACGAGCAGGTAGTTCACCGGGAACCAGACCGGGCCGCGCCAGTTGGAGTTGCCGCCGAAGAGCCCCGAGGATGACTCGGCGGGCTCGTAGCCCACCCGGTGCGCCATGCCATCCGCGTTGAGGACATAGGGATGCTCCCGGTGGTACCGGGACAGGGCCCGGATCCCGTGCGGCGAGAGGAACTCCGCCTCGTCCAACATGAAGCGGAGAACCCGGGGCAGCTGGGGCTGGGTAACGATGGAGAGCAGGCGGCGGATCTTGCCGTCCAGGCGCTGCACCTCCACCACGTGATCGGCGAGGTCGGGGCGGTTGTCCACGAACCACTGCATCCGGCGCTTGAAGCCCTCCAGCCTGTCCACCTGTTCGGGCTCCAGCGTTTCCACCGCGAAGAGCGGGATGAGGCCGACCATGGAGCGGACCTTCAGCGGGATGGGCCGGTGTCCGGCGAGGCGGAGCACGTCGTAGTAGAAGCCGTCCTCCTCGTCCCAGAGGCTGATCTCCTCGCGGCCGAGATTGTGCATGGCGTGGGCGATGTAGACGAAGTGCTCGAAGAACTTGCTCGCCACGTCCTCGTAGGCGGGATCCTCCTGAGCCAGCTCGAGCGCAATGGCCAGCATGTTCAGCGAGTACATGGCCATCCAGCTCGTCCCGTCCGACTGCTCGATGCGCCCCCCGGTGGGGAGCGGCGCCGAGCGGTCGAAGACGCCGATATTGTCGAGACCGAGAAACCCGCCCTGGAAGACGTTCTTGCCCTCGGCGTCCTTCCGGTTCACCCACCAGGTGAAGTTGAGCAGG
>DASRWT010000080.1:0-2576 GCA_035654455.1 Candidatus Nitrosocosmicus sp. | reverse complement strand
CGGCCGGGGCAATTCGCGAAGGATCGTCCGCACTGGAGCGAGGGTGGCGAGCATTCGCGGTGAGGTGGTGGGCGGCACCACCGCCGCCCTCCTGGGCATCCCGACCAGCATCGGCTATGGCGTCCTCGCCCTCCACGCGCTCGGCGATCAGTACGTCTCCCACGCCATCCTCGCCGGCCTCTATGGCGCGACCCTCGTGCCGCTGGCGGCGCTCGCGCTCGGATCCCGCGGCGCGACGATCTACGCCCCGCGGAGCATTCTCGCCCTGCTGCTGGGCACGGTCGTGCTGCAGACGATCGCGCCCGCGGCCGCCTCCGCCGGCAGCGCGTGGAGCGTGGAGCAGACGCTGACGCTTCTATTCCTCGTCATCCTCCTGGCCGGGGTATTTCAGGCGCTGATCGGCGCCCTCGGCGTCGGCACCCTGATCAAGTACATCCCCGCGCCGGTGATGGCGGGATTCCAGAACGCGGTGGCGCTCCTGATCCTGATCGCGCAGGTCGGCACGCTGACGGGAGCGCCGCCCGACGTCTCGCCGGCGCAGATCGGCCGCTACCTCTCCGCCGTGCAGCCCCTCACCCTCGCCATCGGCCTCGGCACGGCGGTGGTGATCTGGCGGATCCGGCGGCTGACCGCGCGAGTGCCGCCGGTGATCGCGGGGCTGGTCGCCGGCACCGGCGCGTACTACGCGCTCGCCCTTCTCGGCTATGGCGAGCGCCTCGGGCGGGTGGTCGGGCCCATGCCCCAGGCGGTGCCCGCGCCCACCTATCTCGCCGGCTTCCTCGCGCTGCCGGACCAGCCGGAGCTCTGGGCCGTGCTGCCCGGGCTGATCGGCGCGGCGGGCAGCCTGGCGGTGGTCGCGTCCCTCGACACGCTCCTCTGCGCGAAGACGCTGGACGGCGTCACCGGGCGGAAGGCGGGCAGCCGCCACGAGCTGCTCCGCCTCGGGCTCGCGAACGCGGGGGCCGCCTGCTTCGGGAGCCTCCTGTCCGGGATCAACCTGGGCAGCAGCATGGCCAATCACCGGGCGGGCGGGCGCCGGACGCTCTCGGCCGCCGGCTCCGCGCTGACCGTCCTGGCGGTCGCGCTCTTCGCCGGCCCCCTCATCGCGCGGCTGCCGCGCGTGGTCATCGCCGGCACGCTGGTCGTCGTCGCGTTCGAGCTGGTGGATCGCTGGAGCGTGCGCCTGCTGCGCGAGCTGGCGTCGCGGCGAATCGCCGACTGGCGGATGCCCGCCCTCGACCTCTTCGTCGTCGTCCTCGTGGCCACGGTCACGATCGCGCTGAACCTGATGGCCGCCGTGGCGGTCGGGGTCTTCATCGCCGTCGCGTCCTTCCTGCTGCGGATGAGCCGCTCGGTGATCCGCCGCAGCTACCGGGGCGATGTGGTGCGCTCGCATCGGACGCGCGCGCCGGCGCTGATGGAGCTCCTCGCCCGGGAGGGCCGGCGCATCGTCGTGTTCGAGCTCGACGGCCCCCTCTTCTTCGGCACCGCGGAGGACCTGGCGAACCGCGTCGAGGCCAGCCTCCGCGAGGGCGCCTTCGTGGTGATCCTCGACCTCCGGCGCGTCAACGACATCGACAGCACCGGCGGGCGGATCCTGGCGCAGGCGTGCGACCGCACCCGTCGGGAGAAGAAACACCTCCTGCTCAGCGAGGCCGACGCGAACCCCGCCGTGGCCCGCGCGCTCCGGGCGCTGGGCGTGCGCGCGGCCCTCGGGCCCGCCGCGATCTTCCCCGATACCGACGCGGCCCTCGAGCACGGCGAGAATCTGGTCATCGAGTCCCTCCGCGTGGAGGCCGCGGTGGGCGAGGAGCTCCCGGTTGCCCGGCTGCCGGCCTTCGAAGGCCTCTCCCCCGAGGACAGCGCCGTCGTCGCCGCCCTGCTCGTCCGCCGCCACTATCGCGCCGGCGAGGTGGTGGTCAAGGAAGGGAACCAGGACCGCTCGCTCTTCCTGATCGCGCAGGGCACCTGCAGCGTGAAGATCGACGTGGCGGGACCGAACCGGTCCCGGCGCCTGGCGACCTTCTCGCCCGGCACCGTCTTCGGCGAGGTGGCGCTGCTCGACAAGCAGCCGCGCTCGGCCACCGTCACCGCCGACGAGGACCTCGTGTGCTACGAGCTGTCCGAGGACGGCTTCCAGACGCTGACGAGCTTCCATCCGCGCATCGCCATCCACCTCCTCATGAACCTGGGCGCGGAGCTGAGCCGTCGCCTCCGGCGATCCACGGCCACGGTGTCGCAGCTGGAGGGGTGAGGCGGCGCGAGGGCGGCCCGTTCAGCCGCTTTGTGGGCGCGCGGCGTATCGAACCCGGGCGAACTCGACGATCTCGAGGATCGTGGCCGGGTGCGTACGTCCCGAAGCGCGCGCGCCTCGGATGAACTCATGGCCGGAGTGCAGATAGGGATTGGGATTGGCCTCGATCAAGTAGACCGTATCCTTGGCGAGGCGGAAATCGATGCGCGCGTAGTCGCGCAGGCCCAGGGCCTGGAAGGCGGCGAGCGCGTAACGCTCCATGGTCTCGAGCACGGCCTTGGGCAGCTTCGGGATCCGCACCTTGCTTCCTCGGTAGGCGCGG
>DASRWT010000079.1:0-28485 GCA_035654455.1 Candidatus Nitrosocosmicus sp. | reverse complement strand
GTGGGGATTGAAGTAGTGCCCGGCCTCGAGGTGGGAGGAGAGCAGCAGGATCACCCGCGCCTTCGCGTGGTCGGGCGAGGGCCGGTCCAGCCCGTGCCAGAAGGCATAGCCCGCCCGCGCGGAGGCCGAGCAGACATTGGTGTGGCTATTGTGTCCGTCGATGCCCCAGGCGTGAAAGACGCGCTGCAGATAGATCAGCTCATGACCCGGCCGGCCCAGGTGATACATCACCTCGGTGGGGCGCTTCTCCACCAGCGCCTTCCGGATGCGTCCCGCGATGTCGTCGAGCGCCTGATCCCAGGTCACGCGCTCCCACTGCCCCGAGCCGCGCGGCCCCACGCGCCGGAGCGGATAGAGGATGCGCTCGGGGTCGGTGATCTGGTTGAGCGTGGCGGGGCCCTTGGCGCAGTTGCGCCCGCGGCTGCCCGGGTGCGCGGGATTGCCCTCGAACTTCTGGATCTGCAGCGTCTGCTTGTCCACGTAGGCGAGGAGCCCGCAGCCGGCCTCACAGTTGAAGCAGATGGTGGGAATGAGCGAGTACCGGCGCTTCACCTTGCGCGGCCAGGCCCGGGAGTCGAACTCTTCCCAGCTGTCCCAGAGCGCGGCGGGCGGAAAGCGATGCAGGCCCTCCGTCGGGGCCTGGAGATCCCGCGCCACGGGATGGAGCGGCTCGGTCACGCGATCGGTCATGGGTTCCCTCAGCTCAGCGGGATGGACTGGCCCGCGCGGACCCAGAGGTCCTCGTAGATCCACAGGCCGATCAGGGCGAGCACGGCGCCGGCCGTCCACGCCGCCGGCGTGGAGGTGACGAGCAGCGCGGCGGGCAGGGCCAGCCCCGCGGCGACGACGCCGGCCCACAACGCGGGGGCAAGCGGACCGCGCGCGAGATACCGGGCGGCGCGCCCGGCGTCGCGCGTGGGATGCGAGCCGAAGAGCTCGGCGATGAGAATCACCGCGGTGGCGAGCAGCGAGCCCAGCAATACGAGGCGGAGTCCCCGGGGCGCCCCCAGCCCGTCACCGGTGGCGCGCGCGACGAGGAGCAGCGCTGCGCTGCCCGCGGCCAGCGCAGCCACGAGGAGGTGGGGGAGCAGCAGCGGGCTCTGCCAGAAGTCGCGCCCCTCGGCCTGACCGAATAGAAAGGCGCTGTAGCCGGCGGTGGCGCCGGCGAGGAAGATGACGGGCACCGCGAGCCAGATGAGGGCCCCCGGGCGTCCGGCCAGCCCGGCGAGAAGCCAGAGCGTGGCGATGCCGCCATACGCCATGAGGATCCAGCCGCCCCAGACCAGCCACGAGCGCCAGTTGGGCTTCACGAGGATGAAGAGGAACCGCTCCGGGCGCTTGAGATCGGCGACGAGCAGCGCCGTGGTCAGGGCCAGGAAGACCAGGGCCAGCAGCGGCGCCGCGCGGGCCGCGAGCGCGTTGCCGGACGCGAGCCCGCCCAGCATGCCCAGCGCGGCCACCATCAGCGCGCCCGCGGCGACGGACTTGGTCCAGAGATAGGTCGAGACCTTCCAGCCCCAGGGCCGCTCGGCGTGCGCGACGTCGTACACCGTGCGCGCCATGCGGAGGAGATCCACCGGCTCGCCGTCGGGCACCGGGGCGGCGGCCGCGGTGGCCCGGTTGGGCCGTCCCGGGACCGGAATCGTGCTCGCCTGCGCGAACATGTACTGGCCATCGCGCCGCTGCATCTCCGGCGCCAGCGCGGAGACCTCGGCCCCCACGTAGAAGAGCTTGGGCTGAGTCCCCTGCTCCGGCTTGCGCACCTGCACCTGCTGGCCGGCCACCAGCCGCGCGATGGGCGTGCTGGCGTCGTCGAGGTCGCCGGCGACGATGGCCTGCACGGGGCAGACGATCACGCAGGCGGGCTCGAGGCCGACTTCCACGCGATGCGCGCAGTAGTGGCACTTCGCCGCGGTCTGGGTGACGGGATCGATGTAGAGCGCGTCGTAGGGACAGGCCTGCATGCACGACTTGCAGCCGATGCACCGGTCGCCGTCGAAGTCCACGATGCCGTCGGGCCGGCGGTACAGCGCCACCGTGGGGCAGATGGTCACGCAGGGGGCGTTGTCGCAGTGGTTGCAGCGCAGCACGGAGAAGTAGCGTCGCGTGTCGGGGAAGGTCCCCTTCTCGATGTACTTGACCCAGGTGCGGTTGACCCCGAGGGGCACCTGGTTCTCTTCCTTGCAGGCGACGGTGCAGGCGTGGCAGCCGATGCACTTCCGCTGATCGATCACGAAGCCGTAGCGCACGCCGTCTCCCTGGGTCCTAGGTGGCCAGCACGTCCCACCACACCCGGATCGCCACCAGCGCGACGAGCACGACGAGCACCAGCCGCAAGACGCGGACGGGGACTCGCCGGCTGACGCGGGCGCCCACCCGGGCGCCCACCACGGAGCCTAGCACCACCGCCGCCGCGGGGCCGAGTGGGATCTGCGCGGTGAGCGCCTTGCCCAGCACGCCCGCGAGCGCCGACATCCCGGTCACGGCGAGCGAGGTTCCGATGGCGAGCCGCATCGGCAGGCGCAGCAGCGCGATCATCACCGGGACGGTGAGGAAGGCGCCGCCGGCGCCCACCAGCCCCGAGGCGAATCCGATGAGCGCGAGCGCGCCGACGGCAAGGCCCCGGGGGACCGACACCTCCGGCGACGGCGCCGACACGCTGGCCTCGAGGGGCCGGACGGCGAGCAGCGGCAGCGCCACCGTGGCCATCAGCGTGAACACGATGAGGAGGGCGCGCGCCGAGAGCTGGCTGGAAGCGAGCGCGCCCGCCAGCGATGCCGCCGCCATGGCCGCGCCCCCGGTCACGGCGAGCTCGCGCTGGACGGCGGCGTGACGCCCGTGGATCCAGGCGCCCACCGCGGCGGCGGCCAGGACCTGCACCATGGTCACGCCGGACACCTCGGGCATCGGGAGACTCCCCACGCCGAGGAGCGGAGGCGCGTAGTAGAGCAGCGGGATCATGACGATGGCCCCGCCCACGCCCACGAGGCCGGAGACGAAGGCGCCCGCGAAGCCCAGCAGCACCAGCGTCCCCGCAAAGGCCGGCGTCACGCCCGCCCCCCGCGCGCGCGCGGCCCTGGCAACCGCCCGCGCCTAGCGGAGGCTCGAATAGTAGGCGGCGATATCGGGAATCCGTTCGTCCGGCACCGTCTTCATCACGGCCTTCACCGCGGCGAGGGCGGCCTCGCCAGGATTCCGCGCGTCCTGCTTGAACAGCCGGATCTGGTCGCGCAGGTAACCCGGCGCCTGCCCGGCGAGGGCAGGGGTTCGCTTGGCCGGATCCGCCTTGCCCGCCGGCCCGTGGCAGGCCACGCAGGCGGCGGCGGCGACGCGCCCGCGCTCCACCGCCGCCGGGTCCACCTTGACCGGCGTGGGCTCCATCCTCTGGCCCGCGAAGAAGGCCGCCACCTCGTCCACGCCGATGTCGAGGATCTGCTTCGAGTAGGGGCCCATCTCGGGCGAGGGGCGCGCGCCGCCCGCGTACGCCTGAACCTGCTTCTTGAAATAAGCCGCGTCCATCCCCGCGATGATGGGCATGGCGTCCGAGCGGCTATTGCCGTTCACCCCGTGGCAGGCCGCGCAGGTGATGACCTTGGCCAGCGGCGAATCGAACGGGCCCGGGGCCGAGGCCGGACCCTGGGCCCGGGCGGGCGCGGCCGGGAGCACGATCGCGAATCCGGCGAGTACCACGACGGCGAGGCGACGGATGGTCGACATGGGGTCTCCTTGCCTATCCGATCACGTCGGTCCAGATGCTCTGCGTCCAGCCCTCGGCCCGGGCCGCCACCGACGCGTTCTGGGCCGGCGTCAGCCGCTGCTCGATCTGCACCACCTTGCCGCCCTCGATCTTGTACGCGTTGACCACCGCGATCGCCTCCGTATTGCTCACCCAGCTATAGCAGGTATTGCCGGGGGCGAGGAGCTGCACCGGCCGGTCGCCCAGGAGCGCCACCGCCGCGATGGCGGAGATCTTCCCCATGTTGTTGGCGACATTCCCCGACTTCGGCACCGGCAGCCCGGTGGTGGCGTCGCCGATCACGTGGATCCTCGGCTGCTTCACCGACTCGTAGGTGACGTGATTCACCTCGCACCACCGGTTGTCGGCGCCGGTGAGGCCGGCATCCACCGCGATCTGCCCCGCCCGCTGGGGCGGGATCAGGTTGAGCACGTCGTACTTCACGCGATCGAACTCGGTCCGGACCTCGCGCGTGCTGGTATCCACCGCCACCACCCGATTGGTGGCCCGGTAGTCGATGTTGGGGTAGGCCTTCCACGCCTCGCGGAAGAGCGCGGTCTTGGACACGATGTTCGGATTGGCGTCGAGCACGATGAGCTTCGACCGCGGCTTCTTCGCCTTGAGATACCAGGCCACCAGGGAGATCCGCTCGTAGGGGCCGGGCGGGCAGCGATACGCGACCGGCGGTACCGTGAGCACGAAGACCCCGCCGTCGGGCATGGCCTGGATCTGCCGCGCGAGCTGCACCGTCTGCGGCCCCGCCTTCCACGCGTGGAGCACGGTCTCCTTGGCGGCGGGCAGCCCCTCGACCAGCTCCCACTGGAAGTCCACGCCCGGCGAGACGATGAGCCGGTCATAGGAGAGATAGCCCGAGGCAAGGCGCACCCGCTTCGTGTCGGGCTCCACCGCCAGCGCCATCTCGTGGCGCACCTGCACCCCGCGCTTGCGCAGCCCCTCATAGCCGAAGCTCAGGCTCTCGATGTTCCGCAGCCCGGCCAGGACCAGATTGCTGAACGGGCACGAGATGAACTGCCGATTGGGCTCCAGGAGGACGACCTCGATGCTCGGATCCCCGATCCGCACGTACTTCGCCGCGGTGGCGCCGCCCCAGCCTCCGCCGATCACCACCACGCGACGCTTCCCGGTGGGCTGCGTCTCGCCCTTCGTGGAAGCGCAACCGGAGAGGCCGCCCGCGGCCACCGCCCCCGCCAGCGCGGCGCTGCCGGTCCTGAGAAACCCTCTGCGCGTGAGCTCGCTCATGCCCAGCTCCTTGTCTTGGCGATCATCCTCTCGCGTTCCGACTCTCCTCCCGGGGGGAAAACGCGCCTCGGATACTAGACCACACCTCCGGACGGAATCCAGCCAAAAGCTTGACGGCGCGCCGCTCAGGCGCCGATGGCCCGGCGCACCGCGTCCAGGATGGCGCTCTCCGAGCCCTCGAGGTGAACGGGCGCCGGCAATGGCGGCGCGGGATACTTGAATCCGCAGCCGGTGAGCATGATCACCACCCGCTCGCGCGGCCCGACCTCGCCCATCGCGCGCAGCCGGAGGAGAGCGGCCAGCGCCGCGGCGGACTCCGGCGCGGTCCAGATACCCTCGAGCCGCCCCAGCAGATGCTGGGCGGCAATGATCTCGTCCTCGCTCACGGCCTGCGCGGTGCCGCCGGACTCGCGCAGGATGCGGAGCATCTGGCGTCCCGCGAACGGTCCGGGCACGCGCAGTCCCGCCGCGTGCGTCACCGGGTTCTCCCACATGGCGGTGGTCTCGGCCTTGTCCTCCCACGCCTTCACCACCGGCGCGCAGCCTTCCGCCTGCACGGCGACGAAGCGCGGCGGCGGGGACTTCACCCAGCCCATCGCGGCCAGCTCCTCGTACGCCTTCCAGATGCCGACGAGGCCGGTGCCGCCGCCCGTCGGGTACATGAGCACGTCCGGCGTGTCCCAGTCGAGCTGCTCGGCCAGCTCGAGCCCCATGGTCTTCTTGCCCTCGAGGCGGTACGGCTCCTTGAGGGTGGCGAGGTCGAACCAGCCCAGGGCGGGGGCGACGCGCGCGATGAGGCGCCCCGCCGTCGCGATGGAGCCGTCCACGGTGAAGACGTAGGCGCCCGCGATGATGGCCTCGGCCACCGCCGCCTCGGGGGTGCCGCGGGGGACCACCACCGCCACCGGCACGCCGGCGCGCGCACCATACACCGCCGCCGCGCCGCCGGCATTGCCCGCGGAGGGAATCATGAGGCCCTTCACGCCGAGGGTCCGCGCCTTGGTGACCGCCATCCCCAGTCCGCGCGCCTTGAAGGAGCCGGTGGGATTCTGCCCCTCGTCCTTGCCCCAGAGACGCCCCACGCCCACATGCGCGGCCAGCCGTGGCAGCTCGAGCAGCGGCGTGCTGCCTTCTCCCAGCGCGACGGGCTCCTCTCCATCGGCCAGCGGCACCAGCTCGCGGAAGCGGTACATCCCGGGCGGGCGCAGCTGGAGCGCGTCCTTGGTGACGGCGGCGGCCACGCGGGCGAGGTCGTAGCGGACCGCCAGCATCTGGCCGCAGGCCTCGCAGACGGTGAGCAGGCGGCCCGCCTCGTGCCGCTTGCCGCACACCGTGCACTCGATGTGGCTGACGAAGCTCATGGTGGGCGGCATCCGCGCGGGAGGGCTAGTGCGCCTTCTCCTTCTCCGCCTTGACGTCCTTCACGACCTTCTCCGCGAGGTGGGCCGGCACTTCCTCGTAGTGGGAGAACTCCATCGAGTAGGCGCCGCGCCCCCCCGTCATGGACCGGAGGGTGGACTCGTAGGTGAGCATCTCCGCCATCGGCACCTGGGCGCGCACCGACACCGTCTCGCCGTCGGGCTCCATGCCCACCACCCGCCCCCGGCGGCCGTTGATGTCGCCGATCACGTCGCCGGCATGGTCGGAGGGCGCGGTCACCTCCACGTTCATCACCGGCTCCAGCAGGATGGGATGCGCCTCCATGAAACCTTTCTGCAGGCCCAGGGAGGCCGCGATCTGGAAGGCCATGTCCGACGAGTCCACGTCGTGGTAGGAGCCGTCGTAGAGCGTGACCTTGAGGTCCACCACCGGGTAGCCGGCGTAGATCCCCCGCTTCATGCAGTCCCGCACGCCCTTCTCGCAGGACGGGATGAAGTTACGGGGAATGGCGCCCCCGAAGATGTCGTCCACGAACTCGAAGCCGCCGCCGCGGGCGAGCGGCTCGATCTTGAGCCACGTGTCGCCGTACTGACCGCGCCCGCCCGTCTGCTTCTTGTACTTGCCCTGCACTTCCGCCCGCCCCTTCACCGTCTCCTTGTAGGGGATGCGCGGCGGGAGGACCAGCACGTCCACGTTGTACTTCCGCTTCATGCGCTCCACCACCATCTCCACGTGCATCTGGCCCATGCCCGAGACGAGGAGCTGCTTGGTCTCGGGGTCGAAGTGATGGTGGAGGGTGGGGTCTTCTTCCGCCATCCGGTGCAGCGCGGTGGAGATCTTGTCTTCATCGCCGCGGGTCCTGGGCTGGATGGCGAAGGAGATGGCGGGCTCGGGGAACTTGATCGGCGGCAGCACCACCGGATGCGCCTCGTCGCAGAGCGTGTCGCCGGTGAGGGTGTCCTTCAATTTCGCCACCACCCCGATCTCGCCCGGCCCCAGGGCCTCGACGTGCTTCTGGGTCTTGCCCTGCAGCCAGCCGATATGGCCCACGCGCTCCCTGATTCCCTTGGAGGCATTGAGCACCTGGCTGTCGGCCTTCAACGTGCCGGAGCAGACGCGGAAGATGGAGAGCTTGCCCACGTGCGGGTCGGACACCGTCTTGAACACCACCGCCGAGAACGGCGCGCGGGGATCCGGCGCGCGGGTGGCCGACGCCTTGCTCTTGAGGTCCACTCCCTCCACCGCGCCCTGCTCGAGCGGCGAGGGAAACTCCTCCGCGATGAGATCCATCACCGGCTGGACGCCGATGCCCCGCGTGGCCGCCGCCGCCAGCACCGGCACCAGCGCGCCCTCGCCGATGGCCTTGCGGAGGGCGGCCAGCATCTCGCTCTCGCCGATCGAGCCCTCCTCGAGATACTTGGCGAGCAGGTCGTCATCGGTCTCCGCGACGGCCTCGATGAGCTTCTCGCGCCACTCCTTCACCGTGTCCATGACCTCGCCCGGAATCTCCGCCTCCCGGGTCTTGCCGTCCGCGGTGAGGAGCGCCTTCATCTTGACGAGATCCACCACCCCCTGGAAGCCCGCCTCGCTCCCGATCGGCACCTGGAGCGGGCACAGCCGCCCCTTGAGCCGGCGCTGCAGCGAGTCCAGCGCGCGGAAGAAGTCCGCCCGCTCGCGGTCCATGCGGTTGATCACGATGATGCGCGGCAGCCCGTAGTCATTGGCCATCTTCCAGACCTTCTCGGTCTGGACCTGGACGCCCGCCACCGCGTCCACCACCACCACCGCCGCGCCCACCGCGCGCAGCCCCGCGCGGGCGTCGGACACGAAGTCCCCGTATCCGGGCGTGTCCACCAGGTTGAGGCGGTGACCCTTGTAGTCGCAGAAGGCCACCGCGGTGGACAGCGAGATCTTGCGCTTGATCTCGTCGGGGTCGAAGTCGGTGGTGGTGGTCCCCTCGTCCACGCGGCCGAGGCGGCTCACCGCGCCCGCGGCGTGGAGCATGCCCTCCACCAGGGACGTCTTGCCCACGCCGCCGTGGCCGACGAAACCGATGTTGCGGATCTTCGCGATGTCGAGCGCCATGTTCGCCTCCCCGTGATTCCTGAGCGGCAGATAGCACGACGGCAGTAGGAAGAGGGCCGATGTGCTGCGGATGCTATCACGCGCCGACGGGAGGTGCCAGGGGGGTCCGGCGGGGCGCCGGAGGGCGGGCCGTCCCGCCCGGATGAGAGCGGCTCTTCTCGACCGTGAGGACGGCCGCTAGGGCGAGGCGACCTTGTTGGCGAGGACGCCGATCCGCTCCACCTCGGCTTCCATCCGGTCCCCCACCTTGAGGAAGTTGCCGGTGGCGGCCCCCACCCCATCCGGCGTGCCGGTGGCGATGACGTCGCCGGGCAGAAGCGTCAGCCCCTGCGAGAGCACCTCGATGCACTGGTCCACCGGAAAGATCATCTTCGAGGTATTGCTCGACTGGCGGACCTGGCCGTTCACGCGGAGCGAGACCGCGAGCGCCTGCGGATCGGGAATCTCGTCGGCGGTGACCAGGATGGGCCCCATGGGACAGAAGGTGTCCAGGGACTTGCCCTTGAACCACTGGCCGTGGCGCTTCTGGAGGTCGCGCGCGGTCACGTCGTTGATGATGGTGTAGCCGAAGACGTGCCGGAGCGCCTCTCCACGTGGTATATCGCGCCCGGCCAATCCGATCACCGCGGTGAGCTCGACTTCGTAGTCCAGCTCCTTGGTCACGGTGTGGTGGAGCACCCGATCGCCGGGCCCCACCACCGCGTGCGCGGGCTTGGTGAAGTACACCGGATGCTCCGGCACCGCCGCCCCACGCTCGGCGGCATGGTCGGCATAGTTGCGCCCGAGGCAGAAGATGTTGCGGGCGGGCGCGGGGATCGGCGCCTGCAGCCGGATCTTGGCGAGGGGAAAGGCCAGCTTGCGCCGCGCGAGCTCATCGAGGGGCTGACCCTCCACGAGCCGCTTCCCCGCCTCCCACGCGGTCCGCGCCGCTTCCAGCGCGGGGGCTCCGCCCTGGATGAGCTCGAGCATGCTCTTGGGGAAGCCGCCCCGGGCGCGCCCGACCGCGCCGCGCTGGGCCGCGAGATCACGCGTGATGGCGCCGAGATCGAGCACCACCTGGTTCCACACCGCCCCCACTCGCCCCTGGCTCCGGCCGCGGCGGAAGGTGACGAGATGCACGGCTACTCCTCGTCGACGCCCGCGCTGCGGCGGGCGGGCAAGGACTTGCCGGCCTGACGGGCGATCTCCTCGAGCTCCTTCGGGAGCCCGAAGCGCACGTCCTCCTCCACCACGTGCACCTCGCGGACCTCCGCCGGCCGCGAGGCCTGGAGCGATTCCACCACCTGGGTGACGAGGAACTCCGGCGTGGACGCTCCCGCGGTCACTCCCACGCGCGTGGCCCCCTCGAGCCACTCCGGCCGGATGTCGTTCTTGTCGTTGATGAGGTAGGACGCGGTGCCCAGCCCCTTGGACACCTCGACCAGGCGGTTCGCGTTCGAGCTGTTGGCGGCGCCGATGACGAGGAGCACGTCCACCCCGGCCGCCACCGTCTTCACCGCCGCCTGCCGGTTCTGCGTCGCGTAGCAGATGTCGTCCTTGGACGGCCCCACGATCTTGGGGAAGCGCTTCCGCAGGGCGGCGATGCAGTCGCGCGTGTCGTCCACCGAGAGCGTGGTCTGGGTAAGGAAGGCCACCTTGTCGGGATCCGGCACCACCAGCCGCTCGACCTCATCGGGATGCGCGATCACGAACATGCGGTCGGGCGCCTCCCCCATGGTCCCCACCACCTCGTCGTGGTCGGCATGGCCCACCAGGATGATCGAGTAGCCCTCACGCGCGTAGTGCACGGCCTCGAGGTGCACCTTGGTCACCAGCGGGCACGTGGCGTCGATCACGCGCAGCCCCCGATCCTCCGCCTCCTGCCGCACCGCCGGCGAGATGCCGTGGGCGCTGAAGATCACGGTGGCGTTGTCCGGGACCTCGTCGAGCTCGTCCACGAAGTGAGCGCCCTTGGCCCGCAGCGCCTCCACCACGTGCCGGTTGTGGACGATCTCCTTCCGGACGTAGACGGGAGGCGGGCACACCTGCAGCGCCAGCTCGACGATGTCGATGGCGCGGTCCACTCCGGCGCAGAACCCCCGGGGCCCGGCCAGCACGATGTCTTGAAGCAGCGGTATGGTTGCCATGGGGGCAGTATACCGGACGGGGCCCCGGCGCTCAAACGGCTGGATTTATCGCGATTTTGAGGGCCTGCCCGGCCGCCATGAGGGCCAGCGCGTCGGGCACCGCCGCCAGCCCCATCCGATGGGTGACGAGCGCGTCCGGCACCAGGGTTTCCGACTCCAGAAGCTCGACGGCCATGCGGATGAGCCTCGGGGTGTGGTGAAAGGCTCCCACCAGGGTGAGCTCCTCGTAGTGGGCGCGCCGCGTGTCCACTCGAACCGTGGTTCCCGGGGCGCAACCGCCGAAGAAGACGACGGTGCCGCCTCGACCGACGGCGTCGAGCGCCTGCTCCCACACCTCGGGGCGCCCGGTGGCGTCCACCACCACGTCGGGGCCGCGACCGCCGGTGCGCGCGCGCAGCGCGGCGGCGAGGTCGCCGGCCTCGGCGGTGTCCATCGTCTCCGCGATCCCCGCCGCGCGCACGCGCTCGAGTCGCCAGCCGCCCTTGCCCACCAGCAGCACGCGCGCCTTGCGCTGGGCGGCGGTCAGCGCGAGCAGGCAGCCGAGCGGGCCGTGGCCGAGCACGGCCACCGTCATGCCCGGCTCCACGCGCCCGCGCTCGATGCCCTGCACCGCGCAGGCCAGCGGCTCCGCGAAGGCCGCGCGCCAGGCCGGCAGGGCGGAGCCGAGGCGCACGAGGTTCTTTTCCACCAGCCGCGGCGGCAAGCGGAGGTATTCGCCGTAGGCGCCGTTGACGAAGAGGAGGTCCTCGCAGAGATTCGGCCGCCCCGCGCGGCAGAGCGGGCAGCCGCCGCACGGTGCCGAGTTGGCGGCCACCAGCCGGTCCCCTTCGCGCCAGTCGCGCACCGCGGCGCCGACCGCGGTGACGGTGCCCGCCATCTCGTGACCGAAGGCGGTGGGGACCACCGGGATCATGACGGGATGGCCGCGGCGGAGGACCTTCACATCGGTGCCGCAGGTGAGCGCCGCGTCGACCCTGATGACGAGCTCGCCCGGCGCCGGCGTGGGACGGGGCAGCTCCTCCAGGCGAAGGTCGCCGGGCCCGTGAAAGACCTGGGCCCGCATGCGCGCGCTCACGGGGTGACGCCGGCCTTCACTGCTTCTAGCGCGCGGCGCCGGCGAGCGGAGAGCGGCGCCGGGCGCCGAGGCGGGCGCGCGCCCAGCCCGCCAGCGCGATGGCGAGGCGGCGGCGCGTGGGCACCACCACGCGGTCGCCGAACACGTCGAAGCGCCGCGCCTCGATGGCGCGGAGCAGCGCGAAGTAGGTGTGGCCCATGATCTCCGCGGCGAACAGGGTGCGGTGATCCGCCGCGGGCAGGCCTCGCCACGCGCGGGAATAGTAGTCGCGCGCCCGCGCCGCCTCGAAGGCCATCAGCTCCACGAAGGCGGGCGTGTAGCGGCCCTCGCGGAGATCGTCGATGGTGACGCCGAACCGCCGGAGGTCCTCCTGGGGCAGGTAGACGCGGCCCATGCGGGCGTCAGTCTGGACGTCGCGGAGGATATTGGTGAGCTGGAGCGCCACCCCGAGGTTGATCGCGTAGTCCTGGGCGCGCGGATCCCGATAGCCGAAGATCGCGATGCTGCAGAGCCCCACCGCGGACGCCACCCGATAGCAATACGGGTAGAGATCGTCGAAGGTCTCGTAGGTGGCGCGGTCGAGATCCATCTCCACGCCGGCGATGATCTCCTCGAGCGCCGGGCGGGGAATGGGGAACTGCCGCACCGCCTCGCGCAGCCGCTCGGCGGCGGGGTGCGTGGTCGGCTCCGGGCCGAACACCCGGGCGATCTCCTCGCGCCAGCGCGCCAGCTCCCGGCGCTGCGCGGCGCGGTCCATCCCTTCGTCCACCGCGTCGTCCACGAGCCGGCAGAAGGCATAGACGGCGAAGATGGCCTCCCGCTGGGCGCGCGGCAGGAGGAGGAAGGCGTAGAAGAAGTTCGAGCGGCTCTTGCGCGTGAGCCGCGAGACGAACCGCGCCGCGTTCACGCCGCCCGCCGCCGCCGCGGGTCGGGTGCGTATCCCCGCGACACGAACCACTCCACCGCGTCGCCCAGCGCTCGCTCGGCGGGCGTCTGCGGCAGCCCCAGCTCGCGCACCGCCTTGTCCACCGAGAAGAACATCCGCTTGCGCGCCATCCGGACCGCGGTGAGCGGCACCGCCGGGGTGCCGCCGACGAGGCGGGCCACGCCTTCCATGCCGGCGGCGGCCAGCCAGGCGACGGCATACGGCACGCGGAAGCGCGGCGCCGCCAGGCCGGTGAGCCGCGCCAGGACCTGGAAGATCTCCAGCAGGGTGAGGTTCTGGTGACCGAGGACATAGCGCTCGCCCGGACGCCCGCGCTGGGCGGCGAGGATATGGCCGCGCGCGACGTCGCGCACGTGCACGACGTTGAGACCGGTGTCGAGCGAGCCCAGCATCTTGCCGCGCAGGAAGTCCACGATCATCTGGCCGGTGGGAGTCGGCTTCACGTCCCACGGGCCCACCGGCGCCGACGGATTCACGATGATCACCGGCGCGCCCCGCGCCGCGAGCTCGCGGGCCACCGCCTCCGCCACGAACTTCGAGGCCTTGTAGGGCCCCACCATGTCGGCGAGCGAGACCGGCGTGCCCTCGTCGCCGGGCGCGCCGTCCTTGGGGATGCCGAGCGCCCCCACGGTGGAGGTGTAGACGATCCGCTCCACCCCCGCCGCCACCGCGGCCTCGAGCACGTGCCGGGTGCCGTCCACATTGGCGCGGAAGAGCGCGGCGGGATCGGGCGCCCAGAGGCGATAGTCCGCGGCCACGTGAAACACCCGCTCCATCCCCGCCACCGCGCGGCGCACCGAGCCGGCATCGAGCAGATCGCCCTCCGCGATCTCGACGTCGCAGCCCTCGAGCGCGCGACGGTCGCCGCCGGGGCGGGCGAGCACGCGCACCCGGTCGCCGTCGGCGAGCAGCTCGCGCACGAGATTGGCCCCCACGAAACCGGTGCCGCCGGTCACCAGGGCGCGCATCGGCTAGTCCCGCAGCGCCGCGAGCACGCGCGCCACCGCGGCGAGGGCGCGGCGGCTGCCGCGCCGGAGCTCGAGGGCGCGAGGCAAGGTCTGGGGGCGCGTGAGCGCGAGAAGCAGCGCGCGGCCGCCGCGCAGCCGGCCCTCGAGGTCCAGCAGCGCCGCCAGCTCGGCCGGCACCGCCGCCCCGGCGCCGTCGGACACCGCGCGAATGACCACTGCCTCCAGCCCGTCCGCGCGCGCGGCGGCGAGGATGGCGGCGGACTCCATGTCCACCGCCGCCGCGCCGGTGGCCGACCGCAGCGCGGCCTTGGCCGCCGGCGTGCCCACGAGGGCGCGCGTGGTGACGAGCGTGCCGGTGGCCGCCGGCCCCGCCGCCGCCAGCACCCGCGCATGCGCCGCCGCCGGCACCGTGAGCGTCTCGCCGTCGGGCGCGAGCACCCGGGCCGGCACCACGAGATCGCCGGGGACGAGCCGCGCGTCGAGCCCGCCGCATACGCCGGCCGAGATCACGAGCGGCGCGTCGAGACCCTCGCGGCAGGCGGCCCAGCGCTCGGAGAGGAGCCCTGCGCCGAGGCCCACGGGCGCGATGCGGACACCGGCTCGGCCATACGATCGATACGAGGAGGAACGGGGCGATGAGGCGGCGCGAGACGGCGGGGCGGGCTCGGCGGGCAGCTCGAGCTCGCGCGCCAGCCCCGCCGCCTCGAGCGCGACGGCCGTCAGGATGAGGAGGCTGCTCACGCGCCTACGCGCCGGGCGCGGGGACGGGCTGCGCTTTCTCGCGCTCCTTGCGCTCGATCCAGGCCTTCCACGAATTGCCCTCGGCGGTATCCTTGCCCGTGAATCGCACGGTGGCGATCTCGACGTAGCGAACCCGGATGGGGCCGTTCCCGGCCTCATCGAAGAGCTGGACGAAGGGCTCGGGCCCCTGCGCATCCCGATTGAAGAGGTAGCCCACCATCTCGGTGCCGTCCCGCCGCACCACCGTCACGTTGCCGCGGTAGTCGAAGGCGTGCTCGATGACCTCCTCGAGCGTGAGATACGGTCCGATGTCGGGCACCCAGCCCTGGAGGCTCATGGGAGCCTCACAGCTTTCCGGTGAGGGTGACCATCACCGTCTCCGCGAAGCCCCGCGCGGAGTTGAAGGTGTGGTTCACCGCGGTGGGCTCAAACCCGCAGTGGACCATGCAGTCCTGGCACTTCTCGTTCCCGCTCTTGCGCCCGTAGTTCTCCCAGGGCGTGGTCTCCATCAGCTCCTTGAAGGTCTCCGCATAGCCGTCCTGGAGGAGGTAACACGGCCGCTGCCAGCCGAACATGTTGTAGGTCGGGTTGCCCCACGGCGTGCACTCGTAGTCCTGCTTGCCCATGAGGAAGCGGAGGAAGAGGGGCGACTGGTTGAAGCGCCAGTGCCGCTTGGGCTTCGAGAGGATCTCGCTGAAGAGCTGGTTGGTCCGGCTGCGCCGGAGGAAGTGCTCCTGGTCGGGCGCCTTCGAGTAGCTGTAGCCCGGCGACACCATCATCCCTTCCACGCCCAGGCGCATCATCTCGTCGAAGAACTCGCGCACCCGCAGCGGCGAGGCGCCGTCGAACAGCGTGGTGTTGGTGGTCACCCGGAACCCTCGGGCGAGCGCCTCCTGGATGGCGGGCACCGCCTCGTCGTAGACTCCGTCGCGGCACACCGCCTCGTCGTGCTCCTCCCGCAACCCGTCCATGTGCACGCTGAACGACAGGTACTTCGACGGAGTGAAGAGGTCGAGCTTTTCCTTGAGGAGGATGGCGTTGGTGCAGAGATAGACGTACTTCTTCCGCTTCACCAACTCGGCCACCAGCCGGTCGATGTCCGGGTACATGAGCGGCTCGCCGCCCGGGATGCTCACCATGGGAGCGCCGCACTCCTCCACCGCCTGGAGGCACTTCTCCACCGAGAGGTGCTTGCGGAGGATCTGGGCGGGGTACTGGATCTTCCCGCACCCTGCGCAGGCCAGGTTGCACCGGAACAGTGGTTCCAGCATGAGAACAAGCGGGTAGCGCGGGCGCCGCGCCAGCCGCTGGCGCAGCACATAGGTCGCCACCGTCCACATCTGCGAGACCGGGACACTCATCGACTACGATATCCTCTCGTAAGTAAAGGTGGTCTTGACGGAGCGGGCCCGGACACCCGCCAGCCCGGTCCAGAGTACCAGAAAGGACAGCGCGTGGAGCAGGATTCCCGCTCCCGCCAGCGCGAACTCGCCGATCCAGATCGTCATTCCGACGCCGAATGCAAGGACGCCGTAGTAAAGGCCCACGCCGCCGCGCGGCGAGCCGGCCGCCCGGCGCCGGGACAGCAGCGCGAAGCCCCCGGCGATGACCCAGCCCACCAGCGCCCAGCCGGCGAAGTTGACCAGCGGCACGCCGAAGTAGTCGCCTTCTCCGGGATAGTAGAAGACGCGACCCAGGAACCAGCGGTCTCCGCGCACCGCCAGCGGATCGATCACCACGTCGAGCAGCATCATGAGCAGCCCGGTGAGGAGCACCGGGCGGGCGCCGCGGTCGCTATCGCCGATCCAGCGCGCCAGACACCACGACGCATACGCGAGGAACGGGAACGACAGGGGGTCGAAGATCGGGACGCCGGCGACAAAGAGCTCGCGCCCGGCGGTGGCCCCCGTGTAGTGGTACAGGCCGAACGGGATGCCGGTCTGGGTGGACGCGAGCTCCGCCGTGAACGCGACGAGCGTGCCCCAGCCGAGGAACCCAAGGGTCCGTGGAATCCCCTGGTCCCGTCCCGCGAGGACGACGAACACGGCGAGGAAGGCGGCGACATAGGGCCGCAGCGCGAGCGTTCCGCCCAGCGCCGCCACCACTCGCCACACCTCGTCCACGCGTCAACCCTCTCCGGATCGGCCGTTGCGCCGGGCCGTCCCAGGGGCCGGACGGCGGCTGTGTGAATCCCTTCGCTACCGTACCCAAGGGCGCGAAATTTTTCAAGTTTGACCCCGATACGGAATCCCCAAAACCGTGTGCTAGTATGTAGCGATGTTTGCCCCGAAAACAGAGCCGATACGCGTCACCCGTGCGCCCTCCGCCGCCCCGCCGATCTCACGGCCGACGCGGATCGACGCGGCGATCGAGCGCGCGCAGGCGCTGCTGCTCTCCACGCAGGAGCCCGACGGGCACTGGGTGGGCGAGCTGGAGGCGGACAGCACCATCACCAGCGAATATCTCCTGTTCGGGCGGCTGATGGACCGCGTCGATCGCGAGCGCGAGGCCAAGATCGTGAACTACCTGCGCTCGCAGCAGCTCGCCGGCGGCGGCTGGAGCCTCTACGAGGGCGGGCCGGCCAGCCTGTCCGCCACCATCAAGGCCTACTTCGCGATGAAGGTGGCCGGCGTGCCGGCCGAGGATCCCGCCATGACGCGCGCGCGGGACCTCATCCATCAGCTCGGCGGGCCGGTCCAGGCCAATGTCTTCACCAAGATCCTCCTCGCTCAGTTCGGCGAGTACGACTGGTCGGGCATCCCCGCCATGCCGGTGGAGATCATGCTCTTGCCGCGCTGGTCGTACTTCAACCTCCTCGAGGTCTCCTACTGGTCGCGGACGGTCATCGTGCCGCTCCTCATCCTGATGGACGTCAAGCCCGTCACCCAGCTGCCGGAGTCGATGCGCCTGGACGAGCTCTGGGTCGTGCCCCGCGAGCGCGCCAGCCTCCGCTTCCACCGCGTCCCGCGCCCGTTCTCGCCGAAGACGTTCCTGTGGAAGAACTTCTTCATCGGCGTGGACGACGCGCTGAAGGGCTGGGAGCGGCTGGGCCCGCGCCCGCTCCGCGCCCGCGCCCTGGACAGCGCGCGCCGGTGGGTGGAAGAGCGCCTCGCCGTGCCGGGCGGCCTGGGCGGCATCTTCCCCGCCATGGTGAACGCGGTGCTGGCGCTGCGCTGCCTGGGCTACGACGAGGAGCATCCGCTGATCCGCGGCCAGCTCAAGGAGATCGAGGGGCTCGGGATCGAGACCACGACCTCCCTGCACTATCAGCCCTGCGTGTCCCCGGTGTGGGATACCGCGCTGGCGGTCAATGCGCTCATCGAGTCCGGCCTTCCCGGCCACCATGAATCCCTGGTGCGCGCCGGCGAGTGGATGATCGACAAGCAGATCACGGTGCCGGGGGACTGGGCCTCCAAGCGGCCGGGCGTGCCGCCCGGCGGCTGGCCGTTCCAGTACCACAACGACTTCTATCCGGATCTCGACGACTCCGCGATGGTGATGATGGCGCTGAGCCGCACCGAGGGCCTCGACGTCGAGCGCCGCCGCCGCGCGCTCGCGCGGGGCATGGCCTGGTTCCTGGGCATGCAGGGCTCGGACGGCGGCTGGGCGTCCTTCGACGCCGACAACAACCGGCTCATCCTCAACAATATCCCCTTCGCCGATCATGGCGCCCTCCTCGATCCCTCCACCGAGGACCTCACCGGACGCGGCCTCGAGCTCATGGGCATGCTGGGCGAGACGCTCGACCATCCCGCCGCCCGGCGCGCGCTCGGGTATCTGCGACGCAACCAGCACGCGGACGGGCCGTGGTACGGGCGCTGGGGCGCCAACTACATCTACGGCACCTGGTCGGTGCTCCGCGGCATCCGCGCCATCGGCGAGGACTGCTCGAAGGAGTACGTGAGCCGCGCGGTGACCTGGCTGGAAGCGCGGCAGAACGCCGACGGCGGCTGGGGCGAGACGCTGGCTTCCTACGAGGACCCGGCGTGGGCGGGCCGCGGCGAGTCCATCCCGAGCCAGACCGCGTGGGCGCTGCTGGGGCTCTTCGCCGCCGGGCGCACCGAGGGGCCCGCGGTGGAGCGCGGCATCCAGTACCTTCTCGACACGCAGAGCGAGGAGGGGGCGTGGGCCGATCCCCTGTGGAACGGCACCGGCTTTCCGCGCGTCTTCTATCTCAAGTACCACCTGTACGCCAAGTACTTTCCCCTCTGGGCCCTGGGCGCTTATCGGACTGCGTGCGGATGACGGGGCCGGTCGCCTCCGCGCCCCAGGGCTTGCCGGTCCGACTGGTCGGAGGGCTGGGAGCCCAGGCTCTCGAGGTGCTGCAGTCTCTCGGCCGGTTCGGCCGCTTCCTCGTCCACGCGGTCACCTACATCTTCGTTCCGCCCTTCAAGCTCGCGCGCCTGGCGGAGCGCATTCACTTCATCGGCTTCCGCTCCCTCACCATCGTGGTCCTCACCGGCGCCTTCACGGGCATGGTGCTCGGTCTGCAGATCTTCTTCGTCCTGTCGCGCTTCGGCTCCGAAGCCTTTCTCGGGCCCGCCGTCGCGCTGGCCATCATCCGGGAGCTGGGGCCGGTGCTGTGCGCCCTCATCGTCACCGGCCGAGCCGGCTCGGCGCTCACCGCCGAGCTCGGGATCATGAAGATCACCGAGCAGGTAGACGCCCTCACCGTGATGGCCTTGAACCCCGTGCGCTATCTGATCGTCCCGCCCCTCGTGGCCGGGATCATCACCTTTCCGCTCATGACGGCCATCTTCGACGTGGTGGGCATCTTCGGCGGGTACCTGGTGGGGGTGGAGCTGCTGGGCCTGTCCCCCGGGACCTATTTCGGGGAGATGCAGACCTTCGTGGACCGGGCCGACATCATGACCGGGTTCTGGAAGTCGCTGTCCTTCGGCATCATCGTCACCTGGGTGTGCACCTACAAGGGCTACTACTGCGGGCACGGGGCGGAGGGCGTGGCGCGCGCGACCACCCAGGCGGTGGTGCTGTCCTCGGTTCTCATCCTCGTGTGGGACTACTTCCTCGGCTCGGTGCTGCCGTGATCAAGATCGAGGACCTCCGGCGCGCATTCGGCGCGCAGCCCGTGCTGCGCGGCATCGACCTGGAGGTCGCCTCCGGCGAGATCATGGTGATCATCGGCCGGAGCGGCGGCGGCAAGTCGGTGCTGCTCAAGCACCTGGTGGGTCTGCTGCGGCCCGACGCGGGCCGCATCTTCGTGGACGGCACCGAGATCACACGGCTGGGGCGCTCCGCCCTGGACCGCATCCGGGAGCGCTACGGGGTGGTGTTCCAGGGCGGCGCCCTCTTCGACTCCATGTCGGTATTCGACAACGTGGCCTTTCCGTTGCGGGAGAGGGGCCGCATCTCCTCCACCGAGATCCGGCAGCGGGTGGAGGAGAAGCTGGTGCAGGTGGGCCTCCAGGACATGGGGCACAAGAACCCGGCGGAGATCTCGGGCGGCATGCGCAAGCGGGTGGCCATCGCGCGGTCCCTGGTGACGGAGCCGGAGGTGGTGTTCTTCGACGAGCCTACCACCGGCCTGGACCCCATCCTGGTCAACACCATTCACCATCTAATCGTGGAGCTGCACCGCAAGTTCCGCTTCACGGCGGTGGTGGTGAGCCACGAGATCCCGGAGATCTTCCGGATCGCGGACCGCGTGGCCATGCTCCACGAGGGGCTCATCGTGGAGTGCGCGCCCCCGTCGCTGCTCCAGGCCTCCGCGAATCCGGTGGTGCAGCAGTTCATCCGCGGCGAGATCGAGAGCGCGCCGCCCGCTCGCTGAGCCTCCGCCGCGCGCGGGGGACAGGAAAAGAAGTAGACGCTGCGCGCGAGGCACGGCAAGATCCACTGAGGAGGTCCCGAATGAGACGGTCGACGCTGGATGTGGCGGTGGGCATTTTCGTGCTGGTGGGCATGCTGGCTCTGGGCTGGCTATCCATCAAGCTCGGCCGGGTCGAGCTCTTCAGCAGCGCCGGCTACACCATCACCGCGGATTTCCCCACCGTGGGCGGGCTCAAGACGGGCTCCACGGTGGAGATCGCGGGGGTGGAGATCGGGCGCGTGAACGGCATCACGCTCTCGGACTATCAAGCGCGCGTGATCATGAGCATCAAGTCCAGCGTCAAGCTGCAGGAAGACTCGATCGCGTCCATCAAGACGCGCGGGCTCATCGGGGAAAAGTACATCCGGATCAATCCCGGCGGGTCGGAGAAGACCATCCAGAGCAACGGCCGCATCACCGAGGTGGAGCCGCCGGTGGACATCGAGGAGCTGCTGTCGAAGTACGTCTTCGGAAAAGTATGAGCGCGACCATGTCACCGCAGACAGCGGAGGGTTCGTGATGATTCGTCCTCGCATGATCGGGGTGGCGGTGGCCGCCCTCGTGGCGCTGCTGGCGCCGGTGGCGGGCGCCGGACTGCCCACCGACCAGCTCCGCGGCGCCATCGACCGGGTGGTGAAGACGCTGGAGAATCCCGCCTACAAGGGTGACAGCCGGGTTCCGGAGCGGCGCGCCGCCGTCCGCAAGATCGCCAACGAGATCTTCGACTTCGGCGAGATCGCCCGGCGCTCCCTCGGCCGTCACTGGCAGGGGCGCAGCGACGCGGAGCACGAGGAGTTCGTGACCCTCTTCGCCGATCTCCTCGAGCGGTCCTACATCTCGAAGATCGACCAGTACGGCGGGGAAAAGATCGTCTACACCGGCGAGAAGATCGAGAGCGAAAACAGCGTGGTGAGCACCAAGCTCGTCACCAAGAACGGCACCGAGGTGCCCATCGACTATCGGCTGGTGAAGCGCGGCGAGCGCTGGCTCGTCTACGACGTCAGCATCGAGGGCGTGAGCCTGGTGTCCAACTACCGCACGCAGTTCAACAAGATCATCCAGACCGCCTCCTATGCCGAGCTCATCCGGCGCATGAAGAGCAAGCAGGCCGAGGTGTCGCTGGACGACGATCCCAAGAAAAAGCCGGCGCCCCGGACCCCGTAGTCCGGCGCGCGCGAGGGAGATCATGACCAAGGCCGCCCTGCTGCGCTCGCTCCTCCGCCGTCCCGGGCTCGTGCCCATGGTCGGCGCCCACGACGCCCTGTCCGCCCGTCTCATCGAGGCCGCCGGCTTCCCGCTCGTGTGGTCCTCGAGCTTCGCGGTGTCGGCGGCCCAGCGCGCCATGCCCGACGTGAACCTCCTCACCATGACCGAGAACCTGGAGACCGCCCGCTACATCAACGACGCGGTGGCGGTGCCGGTCATCGCCGACGCCGACAACGGCTACGGCAACGTCGTCAACGTGGTGCGCACGGTGGAGGAGTACGAGCGCGCGGGGGTGGCGGGGATCTGCATGGAGGACAACATCTTCCCCAAGAAGTGCAGCCTCTATCCGGGCATGCGGCGCGAGCTTCTGTCGGTGGAGGAGTTCGCGGGGAAGATCCGGGCCGCGGTGAAGACGCGCCGGGACCCCGACTTCGTGGTGATCGCGCGGGTGGAGGCCCTCATCGCGGGCTGGGGCATGAAGGAGGCGCTCCGGCGCGCCCACGCCTACGCCGAGGCGGGCGCCGACATGATCCTCATGCACTCGAAGTCGAAGACGGCGGCCGAGGTGCTCGAGTTCATGCGGCGGTGGGAGCGGCCCACGCCGGTGGTGGTGGTGCCCACCCTGTATCCCTCGGTGACCTTCGAGGAGCTGGAGGGGGCGGGCGTGAAGATGGTGATCTGGGCCAACCAGGTGCTGCGGGGCGCGGTGCGCGGCATGGAGACCGCGCTGGGTACCCTCGCCCGCGAGCGCCGGCTGGACGCGCTGGACCCGCACATCGTGCCGCTGGAGGAGATCTACCGGCACGTGGGAGTGGCGGAGTTCGAGGCCATCGAGGCGGAGTACCTGCCGCAGGAGAGCCAGGTGCGCGCGGTCATCATCGCCGCCGGCTCCGGCAAGTCGCTGCTGCCGCTCACCGAGGACCGGCCAAAATGCATGCTGGACATCAAGGGCCGCAGCATCCTCGAGCGCCAGGTGGATACGCTCCGCGCCTGCGGCGTGCAGGACATCGCGGTGGTGCGCGGATACCGGAAGGATCAGGTGACCGTCCCCGGTCTGCGCTACTTCGACAATGACCGGTACGAGGAGACGGGGGAAGGTGTGTCCCTCTTCGCCGCCGCGCCGGTGCTGTCGGGGCGGGTGCTCTTCCTCTACTCGGACATTCTCTTCGAGCGCTCCGTCCTCGAGCGGCTCCTCCGGGCGGACGCGGACTGCGCGGTGGTGGTGGATCGCGCGTGGGTGGATCAGCGCGATCGCTTGCTGCCCCTGTCGAAGCCGCTGGATCTGGTGGTGACCGAGCAGGCGGCGGCCACCGGCCTGCGCGCCCTCGGCAGCGGCGGCGACGACACCCTCGTCACCGTGGGCGCGCGGGTGGCGCCCGACCGCGCCAACGGAGAGTTCATCGGCATGGCGCTCTTCTCCGAGCGCGGGACCCAGGCGCTTCGCCGGGCCTGGGAAGAAGCGCGCGCGGCCGGCGGGGGGCGTTTCCACGAGGCGGACTCCGCGGAGCACGCGGCCTTCACCGATCTCCTCCAGGAGCTCGTGGCGCGCGGCGAGCGTGTGCACTGCGTGGACGTCTATAAAGGGTGGCTCGAGGTGGATACCTTCGAGGACTACCAGCGGGCCTGGGCGGAGATCAAGAAATAGGCGCCATCAGCGGGAAAGACTTCGTCGCCGCCGCGGAGTCGGAAGGCTTCGACTTCTTCACGGGCGTGCCTTGCTCGCTGGTGGGCGACGCCATCGCCGCGCTGGAGACGCATCCTCGCCTGCCCTATGTGCCCGCGGTCCGCGAGGACGTGGCGGTAGGCATCGCGGCGGGCGCGTGGATGGCGGGCCGCCTGCCGATGGTGATCATGCAGAACTCGGGGCTCGGCACCAGCCTCAACGCGCTGGTCTCGCTGTCCCTCATGTATCGCTTCCCCGCGCTCCTCCTCGTGACCTGGCGTGGACATGGCGGCAAGGACGCCCCCGAGCACATCGTGATGGGCGACATCTCCCCGCGCCTGCTCGAGCTCATCTCGGTGCCCCACCGCGTGCTCGCCGCCGGCAGCGTCGCCGGCGACATCGCCTGGGCCCGCGCGGAGGCCGAGCGCCGGAGCCAGCCCGTGGCCCTCCTCCTCCCCCCCGGCGTCGTGGTCACACGAGGGCACGGAGAAAATGCATCGGGAGCGCACGGCACGCGCAGCCATGCGGAGCCCATTCCGGGGGCGCACAGCACACGCGGCGGCGAGGCGCACATGCCGGGGGCGCACAGCACACGCGGCGGCGAGGCGGCGAGCGGACATCGGGAGCCCACGCGCGGCGGCGAATCTCCATCTATTATCAGCGGGGGCCTCGAAATGGCCCCCGCTCTCCCCCCGTCGGCACTCGATGCTCGCGCCCGGTCTGCGGACAACCGTTCCGGCGTTCGCGTGCTGGTGCCGGAGATCTCGCGGCTGGAGGCGCTCCGGGCGGCTTTGGGCGCGCTGGGGGACGCCCCGGTCGTGCATGCCAATGGCTTCATCTGCCGCGAGTCGTTCTCGGTGGGGGATCGGCCGCAGAACTTCTACATGATCGGCTCCATGGGACTGGCCTCGGCCATCGGGCTGGGAGTGGCGCTGGCCCGCCCGGACCTCACCACCGTGGTCTTCGACGGGGACGGGAACCTCCTCATGAATCTCGGGATCCTGCCCATGATCGGCGGCGCCCCCGTGCTCGGGGCGGGCGCCACCGGAGACCAGCGGCCGCGAAACCTCGTGCATATCGTCTTCGACAACGAGGTCTATGGCTCCACCGGCAACCAGGCGTCGCCGTCACGCCACGCGCGCCTCGACGCGCTCGCCGCCGCCGCGGGCTATGCTTCGACGGCGGCGGTCACGGGGGCGGCCGCGCTGGGCGAGGCCACCGCGGCCGCGATGCGCGGGCGCGGCCCCTCGTTCATCCTGGCCAAGGTCACTCCCGAGGAGCAGCCGGCGCCGCGCATTCCCTACCCGCCCGAGGAGATCCGGGACCGGTTCCGCGGCGCGCTGCGCGGCCTCGGGCAAGCCGCCGCCGGGCGCGGGCGATGAAGGCCATCGTGCTCGCCGCGGGGGTGGCGCGCCGGCTCGCGCCGCTCACCGATCACACGCACAAGTGTCTCCTGCCCATCGCCGGGCGCCACCTGCTGGACCGGATGCTCGGCGCCCTCGCCGCCGCCGGCGTGGACGAGACCGTGATCGTGGTCGGCCATTGCCAGGATCAGGTGCGCGCGGCGGCGGGAGCGCGGCGCGGCGACATGCGGATCCGCTTCGTGGAGAATCCCGAATACCAGAAGGGCTCCATCCTGTCGCTGTGGTGCGCGCGCGACACGCTCGCGCGGGACAGCGCGCTGGTGATGGATGCCGACGTGCTCTTCCCCCCGGACTTCCTCACCCGCCTCATCGCCTCGCCCGCGCCCAGCGCGCTGCTCCTGGACCGCGGGTTCACCGACACCGGCGAGGAGGTCAAGCTCTACGGGGTGGGGGATCGCGTCATCGCGCTGGGCAAGAAGTTCGTGCCCGAGCGGTGGGAAGTGGTGGGCGAAGGCATCGGCTTCTTCAAGTGCGGCGCCGAGCACGCGGCGGAGTACGTCCGGCTCCTCGGCGAGTCGATCGACGAGACCGGCGGCACCAACGAGTACGAGGACGCCCTGCACCGGCTCCTCGCCCGGGTGCCGGTGGGCTGGGTGGACGTCACCGGTCTGCCGTGGACGGAGGTGGACTTCGTCGAGGATCTCCGCCGGGCGGAGACCGACGTGCTGCCGCAGATCGAGCGGCTCGGGAGCTGAGGTGGCGGCCGCTGTCCTCTACCTGACCGACGGCGGCAGCACCGCCCTGGCCGCGGTACCCGTGGCGGGCCGCCCCCTCGCGCTGCGGGCCATGGTGGCGGCGGCGCGCGCCGGCGCGGAGATCGTCGCCGTTCCCTCGACGCTCCGCAGCCCCGCGCTCGAGCGGCTGGTGGCCCGGACACGCGGCCTCGCCGGGCGCGTCCGCTGGCTCGGCTCGGGCGAGGCGGACGCCGCGCGCGACCTTCTCGACGGCGGCGGCCTGCTCGTGCCCGCCACCGCGCTGGTGGAGCCGCGCACCCTGGCGCCGCTGCTCGCCGAGTCCGCCGACGCCGGCGAGATCACGGTGACGGAGTCGCTGGAGGCCGGCGCCCCCATCCTCCGCGTGCTCGCGGACACCGCCCGACGGCTCGCCCCCGCCCTGGCCGCCGGCGAGCCCCTGGGCGCGGCGCTCATGCACCACGTGGAGGCGACGCGGCTCAAGCAGGTCACCGCCTCCGGGCTCTGCTTCAGCGCGCGCGTGGGCGGCGACCTCGCCGAGGCCGATCGGCTGCTCTATGCCGGCCTCGGCACCGACAACGACACCGGCGTGGACCAGTATCTGCACCGGCGGCTCTCGCGCCGACTCACGCGCGGTCTCGTCCGCACCCCGGTCACGCCCAATCAGGTGAGCCTCCTGAGCCTCGGCATCGGCCTCGGCGCGGTGTGGGCCTTCTGGCACGCCACCCCGCTGTCCGCCGCCGTGGGCGTGGCCGTGTACCTGGTCGCCTGCGTGGTGGATCACTCCGACGGGGAGCTGGCCCGGCTCACCTTTCAGGAGAGTCGGCTCGGCGCCCATCTCGACTGGGCCATCGATACCGTCATCCACTCGGGGCTGGTGCTGGGCATGGCGATCTCCGCGGACCCGAGCGTCGCCACCACGGTCATCGGGCTGGTGGGCGCCGCCGGCGTGGCGCTCAGCGCGTTCTTCGCGCGCTATCTGCCGCGCGAGATCGCCGTGGGCGAGACGGTGGGCGGCGCGCTGAAGAACATGGGCAACCGCGATCTCTTCTATCTCCTCCTCCTCGCCTTCGTCCTCCTCCGCTGGATGGCGCCCGCCGCGCTGCCGGCGCTGGCGCTGGTGGTGGCCATGGGCTCGCAGTCATACTGGATCGCGTGCGTGGGCCGGATCCGCCGCGGCCGGACGGCCGCGGCCTAGCGGGCGGAGGCCGCCCCATCCCCACCGCGCCGGTCACCCGTCCGCGCCGCGCGGTGTTGCGTCTGCTCCGTCCCCTCATCGTGGTGGTGGGCGTGGGCGCGATCGGTTATCTCGGCCACCAGATTGGCTTCACCGCCATCCTGGACTCCATCCGCACGCTGTCCTGGCGGCTGCTGGTGGTGGTGTGCTTTCCCTACGCGCTCACCGCCACCCTGGACGCCACCGCCTGGCGCCTCGCCTTCGTCGATCACGTGCCGCCCTTCGCCAAGATCTGGACGGCACGGCTCGCGGGCGAGGCCGTGAACGCGACGACCCCCACCGCGTCCGTGGGCGGCGAGCCCGTGAAGGCGCTTCTCCTCCGCCACTGGGTGCCCATGCCCGAGGGGCTGGCCACGGTCATCGTGGACAAGACGGCCATCGTCACCGGCCAGGGTCTCTTCCTGGTCCTGGGGCTCGTGCTCGCGCGCACCGTGGTGCCGGTGTCGGGGCCGGTGATCACCGGCATGACCATCCTGCTCGGAGTGGAGGCGCTCGCGGTGACCGGCTTCGTGATGGTGCAGATGCTCGGCACCGCCGGACGCGGAGGCCGTCTCCTCGCGCGGTTCGGCATGGGACCAAACTCGAGCAATCAGGAGCGGCTGGAAGGGCTGGACCGCTCGCTCTCGGGCTACTACCGGGACCATCGCCGGCGGCTGGTGGGCGCGGTGCTCGTGCACCTCCTGGCGTGGACGGTGGGGAGCCTGGAGATCTACCTCGTGCTCAACTTCCTCGGCCTGCCCGTCACCCTCCTCACCGCGGTGGTGATGGAGTCCTTCGGCGCGGCGGTGAAGTTCGCCAGCTTCATGATTCCCGGCTCGCTGGGCGTGCTCGAGGGCGGCAACATGGCGATCTTCGCCGCCTTCGGCTATGGCGGAGCGGTGGGACTGTCGTACACGCTCGTGCGCCGGTTGCGCGAGGGCGCGTGGGCGGGGGCGGGACTCCTCGCCCTCGCCGCGCTCTCCGCGCGGCCCACGCCCCCGTTTGGCGAGGAGGAATAGGGCCGACCGCGCCCCTCCCGGCCCTTGTGCTAGACTCGGTAGCGCTGCGCGGGACGACTCATCGCATGGAGGCAGGAGTGGACGAGGCGCGTTCGGGAGCCGTTCGAGTGGCGATCGTGGGAGTGGGCAACTGCGCCTCCGCCCTGGTCCAGGGGGTGCACTACTACCGGAATGCGCCCGACGAGGGTTTCGTCCCCGGCCTCATGCGCCCGCGCCTCGGGCCCCACCACGTGGGCGACATCGAGTTCTCGGCCGCGTTCGACATCGACGCCCGCAAGGTGGGCGCGGACCTGTCCGAGGCCATCTTCACCGCGCCCAACAATACGGTGCGCTTCGCGGAAGTTCCGCCGCTGGGAGTGCCCGTTCACCGCGGCATGACCCATGACGGTCTCGGGCACTATCTCTCCCAGGTGATCACCAAGGCCTCCGGGGCCACCGCGGACATCGCGGGCATCCTGCGCGAGACGCGTACCGACGTGGTGGTGAACTTCCTGCCCGTGGGCAGCGAGATGGCGACCAAGTGGTACGTGGAGCAGATCCTCGACGCCGGCTGCGGGTTCGTCAACTGCATTCCCGTCTTCATCGCCCGCGAGGAATACTGGCGGCGCCGCTTCGAGGAGCGGGGCCTTCCGGTGGTGGGTGACGACGTGAAATCCCAGGTGGGCGCCACCATCGTGCATCGCGTGCTGGCCCGGCTCTTCATGGACCGCGGGGTCCGGCTGGACCGGACCAGCCAGCTCAACGTGGGCGGCAACACCGACTTCTACAACATGCTGGAGCGCCAGCGCCTGGCCTCCAAGAAGATCTCCAAGACCGACTCGGTGCGCTCGCAGCTCGCCCACGACATGGCCGACGACGACATCCACATCGGCCCGAGCGACTACGTGCCGTGGCTGCAGGACCGCAAGTGGGCCCACATCCGCCTCGAGGGCCGCGGGTTCGGCGAGCAGCCGATCAACGTGGAGCTGAAGCTCGAGGTGTGGGACTCGCCGAACTCGGCGGGCGTGGTGATCGACGCGATCCGCTGCTGCAAGATGGCCATGGACCGCGGTCTCAAGGGCGCCCTCCTCGCCCCCTCCGCCTATCTCATGAAGTCTCCGCCCGAGCAGTGGACGGAC
>DASRWT010000078.1:0-2834 GCA_035654455.1 Candidatus Nitrosocosmicus sp. | reverse complement strand
TGCGCGGGCACGTCGTCCGGCGCCACCAGCAGCGGCGTCTGGATGGAGCGCACGAAATCGCGCGACACGGTGAAGACGAAGTCGGCGCGGTTGGTGTACATGCTGGTGAGGAAGTCGTGGACCATGGCCATGGTGAGGTCGGGGCGCTTCTCGCACAGCGCCGGTCCCCAGCCCTTGATGTTGTTCTGGTAGAACAGGTCCGGGATCTCGGGCCGGAACCCGCTGGGCTGCATCATCGCCGCCGCCACGATGCGCTCCGGCGCCCGCTTGATCAAGTTGTGGATCATCGGCCCGCCGATGCAGAAGCCCATGACCAGGAACTTCCGGATGCCGAGGTGGTCCATCAGCCCGAGCTGATCGTCGGCGTAGGCGTCCCAGGGCCGGTCGATCTCCAGCGGCCCGCTGGACTTGCCGGGGTTGGCGTTGCGCAGGTCTGCGCAGATACAGCGGAAGTCGCTCTTGTATCGCTCCATGGGGTCGAAGGGCGAGGCGGTCTGCCAGGACGACAGCGCCGAATTGAGCCCGCCGCCCGGGATGAGCAGCAGGGGGAAGCCGGAACCCACCTCTTCGTAGTGGATGCGGACGGGGCCTCTCTCGTAGAACGGCATGGCGATTCTCCTCTCGTGGCGAGTTGCCGCTACTCTAACTCACGGCCGGGCTGCTGCGCATCCGAGTGTGGCCTCAGCTCCGGTGGAAGACCAACGGCAAGAACCACACGAGCCCTGCGTACGCGCCCACCGCCACCTCCAGAACGGTCGCCACCAGCAGCGCGATCCGTGGGGAGCGATGGGCCGAGAGGACGGCAAAGACCAGAAAGGCCGGGGCCAGCACCGGCGCGAGGAGGATCCTGAGCACGGAGAGCCCGCTCCATGTGGCAAGCGGGGAGGGCTCCACATCGTGTCTTCCCAGGGCGTACAGCAAGACCGCCGCGACACCGGTGAGTGCCCCGATGAGAGCCAAGGTCGAGAGCACCACCCAGAAGCGACGGTACGGCCTCAGGAAGTAGAGGGCGGCGGCGGTGGGCGCGAGCCCCAGGAACCCGAAGACCGCGACGAAGAGCGCGAGGTCGCCGAATGCGTACATCCCGCTTGACGCCTGAGCCTCGGGGCCACTCGTGGTCGCGACGCGGATGGCGACCACCGCGGCCGCAATGAGGAATGCGCCAATGTATCCCGCCGCGACAAGCCCTCCCCTGACTGCAGGCTTCATGCCGGCTCCAGCAGCATCGCCCTCAGACCACTCCTAGGCTGCCCCGGGCACCGGGGGAAGTCCCTCCTGGCGCCGGACGTCGTTGATCACCTCGAGGACCCGGGTGTGTAGTCCCGGGTACTCGATCCCGAACTCCTTGGCCAGTCGGCTCCAGTCGACGAGATAGTTGCCGGATTCCTCGCGGCCGCCTTCCTTGGCAAACGTGATCTGCGCCTCCGGGAGGAATCCACGCACGATGTCCGCCAGCTCCCCGAGGCTCACCGGGATTCCGCCCGAATTGTAGAGGGGGTGGCGGGGCGCATCGGCCAGCAGCACGCGCGTGAACACCTCGGCTATATCTTCCACGTGAATCATGAGGCGCATGAGCCCCCTGCTCGGCAGATGCACCGGCCGGCCACGCGCGGCGTCGACCATGATCTGCACGTGGTCCACCGAGCCGCGAACCTTGTCGGGGCCGGTGACGTTGGCGGGGCGCACGCCCGTGATCGACATCCCGTAGTTCGTGATGTACTTGCGGGCCTGGAACTCATTGAAGATCTTGTGCATCGCGTACTGGCTGGTGCCGTACGTCGGATCGTCCTCGTTCACGAGCCGGTCACCGAAGTGGCTCTGCTGGCCGCTCACCGCGATCGAGCTCGCGTATACCACCCGCTTGACGCCACCCAGGCGCGCGGCCTCGAAGCAGTTGTCCATCCCGAGAATGTCCAGTCGCATGACCTGGTGCGGGTTGCCTTCGCCGGCTCCCAGCCCGTAGGCGAGGTTGATGAGCCGGTCCGGCTTCACGTCGAGGACGGTCCGCATCACATCCTCGAACTGTGTGACGTCCCCGCGGGTCACCGGCGCGCCGATCGGCACGTCGCCGAACGCCGCCGCGCCGGGGTTCACATCCATGCCCACCACCGATTCCCCTCGCGCGACCAGCCGCCGGATGAGTCGCGGGCCGATGAAACCTGTCGCGCCGATCACCAGCACCGACATGCCGGCCTCCTAGTCCTGCCGCGTGGACTGCCAGGCGATCATCCGCCAGCGCTCCCCGGCCTTCGCATAGACCGCCAGATAGCGGACGGTGAAGCGATTCTCCTTGCCGTCCCGCTCCACGTGCATGTCCGACACGCCGTGAACCAGGCCGACTCCGTCGTGAACGCGCGCCCGTCGCTCGCGGGGCGCGATACCACGATAGTGCGGCTTGCCCGCGCGGAGATTCGCGATGTGCTCGGCCTTCGACTCCTGGCGCGCGGTGGAGTGGACGTACACCAGATCGTCGGCGAGCGCGGCGTCGAGCGCGGCCCAGTCGCCCGTGCGCATCGCCTCGAAACGGCGGTCGTCGGCACGGAGAACGTCCCCCTCGACTCCGGTCTGCTGCGTTGCTGTCGCCATGAGAGCCTCCTGAAGGAATTCAATGATTGGAGCCCCGGATGATACCGCGGCGATCCCTACAACTTCTTACCACTACCCTTCAGCAGATAGTACCCGCCGATCGGACGCTCCGGCGCGGCCCGAAGAAAAGCCAGATGGTGTCCCGATTGCGGTGGAAATAGCGGTGCGGCTTCCGGTCATTCAATGATCTGGTCCGCCCGCGCCAGCACCGACGGCGGGATCGTCAGGCCGAGGGTCCTCGCGGTCTT
>DASRWT010000077.1:0-10663 GCA_035654455.1 Candidatus Nitrosocosmicus sp. | reverse complement strand
GGCATCGCGGCCGAGGACCAGGAGGCCATCTTCGAGGAGTTCCGCCAGGTGGGGACCGACTATGCGCGCAAGCGCGAGGGGACCGGGCTGGGCCTGGCGCTGGCCCGGCGCTTCGTGGAGCTGCACGGGGGACGGATCTGGGTGAAGAGCGCGGTGGGGCAGGGCTCGACGTTCACCTTCACGCTTCCGGAGCGCCCATGGCCGGCGAGCTGATCCTCATCGTGGAAGACAACGAGAAGAACCGGAAGCTCGAGCGGGACCTGCTTCTGTACCACGGCTACCGCGTCCTCGAGGCCATCACCGGCGAGGAGGGGCTGCGCCTGGCCCAGGAGACTCCCCCCGCGCTCATCCTGATGGACATCCAGCTTCCCGGCATCAGCGGGATCGAGGCCCTCACCCGGCTGCGCGCCGAGCCCGCCACGCGCGCCATTCCCGTGATGGCGGTCACCGCCTCCGCGATGACCCACGACCGCCAGAAGATCCTCGATGCGGGCTTCGACGGCTATCAGTCCAAGCCCATCAGCGTGAAGGAGTTCGTCGCCGCCGTCCGGCGCATGCTGGACGAGAAGGCGGAGAAGCCGCGGCCATGAGCGACGGCGCCCGCATCCTGGTGGTGGACGACACGCCGCTCAACGTCAAGCTGCTCGCCGATCTCCTGCGGGTCAAGGGATTCGCGGTGACCTCGGCGGCCTCGGGCCAGGAGGCGCTCGACCGGATCGCCACCGAGCGCCCGGACCTGGTGCTCCTGGACGTGATGATGCCCGAGATGAGCGGCTACGAGGTCTGCTCGCGGATCCGCGCCAACGCGGACACCGCGCGGCTTCCGGTGGTGATGGTGACCTCGCTGGACGCGGTGACCGAGCGCGTGAAGGGCATCGAGGCGGGCGCGGACGATTTTCTCAGCAAGCCCGTGAACCAGCCCGAGCTCCTGGCACGGGTCCGCTCGCTGCTGCGCATCAAGGAGCTGGACGACGAGCTCGCCCGGCTGAACCGGGACCTCGAGCAGCGGGTGACCGAGCAGGTGAGCCAGCTCGATCGTCTGGGCCGGCTCAAGCGCTTCTTCTCGCCGGCCCTGGCGGAGGCCATCCTGGCCGGCGGCGCGGACGATCCGCTCAAGACGCACCGGCGGGAGATCGCGGTGGTGTTCCTCGACCTCCGCGGCTTCACCGCCTTTGCGGAGACCGCCGAGCCCGAGGAGGTCATGGGGGTGCTGCGCGAGTACCACGCCGAGATGGGCCGGCTCATCCTCGAGCACGAGGGCACGCTGGAGCGCTTCACCGGCGACGGCATGATGGTCTTCTTCAACGACCCGGTGCCGGTGCCCGACGCCGCCGCCCGCGCCGTGCGCATGGCGGTGGCGATGCGGGAGCGGGTGAGCGAGATGATCGGGAAGTGGCGCAAGCAGGGCTTCGAGCTCGACCTGGGAGTGGGCATCGCCCAGGGATATGCCACCATCGGGGCCATCGGCTTCGAGGGCCGGCTCGACTACGGCGCCATCGGGACGGTCACCAACCTCGCCGCGCGGCTCTGCGGCGAGGCCAAGCCTGGCCAGATCCTTGCGTCGCGGCGCGTGGCCGCTCAGCTTGAGGGGCAGATCGAGGTGGAAGAGGTGGGCGACCTGACCCTCAAGGGCTTCGTGCGGCCGGTGGCCGCCTGCAACGTGCTCAAGCTTCGCGGCTAGCGGCCGCGCCGGGGAACCCGCCATGCGCATGCCCATGATGCCCGAGGACGGCCTCGATCCCGAGCTCCGCGAGATGCTGGCCAAGTGGACGGCGGACGGGGGCGATCCCAACTTCATTCTCACCTTTGGGCGACTGCCCGAGGCGCTGAAGCGCTTCGTCCGCTTCTATTCGCCGCTGGTGCGGCGGGGGCTGGTCGAGCACCGCACCAAGGAGCTGGTGCGGCTCCGGCTGGCTCAGCGCAATACCTGCCACTACTGAATGACCACGCGCTACGCCTTGGGAAGGCGCGAGGGAATCACCGAGGAGCTGGTGGCGGCGCTGGACGACTACGAGCGTGGGCCATTCACCGAGCGGGAGAAGGTCGCGCTCCGGTATGCCGACCGCATGTACGAAGACCACCACAAGGTGGACGATACCCTCTGGGCGGATGTGCGGAGCCGATTCAGCGACGACGAGACGCTGGAGCTGTCCTGGGCCATCGCCGAGTTCATCGCGCTCGGCAAGATCATCTACGTTCTGGACGTTCCCTACGGGCACGCCCATCCGGCCCCCGGGTAAGGAGCGCCCCGGGCGGGTTGTCGTTACCGGGCCGGCGTCGTCTCATCAGTAGCGCCTTCCTTCCATAAGGCGCGATACTCCAAGACTTTCTTTTCTGGCACGGGCATTGCTCCTTCCCGATCAGCGGAGGGCCATGCCTCATGCCACCGCGTCCACTGGCGTCGGCCACGATCTCGTTCGGGTTGGTGTCCATCCCCATCCGGCTCTACCCGGCCGCGGTCCCGCGCCATGTCTCGTTTCACCTTCTCCACGCCAAGTGCGGCAATCGCATCAAGTACCAGTCGTGGTGCCCGCACTGCAAGCAGGTGGTGGAGCGTGACCAGCTCGTGAAGGGATTCGAGATCGCGAAGGACCGGCACGTGAAGATGACCGCGGACGAGCTCGAGGCCCTCGAGGCCGAGGCCTCCCGGGAGATCGACATCGCCGAGTTCGTCCCCCTGGAGTCGGTGGATCCGATCTATCTCGACGAGGCGTATTTCGTGGGCCCCGACAAGGGAGGCGCGAAGCCCTATCAGCTGCTCGCGGACGCCTTGCGCCACACCAAGCGCGTCGCCATTGCGCAGTTCGTCATGCGCGGCAAGGAAAGCCTGGTGATGATCCGGCCGGGCGGCCCCGGCCTGGTGCTGCAGACGCTCTACTACCACGACGAGATCCGGGACGCCCGCGAGATCGACCGGGGACCGGCGGCCAAGCCTCGCGACACGGAGCAAAAGCTGGCCGTTCGCCTGATCGAGGAGCTCGCCGAGAGCGCATTCCGGCCGGAGAAATACAAGGACGAGTATCGCGCCCGGGTGCTCGAGGTGGTGAAGCGCAAGGCGAAGGGGAAGGTGGTGGAGCTTCCCGCGCCGCGGGCACCCAAGGGTAAGGTCATCGACCTCATGGAAGCTCTCCAGCAGAGCCTGGCCAGGAAGAGGCCGGCGGCATCGGCCCGACGAACCCGCGTCGCCGTGAGGCGGCGAGCCTGAGAGGAGGAGACGATGAGGGCCAAGTCGAAGGGAGACAAGAAGGTCAGCAAGGTGATGCGCGAGTACAAGCAGGGGAGCCTGCGCTCCTCGTCGGGCGCCAAGGTGCGCAAGCGGAAGCAGGCCGTGGCCATTGCGCTCAGCGAGGCCCGGCAGGCGGGCGCGCGGATCCCCAAGAAGCGCAAGCGGAGCGCCGCCTAGCCTTTATCCGCTCCCCGTTGCGCAGTCGCTCGCCGCTGTCGTACTCTGCCCGGGCATGTCACGATCCAGCAGACAGCGGAGGCGCCTGCCATGGCGGAGCTGACCCGGCGATACATCGTTACGACGATGGGGATCGAGGGGCCCTTCGATCCGACGGACCCCGACGCGCCCTTCGTCCTCAAGCCCTGGAAGGATCCCGCGGCGCTCCTCGCGCTGGAAGCCTACCGGGCGGCGTGCTATCCGGAGCTGGCCGCCGAGCTGTCGGCGTGGATACGGACCATCCGCTCGGGAGCGGCCGCGCCGGGGTCAGTGGGCGCTCGGAACGCCGCGCATCTCGCCTCGCGAGTGGCCGCGAGGCCGCGGCCCAAGGCTAAAGCTCAGACGAAGCCGAAGTCTCGCAAGCTATCGAAAAACAAGCCAAGAAAACTCAAGGCCAAGAGAAAGTAAGGAGCACGCGAATGCCCATCGCCATCGACGCGGCCGTGGACCATCTCCTCCAGGGTCGCGACGGCCACCGGCCCATCCCGCCGCTGAGCGACAAGCATCCGGAGCTTTCGATGGTCGAGGCCTACTCCGTACAGCGGGCGCTGGAACAGGCGCTCGTCCTTCGCGGCGAGCGGGTAATTGGCTGGAAGGCCGGCTTCACCAATGCGGCGATCCAGGGACAGTACGGCGTGACCGAGCCCGTGCTGGGCTTCATGCTGGGCTCGGGCGTCTTCTCCGGCGGCGACTCCATCCCCATCGATCGCTTCGCCTCCGTGGGAGTGGAGGTGGAGGTGGCCTTCCTCCTGAAGCGCGATCTGGCCGGGCCCGGGGTGACGCCGGTGTCGGCGCTGCTGGCCGTCGAGGGCGCCATGCCATCCTTGGAGCTGATCGACTTCCGCTGCTCGGGTAAGCCGCGCGGCGCCGACGTGGTGGCGGACGGGGTGTTCGCCAACGCCATCGTGCTCGGCCGCCCGCTCACGCCGGTGGCGGCCCTCGATCTCGCGCTGGAAGGCGTGGTGTTCGAGCAGAACGGCCAGGTGGTGGCCACCAATACCGCGGCGGAGGTCATGGGCAATCCCCTCACCTCGCTCGCCTGGCTCGCCAATACGCTCGGGCGCATGGGACGGGGACTTGCCGCCGGAGACGTGGTGCTCAGCGGCTCCATCTCCAAGGTCCTCCGACCGGAGCAGGGGGAATCGGTGCGCGCCTCCTTCACCCGGCTCGGCGCGGTCTCCTGCCGCTTCGTCTGAGCGTCTCCCGCCCGCCCGGGTTTCCGGCATGCGTCTTCAGGGCAAGGTCGCCGTGGTCACCGGTGGCGGCACCGGCATCGGCCGCGCCATCGCGCTGGCTCTGGCCCGCGAGGGCGCGGCCATCGTGGTGGCGTCGAACGTCGCGCCCGAGGTGGAGGCGGTGGCGCGGGAGGCCGAGGCCCTGGGCGCCCGTGCGCTGGCCATCGGCGCCGACGTCACTCGGCTCGCGGACATGGACGCCATGGCGGCTCGCGCGGCGGGGGAGCTGGGCTCGCTCGACGTGCTGGTGACCTGCGCCGGCGTCGCCGGCGGCGGGCTCCTCGCCGAGCAGCCCGAGGGCGACTGGACCCGCGTCATCGACGTGAATCTCAACGGTACCTACCGGGCCATTCGCGCCGCGCTGCCCCAGATGATGCGCCAGCGCGAAGGCCGCATCGTGACCATCTCGTCCATCTACGGGCGCATGGGGGGATTCGGTCACGTCTCCGCCTACGCGGCCAGCAAGCACGGGGTGATCGGGCTCACGCGGGCGCTGGCCACCGAGCTCGCGTCGCAGGGCTATCCCGGCATCACCGTCAACGCGCTCTGCCCCGGCTACGTGCGCGCGGGCATGGGGTTGGCGCCGCGGAAGGTGCGGAGCCGCGAGGGCGTGATGGAGGACGTCGGCGGCGAAGAAGTGTTCGAGCGCCACATCAAGCGCCGGGTGCCGCAGCGCCGCATGATCGAAGCGGAGGAGATTGCCGCCGCCGCCGTCTTTCTGGCCTTGCCGGAGTCTCGCGGCGTCACCGGCCAGGGGATCAACGTGGACGGCGGGTTCGTCATGTCGTAGGATCGGTCGGAGGCACTCATGACCGTTCGCTACGAGCAGGCCGGCCACATCGTCACCATCACCATCGATCGTCCGGAGGCGATGAACGCCATCGACCCCGAGACGCACACCGCGCTCATCGACGCCTGGACGCGCTTCCGCGACGACGACGCGGCCTGGGTGGCGCTCTTCACGGGGGCGGGGGACAAGTCCTTCTCCGCCGGCGCCGACCTCAAGAAGATGATTCCCGCCGCCTTCGGCAGCGGGCGGCGACGCGGTCACAACGACCTCGGCCTCGGCGGCATCACGCGCGGGCTTCCCATCTGGAAGCCGATGATCGCGGCGGTGAACGGCCACTGCCTCGCCGGCGGCATGGAGCTGGCGCTGGCCTGCGACCTCCGCATCGCGGTGCCGCATGCCACCTTCGGGCTGCCCGAGGTTCGCTGGGCCATCATGCCCGGCGCGGGCGGCACCCAGCGCTTGCCCCGTACCATTCCCCTCGCCAAGGCCATGGAGCTCATCCTGATGGCGAAGACGCTGACCGCCGCGGAAGCGCTCCACCATGGGCTGGTGAACGCGGTGGTGCCCGCCGCGGAGCTGATGGCGACGGCGCGCGCATGGGCGGACACCATCTGCGAGCGGGGGCCGCTCGCCGTGCGCGCCGCCAAGGAAGCGGTGCTGCGCGGGCTCACCCTGCCGCTCGACGACGGGCTTCGCCTCGAGGCGTTTCTGTCGGGGACGCTGCGCGGCACCGAGGACGCCGTGGAAGGCCCCAGGGCCTTCGCGGAGAAGCGGAAGCCGAGCTTCCAGGCGCGGTAGGCGGAGCCGCCTGGACTTGGATCTGGAGACCCTGCGCCGACGGCTGGACGCCGCGCTCTCCCGTCACCCCCGCGTGGCCCTGGACCGGAGCGATCTGGTCTCCGCCGCCGTGCTCCTGCCCATCACCGACCACGGCGGCCCGCATATCCTCTTCACCAAGAAGTCGGAGTCGGTGCCGCATCACAAGGGGCAGTTCTCCTTTCCCGGCGGTGTCTGCGAGGAGCGCGACGCCTCCCGCGTGGAGACCGCGCTGCGCGAGGCCTGGGAGGAGGCGCGCATCCCGTCGGAGGCGGTGGAGGTGCTGGGACTCCTCGACGACACCGTGACGCGGGCCACCCCCTTCGTCATCACCCCGGTGGTGGGAATCATCCGCGGCCCGGTGGAGTTCAAGCCCGACGGGCGCGAGATCGAGCGCGTGATCGAGGTCCCGCTGGAGCTCCTGCGCGACCCGTCGATCTTCCGCACCGAGATCTGGGAGCGGAGCGGCGAGCCGCATCCCGTGCACTTCTATCAGGTGTCGGTGGAGGACGTGGTGTGGGGCGCCACCGCGCGTATCCTCAAGCAGTTCCTCGAGCTGGTGGACGGGCGCGAGGACGCGGCGTGAGCGAGGCGACGGTGCGGGTGGAGACGCGGGACGGCGTCGCCACCGTCACGCTCAACCGTCCCGAGGCCCGGAACGCGCTCAACCCGGCTCTGCTCGAGGAGCTGGAGCGGGCCCTGACCGCGCTGGAAGCCGATCCCGCGGCGCGCGTGATCGTGCTGCGGGGCGCCGGAGACAAGGCCTTCTGTGCGGGGGCCGACCTCAAGGGCGTGGGCGATCGCGGCACCTCGCTCCAGGCGCGCGAGTCGTTCAGTGGCCTCCCGCGTATCCTGGAGGCCATGGCGCGGATGCGAACGCCGCTGATCGCCCAGGTGCACGGATTCGCGCTCGCCGGCGGCTGCGGGCTGGCGGTGGGCTGCGACCTGGTGGTGGCGGCCGACGACGCCGTCTTCGGCCTGCCCGAGATCAAGCTCGGCCTGCTCCCGCTCATCGTGATGGCGCCCATCCTGCGCGCCGCCGGCCGCAAGCGCGGCATGCTCATGGTGCTCTCGGGGGAGCCGGTGTCCGCGCGCGAGGCCCTCGAGATGGGTCTGGTGAGCCGGGTGGTGCCCAGGCCCCTCCTGGAGCAAGAAGTGCAGGCACTCGCGGCGCGGCTGGCCGGGCTCTCGCCCATGGCGCTGGGCCTCGCCAAGGAGGCCGCCGCCACCGCCACCGAGATGGAGTACGGCGCCGCCCTCCGCTACCTTCGCGAGCTGTCGACCCTCGTTTTCCTGTCCGACGATGCCCGGGAAGGCGTCAGGGCCTTCTTCGAGAAGCGCGCGCCCCGCTGGACCGGCCGGTGATCGACGGCCGCTGGTCGGCCCGTCCCCAACAGAAAGGACTCGACGGATGAAGCCAAAGGCGCTGCTGATTCCCCTTTTCCTCGCCGCGCTGGCGTGGGTCACGACGCCCGCGCTCGCGCAGCCCAAGGAGACGCCGCTGGTGGCCTCCACCATCAATGGGCCCTCCGAGATCTTCAAGAAGGGCACCGACAAGTGGATCAAGGCCAAGCTCCGCGACGAGGTCGCCGAGGGCGACGGCGCGCGCGCTCTCGCGGGCGGGCGGTTCGTGCTGAGAACGACGAGCGGGCACGCGATCCGCATGGCCCAGCTCACCCAGATCTTCGTCGTGGAGCCGCCGGCGGGGACCCCCGCGTCGGATCGTACGGTGCGGATCAAGCAGGATGGCGGCTGGATCTGGGTGGCGGTGCTGCCCCTGTCCGTGACCCGGGATGCGGTCGAGGTGGAGGCGGGACCGGTCACGGTGGGGGCGCGGAGCGGCGGCACCGGCATTCGAGCCTCCACCGATGGCTCGATCCTGGTACGAGTGTTCCACGGTGTCGCGGTGGCCCGGTCGTCGGGCGGCGGCGCCAAGTGGGAGCGCACCATCAAGGCGGGCGAGGAGCTGCTGGTGCCGGCCACCGGAGCTCCGGGCGCCAATCGTCCGATCACCGCCGACGAGGCCGAGGCGGGATGGAGACGGTGGAACGAGCAGCAGGACCAGGCGGGCTACGGAATGCCGGAGCCCAAGTGAGCGGCGCCGCCCGTCAGGGCAGGCTGATCACGAGATTGTCGCCGGTGGTGGAGACCGCGTACACGCCCGCCGCCGTCGAGGTGTAGCCATAGGTCGTCCAGCCCGCGGGCGGATTCGGCGTGGAGGCCATGAACGGCCCCGCGGTGGCGCCCTGGCCGTTGACGGCGGCCGCATTGAGCGCGGCCAGATCGGGCGGCAGCGACTGCATGTGCGCGGAATAGATGCTGATGGCGGAGACGAGCGCCCGGGCGTCCGCCTGCGCCTTGGCCACCCGGGCGCGCAGCTGCATGTTGGTGTAGAGCGGGATGGCGATGGCGGTGAGGATGCCGATCACCGCGACCACCACCATCAGCTCGATGAGGGTGAAACCGCGCTGCCCGCGCCTTCGCCCGACGCTCAGGTGCCGGAGAGCCATGGCCGCCTCAGCCTAGCATCGGGCCCCGCGCGCTCCGAAGAATTTCGCCGTGCTCAGGGCCACCAGAGATAGAGAAAGCGGGCCCCGGGGCCGCCGAGGGCGCCGGCGAGCTGGCCGAGCAGAGCATCCGCGCCCGGCGTGGGGGGAGTGGCCGAGTACATATTGGCCCGGTACTCGCGCGGCCGATGGTACATCACCACCTTGGCCTCGGTGAGGCCGGCGGCCGTCTTCGCCATCTCGATCGCGTCGTCGAGATAGCCCACGCGGTCGACCAGCCCCAGGCCCCGGGCCTGCTCCGCGGTGTAGATGCGCCCGTCGGCGAAGGAGCGCACGCGCGCCTCGGGGATCTTCCGCGACTCCGCCACCAGGCGCACGAAGCGCCCGAACATGTCGTCGATGACGGACTGGAACACCGCCAGCTCCTCGTCGGTGAGGCCGCGGAACGGCGAGCCCGCGTCCTTGAGCGGTCCCGACTTGATGGCGAGCGGCGCCACCCCGATCTTCTGGAGCAGGCCCTGCGCGTTCAGGGTCACCATGATGACGCCGATGCTGCCGGTGATGGTGGTGGGGTGCACGAGGATCTGATCCGCGGCCAGCGCCGCGTAGTAGCCGCCGGAGGCGCCCACGTCCATGATGGCCGCCACCACCGGGACCTTCCGCTTCTGCTTGAAGTCGCGGAGCTCCTTGTACAGCACGTCGGAGGCGGTGATGGTCCCGCCCGGGCTATTGATCCGCACCACCAGCGCGCGCACCTTGTCGTCCTCCGCGGCCCGCTGGAGCTCCTCGCGCACCCGGGCCAGAAGCGGCACGCGAGGGGGCGGGGTGGTGAGCGACAGGCTGGGCGTGTCCTCCTGGAGGAGCCCGGAGAGATCGAGGAGCAGGATCTTGTTCGTGCCCTTGCCCTCCACCGTCTCTTCCTCGAGCGGGCGGATGCGCGGAGTGAAGTCGATCGTGATGAGCGAGCAGCCGCCGAGGAAGAGGGCGGCGGCGACCGCGACGACGGCGCGGAGACCGTGGCGGAGAGGGATGAGCATGGGATCAGCGCACGTGGAAGGCCGGGATGACCTCGGCGGCGAGCCGCGCGAGCTGATCGAGCATCCGGTCGGACGGGCACAGGGGCCGCAGGATGAACTTCGAGCCGCCCCCCTTCACGTACTCCTCGATCCGGCTCGCCACCACCTCCGCGGGCCCGAAGGCGGTGCACTGCCGGATCGTCGCCTCGTCCACGCGCCCGCGCGGGATGAAGGGCCCGGCCATGGCCGCGGCGGCGTCGGGCGACTCCGCCAGCGCGAAGTTGATGAGGGTGCCGAAGTGGTCCGCGGGCACCTCGCGCCGCTCCGCCGCCGCCAGCTCCTGCACGCGCTCCACGCCGATGCGGAACTCGTCGGGCGTGATGAAGGACGGCATCCAGCCGTCGCCGAGCCGCGCGGTTCGCTTCTGCGCGGCCTCGCTCTTGCCGCCGATCCAGATGGGGGGCGGGCTCTGCCAGGGCTTGGGCAGGACGGTGATCCGGTCGAGCTTGTAGAACTCGCCCTGGAAGGTCACCTCGTCCTGGGTCCAGAGCATCCGGATCACCCGGATGGCCTCGTCGGTGCGCCGGCCCCGCTCGCGAAACGCCACTCCCGAGGCCTCGAACTCGCGCGGCAGCTCCACGCCCACGCCCACCGCGGGGAAGAGGCGCCCGCGCGAGAGCCAGTCCACCGTGGCCATCTCCTTCGCCGCCACCACCGGCGTGCGATAGGGCAGCACGATCACGCTGGGCCCGAACTTGAGCGTGGTGGTCCGCGCGGCGATCGCGGCCAGCGTGGTCATCACCTCGGGGACGGGCACCGGCGAGGAGAGGCGGTCCGAGAGCCAGATCGAGTCGATG
>DASRWT010000076.1:0-6485 GCA_035654455.1 Candidatus Nitrosocosmicus sp. | reverse complement strand
CGCGACCGGAGCGTCGGTCGTCGACGGGGCCTACGGCGCCGAGGGTGGGACCTCGCTCTACTCCGACAATCCGCTTCAGCGCCGCTTCCGTGACATTCACGTCCTGACCCAACATTTTCTGGTCAAGCCCGATACATTCACCACGGCTGGTGCTGTGCTTGCGGGCGCGGAGGTTGACCTGACCGTGTTCTGATTGCGGCCGCGCCCGACTGTAGTCCTGAGGGACCTCCTACCGGCGCCGGCGCGCGACGAACACGAGCGCTCCCACCGCGAGCACGCCCAGGCTTCCCCCGACCGCGCAGGCCGCCTGCACCCCGAGGTGCTCGGCCAGCGTCCCCACCAGCAGCGAGCCGAACGGGGTGACGCCGGCAAAGGCCATCGCGTAGAGTCCCATCACGCGGCCACGTAAGGCCTGGGGCGTGTCGAGCTGGAGGGTGGTATTGCAGCTGGTCGTGAAGTAGATCTGCAGGCCTCCGAGCACGCCGAGCACGGCCATCGCGACGCCGAAGTGGGAGACGAGGCCGAGCGCCGCGACGCCGGCGCAGAGAATGGCGGCGGAGCCGGCGAGGAAGGCGAGGGGCGGGCGATCGCGGCGTAGCAGGGCGAGGGCGCCCGCGCCGACGACCGCGCCCGCGCCGAGCGCCGACATGAGGAGCCCGAATCCCTGCGCGCCCTGATGCAGGACGTCGCGCGCGATGAGGGGCACGACCACGTTGAAGTTGAGGCCGAGGAGGCTGACCACGACGAGCAAGGTGAGGATGAAGCCCACGGACGGTGTGCTCGCCGCATAGTTCACGGCGCCGATGAGCCCCTGGCGGATGCCGAGCTTGCCGGCGGGGTCGGGGTGGCCCTCGGTGCGGATGAGGAGGAGCGCGGCCAGCACCGCGACGAAGCTGGCCGCGTTCAGGAAGAAGGCCATCGCCACGTCGAAGCGGGCGATGAGGAGGCCGGCGACGCTCGGCCCCACGATGCGCGCGCCGTTGAACACCATGGAGTTCAGGGCCACCGCATTGGGCAGGTCGGGGCGGCCCACGAGGTCGGTGATGAAAGCCTGGCGGGCGGGGATGTCCACCGCGCGTCCCAGGCCGTAGATGGCGGCCAGCAGTGCCACGTGCCAGTACTGGATGTGGCCGCCCCGCACCAGGAGCGCGAGGACCAGCGCCTGCACCATCATGGCGGCCTGGGTCACGAGGAGGATGCGCCGCTTGCCCAGGCGGTCGCTGAGCGCGCCGCCGACGGGGGAGAGGAGCAGGATGGGCGTGAACTGGAGCGCGTTCACGAGCCCGAGCTGGAGGGGCGAGCCCGTCAGCTCCAGCACCAGCCACGACTGCCCCACGCTCTGCATCCAGGTGCCGATGAGGGAGACGAGCTGGCCGCCCCAGAAGAGACGGAAATCCCGATGCCGGAAGGCGCCGAGCATCTAGAGCGCGGCGTATACCAGGTCGATGAGGTGCCGCACGTGCTTGTGCTGCCAGCCCAGGCGGCCCTGGTTCATGGCGTAGCCGATGGCCACGCGGGCATCGGGATCGGCGAAGCCGAGCGAGCCGCCGGCGCCGAAGTGGCCGAAGGCGCGGGGACTGGGGCCGAGCCGGCGCTCGGGCATGGTGAGCTGGAAGCCGAGCCCGTAGCGGGTGGGGCGCTCGAGCACGATGTCGGGCCCGTTCACCTGCTCGGTGATGGCGCGGACCATGGTCTCCGGCGCCAGGATGTGGACGCCGTCGAGGCTGCCGTCGCCGGCCAGCGCCGAGTAGAGGCGCGCCACCGCGCGCGCGTTGCCGTGGCCGTTCGTCGAGGGGACCTCCGCCGCGCGCCACGCCCGTGTATTCACGATGCCCATGCCGGAGAGGTTCGCCGGGTTGCGATACGCGTGAAGCCGCATGAGCGCGAGCCTGCCGAGCTCCTCACGTCCGGGGCTCGGCGGCGGCGCCGGCGGGAGGAAGTCGGCGCAGCGCTCGTCGTGCTCGGGCCCGAGCCCGATGTGGAAGTCGATGCCCGCGGGGCCCGCGAGGCTCTCGCGGAGATATGTCCCGATGGACTGGCCGGCGACGCGGCGGACCACCTCGCCGATCAGGAAGCCCTGAGTATTGACGTGGTAACCATGGCCCCTGCCGGGTTCCCACCACGGCGCCTGGGCGGCGAGCGCCGCTGTCATCGCGTCCCACTCCGCCCACGCCCCCGGCGGCAGGGGCTGGGCGATGGCGGGGAGTCCGGCCTGGTGCGTGAGGAGATGGCGCACGAGCAGGTGATCCTTGCCCGCCTGCGCGAATTCGGGCCAGTAGCGCGCGACGGGCGCGTCCAGATCGAGCAGCCCGGCTTCGACCAGACGGTGCGCGCAGATCGCGGTGATCGCCTTCCCCACCGAGAACAGGTTCACGATGGTGTCGCGCGTCCATGGGCGCGTCCGCGCGGCGTCGGCGTGGCCTCCCCAGAGGTCCACGACGGGCTGCTTGTCCACGCAGACGGCGAGCGCGGCGCCGACCTCGGTGCCGGATGCGAGGACCTCGCCGAGGGCGCTGCGAAGCCCCTCGAAGCGGGGCTCGCAGCGCCCGTGAACCGCCTGCGCGTCTCCCGTGGCTACTGGTTCGGGATGCCCGTCGACTGCCACGAGACGAACTCGATCCCGGAGGGCCGCTTCGCCCAGATGGCGGTGTAACGGAGGGGCACGGTGCGGTCCTGGCCGGCGGACGTCACCTCGTACACCGCGGTGCCGGTGATGATGGCGAGGCAGCCGTAGGTGCGCGTCTTCGTGTCCGCGTTGGGCGTCATCTTGCGGTACTTCGTGCGCCCCGAGCGCATGCCGTCGATGTACTTCGCCTTGTCGTCGGTCGCCGCCGACGAGTGGTTGTACGTGAGATCGCTGCCGAACAGCTTCTCCATGGCGGCGAAGTCATTGCTGGTCTGCGCGGCATAGCGCGACATCTCCGCCTTCACCGCCTCGTCGGCGGAGATGGTCCCCATGCAGTCCTGGGCGACCGCAGCGCCGGCGACGACCAGCGTCATCAGCGCGAACAGGGCGAGCACCAGCAGGGATCGGTAGGCCATGACGGATCCTCCTTTGGGTGAGTGTCTGCTTCGTACACCTCGGCCGGATCGGGGGTCAAGCACCCGGAGAAAATACCGCTTGACTGACATACACTGTAAATGTACGGTGTCCATCGAAAGGGGTGCCCCATGAATGCTACCGACTTCCACCAGTCGTGGTTCCCGCTCGCGCTGGCCGGCGAGCTGGGCAGTGGGCAGGTGATGGGCCGTGATTTCCTCGGCACCCGGGTCATCCTCTATCGGAATGCGGCCGGCAAGGCCGTGGTGCAGGGCGCCTTCTGTCCCCATCTGGGCGCCGATCTCTCGGTGGGCCAGGTGGTGGAGGGGCAGATCCGCTGCGCCTATCACCACTGGAAGTTCGACTGCGCGGGGCGCTGCGTGGATATCCCGGCCGGGGACAAGATTCCGCCGGGCGCCCGCATCCCGACCTATCCGAGCGCGGAGGCCTGGGGCCTCATCTGGGCGTTCAATGGCGAGACGCCGCTCTTCCCCGTGCCGCGCATTCCCGGCGCACAGGAGTCCGAGCTGATCTGCGAGAGCCACTTCCGGGGCACCCGGGCCACCGATCCCTGGGTGGCGACGTCCAACGGCGTGGACTTCCAGCATCTCCGCACCCTGCATGGCCTGGGCGCGGTCAATCCGGAGGCGGTGAAAGTGGGCGAGCATCACATGGAGTATCGGATCGAGGCGTCCGAGTTCGTGCAGGAGGGCCTCATCACCGGCGTCAACACGTTCTCGCAACATCTCCTCTTCGGCGGCCAGGATCTCTACATGCTGTTCAGCGGCGCCCCCATTGCGCACGGCCACACCATGGGCTTCTACACCTACGGCGTGCGGGATACCGGCCAGGGACGCGCCGGCGCCGCCGCCCAGCTCGATGTCCTGCGCGGGTTCGTGCAGCGGCTCATCGCCGAGGACGCGCCCGTGCTCGACACCATTCGCTTCCGCCCGCGGGTGCTGGTGGCCTCCGACCGGCATCTCGCGCGCTTCTTCAAGTTCGTGCGCGAGTTCCCGCGGGCGCAGCCCTTGGACGCCTGAGGCGCATGCCCAAGAATCTGTCGGCGGCCGAGGTGGACGCGTTCCGGACCCGGCTCTGCGCGGTGGCGCAGCACCGCTTCGCCACCCAGGGGCGCGACGGGGTCAGCATGCGCCAGCTCGCGGACGCGCTGGGCTGTAGCCCCATGACGCCCTACCGGTACTTTCGCAACAAGGACGAGATCCTGGCCGCGGTCCGCACCGCCGCCTTCGACCGCTTCGCCGATGCGCTCGAGGCCGCGGTGGCCAGGGCGCGAGGCGATCTCCGCAAGCAGGGCGAGGCGGTGGGCGAGGCGTATATCCGGTTCGCGCTCAGCGAGCCCGAGGCCTACCGCCTGATGTTCGACCTCTCGCAGCCTCATCAGGATCGTTATCCCGAGCTGGTCCGCGCCACCGCCCGGGCGCGGCACATGATGAGCGCCTCGCTCGAGGAGCTGGTAGAGGCGGGGATCTTCGTGGGCGACGCGCAGCTCATGGGGCATGTGTTCTGGGCCACCATGCATGGGCTCATCGTCCTGCACCTGGCCGGCAAGCTGCCCGCCAAGCCCGATTTCAAGGCCATCCGACAAGAGGCGATGCGCCTGCTCGTCGCGGGCGCCCGCTCGGGGGCGCCGGCGAGTCGCGCGCCCGAAACCCTCACCCCACGCCGGCGGAGGCGCTCGTCATGAGCATCCTGCTGAGCCTCTCGCCCTTCGCCGTCTTCTTCGTCCTGATGCGGTTGCACTCGCCGATCGCGGGCCTCACCGGCGCGCTCGCGGCCTCGCTGCTTCTCTGCGCCCGCATGCGCTGGCGCGGCGAGGCGGTCAAGATCCTGGAGATCGGCAGCCTCGTCCTCTTCGGGGTATTGACCGCCTATACCTGGGTGGCTGCGCCGGAGTGGACGGTGGCCACCGTCCGGCTCGCCGTGGATGCCGGGCTCCTCGCCATCGTCCTGGTCTCGCTCGCCATCGGCCGGCCCTTCACGCTCCAGTACGCGCGCGAGCGCGTGCCGGAAGCGTACTGGGCCATGCCGCTCTTCCTGACCACCAACCGCATCATCACCATGGTGTGGGCGGGCGCCTTCGCGGCGCTGGTGGCCGCGGACGCCCTCGCCGAGTGGGTACCGGCGGTGCCGCTCTGGGTGGATGTCGCGGGGTCGGTCGCGGCCTTCGCCGCCGCGGTGTGGTTCTCGCGCTGGTATCCGGCCGCGGTGCAACGGCGGGCGCTGGCCGCGGCCGGAATGGCCTAGCTCAGCGCGCTCCTCTGGCGAACTCGCTCTCCTTGATGAAGCGCCAGCCTGCGCGCTCCGCCGCGCCCTGGTCGTCGCTCGCGCCGGAAACGCCGAGGATATTGCCGACCATCACGTAGTCCGGCGCCGGAACGTACTGCCGCAGCTGGCGCAGGAAGTCGTCCTTCACGATGCCGCATGGCCCCACGAACGAGCAGAAGTGGTGCCAGCCCGGGCAGTGCAGGGTCACCATCGCCCAGTTCCCGCAGAGGCCGACGATATGGCCGTGCTCGCGCAAGGTGACGAGATCGGCCAGCTTCACCGGGCCATTGCTGACTTCGAGGGTTTCATCCACGTCGAACGCGTACACGGCCATGGGGGTAGAATGACCGCAAGGAGGGTCCCATGCCAGAGTACATTCCCAGCCCCAGGGATTGGGTGCGCGAGCAGGTCGAGCTCTACGAGAGCAGTGGCGGCACCAAGGGCACCACCCTTCGCGAGACCGGGTTGCCCGTGATCATCGTGACCAATACCGGCAACAAGACCGGCGGCATACGCAAGACGCCGCTCATGCGGGTCAAGGACGGGGCCAACTACGTCCTCGTCGGGTCGCAGGGTGGGGCGCCGACCAATCCGGTCTGGGTGAACAACCTGCGCGCGAATCCGGCCGTCCAGATCCGCGACCTCACGATGGTGCAGCCGATGCGGGTGCGCGAGGTCGCGGACGAAGCCGAGCGGAAGCGGCTCTGGGACCTGGCCGTCAAGGCGTTTCCGCCGTACGCCGAATATCAGGGGAAGACTACGCGGAAGATCCCCCTCTTCGTCGCGGAGCCGGCGCGCTAGCGGCTACCTGTCCAGCCACACGTTGTAGAAGCGCGGGAAGGCCATCTTCTCGTTGAAGCCCTTGACGGTGGCCTGCATCGCGCGGAGCCCGAACAGGTCGCCGTAGCGGATCACGGGGACCCGCTCGTAGAACGTGCGGTGGACCTCCTCCCAGAGCGCCTTGCGCTTCGCCGGGTCCGGCTCCTTCCGGATCGCGTCCATGCGGCTCGTGATGACCTCGTCGCAGGTCCAGCCCGGCCAGTCGCAGCGGAGGTAGGGGTGCTGGGTCGGGTCCGGCACCAGCGACATGCCCGTGGTGAAGATGTCGTACATCTTCTCGTTGTTTCGCCGCTGGACGAGGGTCGCCCAGTCCACCACC
>DASRWT010000075.1:0-7760 GCA_035654455.1 Candidatus Nitrosocosmicus sp. | reverse complement strand
GAGACCCGCGCGGACGTCGAGGCCCATCAGCTTGACCTTGTCGGTGATCGCCTGTGCGGCACGGATCGCGCGCGCCGGGCCGTCGAACGCCGCGAGGAATCCGTCGCCCGCGGTGTCGATCTCGCGTCCGCGGAACGCCACGAGCTCCCGGCGCACCATCGCATGATGCCGGTCGAGCAGTTCGCGCCATCGCCGATCGCCCAACGCGACGGCGTGCTCGGTGGCGCGGACCACATCGGTAAAAAGCACCGTGGCGAGGACACGGTCGTGGTCGGCTCGGTGCCGCACGCCCGTCAGGAACTCCTCGATCTCGTCGAGCACGCGATCCGTGTCGCCCGCGATCGGCACGTGGTCTTCGCCCGGTAACTCGATGTATTTCGCTCCGGGAATGCGCTCGGCAATATAGCGGCCGTGCTGGACCGCGACGGCGCGGTCGCCTGCTCGATGCATGACGAGCGTCGGCACGCGAATCGCATCGAGCACGTGGCGCGCATCGATCTCAGCGTTCATGCGGGAGAGCGCGACCAAGGCGCCCGGACTTACCGATGTCCGCTCGAGCGCGGCCCACCACTGGCGAAACGCACTGTCCCCGGCAAGGCTGGGCACGTATCGGTCGATCGACATGCCGGTACCCCAGGCGCTGCGCATCCCCGCGATTTGCGCCTCACGCTCTTCGTTGCGCCGCCCCCACGGGTAGTCTTCCGCCCACGACGAGCGCGCGAAGGTCCCGAATAGCACGAGGGCGACGGTGCGCTCGGGATAGGTGGCCGCGAACAGCATCGACATCGGGCCGCCCTCGGAGACGCCTATGAGTGCGGCGCGTTCGGATCCCACGGCGTCCATAACGGCGCGGACGTCATCCATCCGTTGCTCGAGTGTTGGAATCGCGACGGCCCGGTCCGACAATCCGGTCCCGCGCTTATCAAATGTGATGAGGCGCGCGAATGATGCCAGCCGCTGATCGAACCGTACTGAGCGCGGCTCGAGCAGCATGTGCTCGAGATGCGTGAATGCGCCCTTCAGGAGCACGACGTCGAGGGTACCTTCTCCGATCACCCGGTAGGCGATGCTGATGTCGCCGCTCTGAGCGTAGCGCACTTGCTCGGCCATGGTGTGGCCGCTGCGCTCAGTCTTTCGACAAGCCGAGCACGCGCTCGCCAAGGATGTGGGGGAGAATCGCCGACGTCCCAGCGCGGACGCCGCTGGCCTGGACCTCGTTGGCCACCGGCACCAGGGGCGGCATGATCACTGCCATGATCGGTCTGGCGAGAGGATCATTATCAAGGCCATGCGAACCGAGTCGCGCCACCCTTCATGCCTCCTCGGCGCCGGTGAACGACGTCGGTTCGCGCTCTCGACCGCCGCCGCACGTCGCAATGAAGCTCCCGCGTCGGCCAACCTGGACGTCCTCGTGGGCGGCATCGTAGCGGGGCACAGGACGCGCGTCAACCCGTCCACGCCCTCCCCCTCCGGCCGGCTTCGCCAGTCCCGGACCAAGGTCCAATAGCCCCGGCCGAAGCCCCCGACTACATTGAGATGAGGATCCGATCATCCGATCCCTCGCCAGTGCGACGAAGGACCGACAGATTCACACCGACCAATATTCGTGTGGCCGCCGGCGGCCCGAGGGACAATCATGAAGACTCGCAATATCACAATGCTCTGCGCCGCAATGGTCCTGGGCATGGCGCCCACCGTGGCGCCGGCGACCGTCACCGCGGCGACGCTCGGCGCGCCGGTCATGCTGGCGCAGGCGGCCCCCGCTCCGGCCGCGGCGCCGCGGGTCCGGGCCGCCACTCCGAGGGCCTCGGCCGTTGACGCCGTCGAGGTCCGCATCAAGGACCTTCACACCCGGCTCCAGATCACCGCGGCCCAGGAAGACCTCTGGAGCAACACGACCCAGGTGATGCGTGAGAACGCGAAGACCATGGACGAGTTCCGGAAGGCCAGGACCGAGAAGGCACAGTCCAGGACCGCGGTCGAGGATTTCGCATCGTACGGCGAGATGACCGCGGCCCATGCCGATGGCATCAAGAAGTTCGTCCCGGTCTTCTCGGCGCTCTACGACAGCATGTCGGATGCTCAGAAGAAGAATGCGGACCATATCTTCCGCCGCGGCGCCGCACAGAAAGCCGCACGATGACGGCGCGGAAAGCCGGAAGCATCCTGGCCGCGGTCGCCTTCGCGTCGATGATCGGCGGGCTCTCCGTGGGAACGGCGACGGCCGACGACAACCACTGGCGCCGGGAGCAACAGCAGCGCAACGAGCGTGACCGGCGCGACCACAACGCGTGGCACGACAATCGCGGCTGGCATGATCGGGGCGGGTGGCGTGACAGCCGAGGCTGGCATGCCTATCAGCCGGTCTACGCGCCTCCGCCGGTCGTCTATCGTCCGGTTCAGTCGCCCGGCATCAGCTTGTTCTTTCCGTTCTTCCGGTAGAAGACTCCTCGAGGTCCATCGCCCAGCCCTCGGTGGGGAGGATATCCGCCTCCACGCCGAGGGAGCTGGTTCGCCATGCTAGACTCCGTTCGATGAAACGATCGGTCCGGACCTTTGCGGTGGCCCTTGCCGTCGCGCTCACGACGGCGCTGGGTGCCTCGCCCGCCGCCGCCTGGAACTGCCCCGTCCAGATCAAGTCCGCCGAGGACACCATCAAGAAGGCGGAGGCGATGAAGCTCACGCCGGAGGGCCGCGACCTGATCGACAAGGCCAAGAAGCTGGTGGCCGAGGCCAAGGAGCACCACTCGAACGCGCGCACCAAGGTCGAGCACGCCAACGCGATGTGGAAAGCCAAGGCGGCCCAGGCGCAGGCCGAGTCCGCCGCCGCCATCGCCACCCCCTGACCCTGATGACCGAGGGCCGTCCGCGGATCGGCTTCATCGGGCTCGGCACCATGGGCGGCCAGATGGCCCGGCGGCTCGTATCGCAGGGCTATACCGTGCGGGGCTATGACACGAGCGCCGAGCGCGCCGCCCAGGCCAAGGCCGTCGGCGTGATCCTCGAGTCCTCGCCGGGTCACGTGGCGGCCGCCTCCGACGTCGTGCTCTCGAGCCTGCCTGATCCCGCCGCGGTCCGCGCCGCCTATCTGGGCGAGTCCGGCGTGCTCGCGGGCGCGCATGCGGGCATGACCTGGATCGACCTCAGCACCATCGATCCCGAGACCTGCCGTGAGGTGGCGGCAAAGGCCGGCGCCGCCGGGATCGATTGCCTGGACGCGCCGGTGAGCGGCGGTCCCCTCGAGGCGGGGAGCGGCAAGCTGATCTTCATCGTGGGGGGCGAGGCCGCGGTGCTCGAGCGCTGCCGGCCGGTGCTCATGGCGCTGGGCACCGAGATCCATCACGTGGGGCCGCTGGGGTCGGGCCTCGTCGTCAAGCTCGTCAACAACGTGATGTCCATGGGCAACATGGCGGTGGCCGCGGAGGCGATGGTGCTGGGTGTCAGGGCCGGCATCGATCCGCGCCGCCTCTTCGAGATCCTCTCCACCAGCGGCGGGCGCTCGCATCACTTCCTCAAGCGGATGCCGAATGTGCTCGCGGGGAACTTCACGCCGAGCTTCAGCATCGCGCTCTCCAAGAAGGACGTGTCGCTCGCGCTGGGGCTGGCCGCCGGCCTTGGCCTGCCCATGCTGGTGGCCTCGGCGGTGCGCCAGGTCTACGAGGCGGCGGCGGCGCAGGGGCTGGCCAACCAGGACATGGCGGCGGTGACGCGCCTCTACGAGGAGTGGGCGGGTGTGGAGGTACGCGACAAGGCAGGCGCCGGAGGCGCCGCGCATGCCTGAGCACGACGTGATCGTGGTCGGCGCCGGGAACGCCGCGCTCGCCGCCGCCGTCTCCGCGCGCGAGCAGGGCGCCGGGCGCGTCCTCGTCCTTGAGAAGGCGCCCGAGGAGCTCCGCGGCGGCAATACTCACTATAGCGGCGGCCTCTTCCGCTTCGCCTTTGACACCGGCGAAGATCTGCGCCCGCTCGTGCCCGACGCCGAGCGCCGCATCCCGGGCTTTCTCTCCGACGTGGAGCCCTATCCGAAGAAGCGCTTCTGGGAGGATCTGCTCCGCGTCACCGAGGGCCGGTCCGACCCCGAGCTGGGCGAGATCCTGATCGGTCGGTCCTTCGAGACGGTGGCATGGATGGCGGGGAAGGGGATCCCGCTCGAGCCCGCGCTCTCGCTGAGCGGCGTGCGGGTGGGGAACAAGATCAAGTGGTCGCCGGGCGCGGTGATCCGCGCCGAGCACGAGGGCGTGGGGCTCTCGCGCTCCTGGTTCGAGATCGCCGAGCGCGCCGGCGTCGAGATTCGCTACGCGACCAGCGCCATCCGCCTCCTCCAGGACCGCGGCGGCCGCGTCACCGGCGTGAGCACGGAGAGCGCGCGGGGCTTCGAGGACGTCACCGCGAGCGCGGTGGTGCTGGGCTGCGGCGGCTTCGAGGCCAATCCCGCCTGGCGGGCGCGCTATCTCGGCCGGCCCTGGGACCACGCCAAGGTGCGCGGCACCCGCTACAACACCGGCGACGGGCTGCGCATGGCGGTGGAGATCCGGGCCCTTCCCTTCGGCCAGTGGACGGGCTGCCACTCCACGCCCATCGACGCCGACGCGCCGCCCTACGGCGACCGCAAGCTCACCGACAAGACCAATCGCCTCTCGTATCCCTACGGCGTGCTCGTCAACAATCGGGGGCGGCGCTTCTTCGACGAGGGCGAGGACTTCCAGTTCTACACGTATGCCAAGCTTGGCGGCATCATCCTGAATGAGCCGGGCGGAGTCGGCTATCAGATCTTCGACGCCAAGGTAGCGCATCTCCTCGAGGGCCGCTACAAGACGGGGACGCCCCTGGTCGCCGACACGCTGGCCGCCCTGGTGGACCGCCTGCCGGTGGACCGCGCCGTCTGCCGGCGCGTGCTCGACGACTACAACGGCGCGGTGGGCGCGGGCGCCTTCGATCCGACCGTGCGCGACGGCCTCGCCACCAAGGGGCTCGAGCTGCCCAAGTCCAACTGGGCCCAGCGCCTGGACACGGCGCCCTTCGTGGCGTATCCCGTGACCGGCGGCATCACCTTCACCTTCGGCGGCGTGCGCATCAACGAGCGCGCCCAGGTGATCGGCACGTCGTGGGCGCCCATCCCCGGGCTCTACGCCTGCGGCGAGATGGTGGGCGGTCTCTTCCACGGCAACTACCCGGGAGGCACGGGACTGATGTCGGGCGCGGTGTTCGGCCGCATCGCCGGCGCCCACGCCGCCGGCGAGTAAGTCCGCCGCCATGTTCACCATCGATCCGCGCCGGACGGACCTGGCGCAGGAGTTCAAGCGCCGGCCGTTCGGCCCGCATAGCCCCGAGCTCCAGGCGGTGCTGATCGTGCTGCGGGGCTCGCTCCACTGCCAGAATCTCCTGCTCGTGTGCACCCGGCCCCACGCGGAGTGGACGCTGGCCGAGAAGCAACCGCATGGCCTGCCGCCCCGGCTCATGCCCGAGTGGAGCTTCGACAGCCTCGAGGCGGCGGAGTGGCAGGCCTTCCGGATGCGGTGGGAGGCGGTGACCGGCGAGGCGCTGCCCGACCGATGAATGCCCCCATGCCGCGGGTGCTGGGTTACGCCGATCCCCTCAGCGCGGCGCCGGGGGAGACCATCCGCTTCATGGTCGGCACGCTCGATGGGCCGCGGCGCTATCGGGCGGAGGTGGTGCGGCTCGTGTGCGGGGATACGGGGCCCGCCGGCGCCGGGCCCCGGACCGTGCGGCTCCCCACGCCGATCGAGGGTGAGCACGACGGCGTCCCCCAGCTCATCGATGCGGGCTCCTACGCCATCGTCGAGCGCCCGGAAGCCTTCGCGGGCCTCACCCGCTTCACGCTCCAGGCCTTCATCCAGCCCACGCGCATGCCCATCCGGCCCGAGCCGGCTCGGCAGGCCATCATGGGCACCTGGGCCGAGGACCGCGCCGGCGGCTTCGCGCTCCTCCTCGACGAGACGGGCGCGCTCGCGCTCCTGATCGGCAGCGGGCCCGCGGCCGCGCTGGTCTCCACGCGGGCGCCGCTCACGGGGCGGCGGTGGTATCACGTCGCGGCCTCCGTGGACCTCGCGGCGGGGACGGTGTCGCTGCGCCAGACGCCGCTGTCCGACCATACGCCGAGCCTCGAGCGGCCGGTGGCGGTGACGGCGTCCGTGTCCGCGACGGCCGCGCCTCCGGGCGAGTTCTTCCTCGCCGCCGCGCGCCAAGGCGTCGAGGGGGGCCGCCTCCGGACCTGCTGGCACTTCAACGGCAAGATCGACCGCCCGCGCGTCTCCGGCCGCGCCCTGACCCCCGCCGAGCTCGAGACGGCGGCCGCCGAGCGGAGCGGGGGAGCGGCCGACGCCGACGCGATCGCCCTCTGGGACCTGGCCGCCGATATCCCGTCGGACCAGGTGACGGATCGGTCGTCGAATCGTCTCCACGGCCGGACGGTGAACGCGCCGAAGCGCGCGGTGACGGGCCACAACTGGGATGGCACGGCGATGGACTGGCGCGTCGCGCCCGAGCAATACGGCGCCATTCACTTTCACGACGACGATCTTCACGACGCGGGCTGGACCCCGAGCCTGACGCTGACCATTCCCGCCGGCACGCGCAGCGGCGCCTACGCGCTCCGGCTCGAGGCGGCCGGGGGCCCGGAGTTCTGGGTGGTGTTCTACGTGCGGCCACCGCGACGCGGGCCGCGGGCGCGCACGGCCTTCCTCGCGTCGACCGCGACCTACCTCGCCTACTCGAACTATCGCGCGCGCATGCGGCAAGGGCCGGCCGAGCTCTACATCGGCGCGCTGCCCATCGTGGACCCCACCGACCTCCTGCTCATGTATCACCCCGAGCTGGGCGGCTCGACCTACGACACGCACTCCGACGGCTCGGGCGTCTGCCACGTCTCGCGGCTGCGGCCCATCGTCAATACGCGGCCCACGGGACGCCTGTGGAACTTCTTCCTCGACCTCTGCCTGGTGGACTGGCTCGAGGCCGAGGGGCAGCCCTACGACGTCATCACCGACGACGATCTCCACGCCGAGGGCGCGGCGCTGCTCGAGGGCTACGCGGTGATCCTGACCGGCTGCCACCCCGAGTACTACTCCAGCGCGATGCTGGATGCGCTGGAGACGCATCTCGGGCGCGGGGGGCGGCTCATGTACATGGGCGGCAACGGCTTCTACTGGCGCGTCTCGTACCCGGCCGCGCAACCGGGCCTGCTCGAGGTGCGGCGGGCGGAGGACGGCACCCGCGCCTGGGTGGAGTCAGTGGGCGAGTACTATCACAGCTCCACGGGGGAGTACGGCGGGATGTGGCGGCGGCAGGGCCGCGCGCCGAACGCGCTGGCCGGCATCGGCTTCGTCGCCCAGGGCTTCGACCGCTCGTCGTACTACCGCCGCACCGCCGCCAGCCGCGACCCGCGGGCGCGCTTCATCTTCGAAGGCATCGAGGACGAGATCCTCGGCGACTTCGGCACCTCCGGCAGCGGCGCCGCCGGGCTCGAGCTGGACGCCTTCAACGCGAGCCTGGGATCTCCGGCGCATGCCCTCGTGGTCGCCTCCTCCGAGGACCACTCGAACGCCTTCCAGCTCGTCAACGAGGAGATGAACGTGTCCTTCGCGGGCGCGGACGGGCGGTTCTCTCCCGCGGTGCGCGCGGACATCGTCTTCTTCGAGCATCCGAGCGGCGGCGCCGTCTTCTCTACGGGCTCCATCGCCTACGTGGGGAGCCTGGCGCACGCCGGCTACAAGAACAATATCGCCCGGCTCACGGGGAAT